>JBBRED010000196.1:0-15798 GCA_038203335.1 Haliangiales bacterium | reverse complement strand
CGACGAGCGCGGTCAACGCGGTCCGTGATCGCGTAAGCTCGCGCGATGGGGCTTCGCTCGTACATCGGTGCGGTGATCGGGTTCGTGCTGGGGTTTCTGATCTCGCAGTGGTTCATCAAGGGCGCTCCGCCGAGCGACGTGCTCCTCGGCATGCAGACCGTGTGCGCGATGACCGGCGCGCTCGGCGGCTTCGCGGCGGGGACGGCGAGCCGCTCGGGCAACCAGGGCAAGGCGCTGATCGCCGCGGGCGTGGGAGTGGTCGGTTGTCTGCTCGTTGGGCTCGCGATCGTGATCTATCGCTGGCTGTTCCTGTAATCTCCGCGGCGATGTCGCTACCGTCGCTCGCCGAGGACGCTCGTCGCCTGTGCCAGGCGCTGTTGCGGATGGACACCACGAACCCGCCGGGTAACGAGCGGATCTGTGCGCAGCTCCTCGAGCGCGAGTTCCGCGAGGTCGGGCTCGAGCCCGTGTTGCTCGAGGCGCAGCCCGCGCGCACGAACCTGGTGGTCCGCCACCGTGGTACCGGCAAGCTGCCGCCGCTGCTCCTGACCGCACACCTCGATGTCGTCGAGGCAGATCCCACGAAGTGGCGCGTGCCGCCGTTCTCCGGTGACGAGGTCGAGGGCTGTCTGTGGGGTCGCGGCGCGATCGACATGAAGAACATGGCCGCGATGTGCACGGCGATCATCAAGCGCCTCGCCGCCACGAACACGAAGCTCGATCGCGACATCATCTTCGCCGCCGTCGCCGACGAGGAAGCGGGCTGCGATCTCGGCTCGCGGTTTCTCGTCGAGGAGCACACCAAGCTGGTCGAGGCCGAGTACGCGATCGGCGAGTCCGGCGGGTTCTCGCTGCACCTCGGCGACACCACGTTCTATCCGGTGCAGGTCGCCGAGAAGGGCTTCTGCTGGGTGCGCGCGCGCGTCACCGGCGAGCCGGGCCACGGCTCGATGCCCCGCCATGACAGCGTGGTCACCCGGCTCGGAGAGGCGCTCGCGAAGCTCGGCAACACGCAGCTGCCGCTGCACGCCACGAAGCACGTCTCGGACTTCATCGACGCGATCCGCGCGCGCCAGCCGGCGCTGATCCAGCCGCTGATCAAGCTGCTCGCCCGGCCGCAGCTGCTCTCGCGCGTGGCGCGGCTGATGCCCGGCGCATCGATCTCGCGCAGCTTCTCGGCGCTGCTCGCGAACACCGCCGCGGCCACCGTGGTCCGCGCCGGAAGCAAGACCAACGTCATCCCCGGCGTCGCCGAGTTCGAGATCGATGGCCGCACCCTGCCCGGCCAGACCGACGAGGATCTCCTGCGCGAGCTGCGCACGGTGCTGGGCCCCGAGGTCGAGCTCGAGATCATCAAGTCCGCACCGCCGGTGGTCTCCGAGCCGGTCGCGTCGCTGGTCTACGACAGCATGAAGAAGCAGATCGAATCCCGCGAGCCCGACGCCGTGGTGGTGCCGTACCTGATCCCCGGGTTCACCGACGCGAAGTACTTCACCCGCATGGGCGCGCGCTGGTACGGCTTCTCGCCGGTGAAGATCGAGAAGGCCTCGGGCATCAAGTTCGCCGACATGTTCCACGGCCACAACGAGCGAATTCCGGTCGCCGGTCTCGGATGGGGTACCGAGGTGCTCGACGCGGTCGTTCGGGAGATCTCGATCGCCTAGCGATACGGCGACGGATCCATCGGTCGATCCGCGGTCGAGCCGTCGAGCTCGATGACCTCGATCCCGTCGGGCGAGACGTCGGCGAGCGAGATCGCATGCCACTCGACGAGCCGGCAGTTGCGGCACGCGAACGCCTCGAGCGAGCCGCCGGTGTGATGCAGGCCCCGCCAGATCGAGAACTGCTTCTGGAGCGAGAGGTCGACCATGCCGTTATGGGCGACATCCTTCAGGTGCGCGAAGTGGAGGATCTGCGTGCCCCCGCACGCGGAGCAGCGGTAGGTCTCGCGCATCGAGCGGCGCGGCGTGCGACGCAGCTGCTCCAGCTCACCCTTCAGCTCGGCAACCGTGGCTTCGAGAGCGGCGAGGCGCGCGTCGTCGGACATTCGCTCATCGTAGCGCCGAAACGGTCGCCGCCGAGGGAGGGCCCTCGGCGGTCTAGCTCCAGGTCTGTGGAGCGCAGGCCCTGCGGGTGGTCAGGCGTCCAGTAGCCGCCACGCGAGCTCGGGATGCTTCATCAGGCGCGCCATAACGAGGTCAATGCTCGCCTTCTGGTTCTTCACCAGCTTCGCCGTCACCTGCTTGTAGATCCTGGTCAGACGCGCGGTCTCGATCGCCCGCTGCTTCTCTGTCATCACCGGCCCGGGATAGGCGAACGGCGCCTGGATCGCGGCGACCTCCTGCTGCGTGAAGCCCGAGCTCAGCATCCAGTCCATCAGCGGGCCCTGCTTCACGTCGGCGAGGCGAATTCCGTTGTTCTGCTCACCGGTGCGCGTCACGAGCTCGTCGAGGCCCGACATCTTGATGATCGTGGCGGCGGCGCAGATGTGACCGTCGATGTCGACCCACACGTTGCGCATGCCCGGGCCGACCGTGTTGACGGGGAACACGCCCGCCTTCTGATACGCGCGGAACCGGTCGAGGTTCGCGGCGCGTTGCTCGACGAGCTTACGGCGGATCGCGGCGCGATCCATGAAGCGCTGCGGGAGCTGGATCGTGTCGGGCGCGAGCTGGATCTCGCTCGGCTCGGGGGCGCGAGCAAACACGGGTGACCGGCTGGCGAGCGCGCTGGTGGTCAGGGAAGCGACGAGGGCGAGGGCAAGGGCGAAGCGAGACATGACGGATCCTTTGCGGGCGCGAAGCCCGCGGGTGCGAGACGTGAGGGCGGACGGGAGGAGCGGTTCAGCCGTTGGCGAGCTGCCAGGCGAGGTCCTGGCGCTTCATCAGCCGGTCCACGGCGAGCTCGAGGCTTCGCTTCTGGTTCTTGACGATCATCGCGTCGACCGCCTTGTACTTCCTGATCAGGCGCGCGGTCTCCGCGGCGCGGAGCTTCGGATCGATCTCCGGCTGACGACGAGTGACCGGCATGAACGGCTCCTGGATCGCCGCGATCTCGGCCTGCGTGAGGCCCGAGGTCAGGATCCAGTCCATCAGCGGGCCCTGCTTCACATCGGCGAGGCGGATGAAGTTGGTCTGCTCGGCGACCTGCTGCACGAGGTCAGTCTGGCCCGACGCGTTGATGATGGTCGCGGCGGCGCACAGGTGGCCATCGGCATCCATCCACACGTTCAGCTTGCGCTGGTCGAACGTGTTGCTCGGGAACACGCCGCCCTGCTGGTACGCGCGGAACCGCGCGAGGTTCGCGGTGCGCATCTCGGCGAGCTTCGCGCGGACCGTCTGGCGATCGAGCACCACGCGCATCTGTGGCGGGGCGGCGGGCATGAGCTCGGCCGGTTCGCTCGCAGCGACGACCTCGGGAGGCGGCGAGGCGAAGCGCTGATCGGCGAACGCGGAGGCGGTGATGGCAGCGACAAGAGAGGCGGCGATGAGCAAACGCGACATGACAGATCCTTTTCCGACGCGGGTGGAAAGTTGAGCGCCGCTTTCGAAGCAGCGCTCGAGCCCTGGTGGATGGAGGTATGAACGCGCGCTGGTTTCGGCAGGTCTACGCCGCGCGTAAGGCCGGTGTAAGGCGATGCAACTACGCGGATCGAAGCGAGATCTCGGTCGGCATCGCCTTCAAGCTCCACAGCGGCAGGAGCAGCAGCGGCGGCACGAAGCCGATCGCCACGCCGACCCACACCGCGTTGCGGATCCCGATGGCCTCGGCGAGGAAGCCCGCGATGATCGCGCTGACCGGCAACAGGCTCGCCGTGCATACGTGGATCGCCGCGTTCGCCCGGCCGAGCACGTCCTTCGGCAGCACGGTCTGCCGCAGCGTCACCGCCTGGATGATGAACGCGACCGCGAAGCCATCGCTCAGCAGCTGATGCAGCACGAGGAAGCCGACCACGACCGCGATCGATCCCGACGCGAGCGGGATGAACACCGCGCACATCAGCGACATCGCCGAGGCGATCACGAGCGTGCGGCCGAGCCCGATCGTGGCGACCATCCAGCGCGACATCAGCGCCCCGGCGAGCGAGCCGACACCGCCCATCGCGATGATCACGCCGAACATCGATTTCGAGAGCGCGAGCTCGCGCAGGCAGAACGGGGTGTACAGCGAGATGAAGAACCCGCCGCAGATCGACCACACCATGTGGCTGATCACGATCCACCGAACGTAGGGATGCCCGAACACGGCACGCAGGCCGACGCGGAGATCATCGATGCGCAGCGGCCCCTTCGCCGGCTTGGCCTCCGCCGCGGGCTCCGCGCGTGTCTCGATCCGCCCGAGCCACAGCGCGGACCACAGGTAGCTCAGCGCATCGATCACCACCGCGAGCGGCGCACCGATCGCGGCGATCAAGAGACCCGCGCTCGCCGGTCCCGTGATCTCCGCGACCGCCTCGGTGGACTCGAGCTTCGCGTTGCCCTCGGCGAGCTGGTCCTTGCCGATCAACGATGGCAGGTACGACGTGTCCGTGATCTGGAACAGCGCGCTCGCCGCCCCGACGATCGCGCCGACCACGATGAGGTGCGCCATCGACAGCATGCCGAGCGCCCATGCCACCGTCAGCGACGCGACCACGCCCGCGCGCACGAGGTCGGCACCGATCAGGATGCGCCGCTTGTCGCCGCGATCCACGAAGCCGCCCGCGAACATCGCGAGGAGCACGCCCGGCGCGAGCTGCATCGCCATCAGGATGCCGATGATCGAGTCCGGCTGGTCCAACGTGCTCACCGCGATGATCGGCAGCGCCGTGCGCGTGATCCGCGAGCCGAACGCGCTGACCACCTGCGCCGCCCACAACCGCTTGAAGTCAGCGTGTCGTCTCAGGCCCGTCGCGGTCACGGCGAAACCTTACCGCGTGAGCTCGAACGAAGGTGTTGACACGACCTCCGCGGTGTATCAGTGTACTAATACAGTGACGCGAAGAACCCTGAAGCTGGATGCAACGAGCGCGACGCCCCTGTGGCGTCAGCTCGAGGAGTCGGTTCGGCAGCTCGTCGGCAGTGGAGTGTGGGAGCCCGGCGCATCGGTGCCGTCGGTGCGCACGCTCGCGGCCGAGCTGCTGGTGAACCCGGCGACGATCGCGAAGGCGTATCAGCGCCTCGTCGATCTCGGCGTGCTGGTGGTGCGTCGCGGAGAGGGCACGTTCGTCGCCGCGAAGCCGCCGATCCTCGCGCGCGCCGAGCGGACGCGAACGCTGCGCGAGGGGGCGGAGAAGCTCGCCGCGCTCACCGCGACGATCGGCGCCGAGCCCGAGGAAGCGATCGGCGCGCTACGCGAAGCATTCAGCGGTTACGTCCGCGTCAGTGCAGGGGGAAAGCCATGACGAACGATCCATTGGTTCTCGACAACATCACCGTGCGCCTTGGCGGTCGGGTGATCCTCGACCAGCTCTCGCTGAGCGTGAAGGCGGGCTCCGTGTTCGCGCTGCTCGGCCGCAACGGCGCGGGCAAGACCACGCTGTTCCGCTGCCTGCTCGGGCTGCGGCGTCCCGACGAAGGCCGCGCGTTGCTGTTCGGCCGCGACGCGTGGACGCATCGCGCCGCCGCGATGGCGCGCCTCGGCGTGGTGCCGGAGGAGCCCGACGTGCCGCTCGACATGACACCGCGCGCGCTCGCGAGCTTCTGCGCGCCGCTGTATCCGCACTGGAACAGCGACACGTTCGCGGCACGCCTCCGGCACTTCGGGATCCGCGAGAAGATGCCGTTCGGGCGTCTGTCGCGCGGTCAGAAGACACAGGTGCTCCTCGCCGTGGCGCTGTGCACGCGCCCGGAAGCGCTCGTTCTCGACGATCCCACCCTCGGTCTCGATCCGATCGCGCGGCGCGAGTTGCTCGCCGAGCTGGTGCGCGAGCTCGCCGACAACGGCACGACGACGCTCGTGTCGACGCATGACTTCGCCGCCGTCGAGGGTCTCGCGACGCACATCGGCGTGCTGCGCGACGGACGAATGGTGCTGAGCGGCGAGCTCGAGACGATCAAGGGCTCGTACGGCCAGGTCGATGCCGATCCGCTGCGCGCGTCGGGCGATCCGCCCGCATCGCTCGAGGAAGTATTCAACGACATCGTGGAGCGTCAACGGGGAGTGGCCGCGTGATCGGCGCGCTGACCATCGCGAAGCACGAGCTCGCGCGCCGGTGGGGCGTGTGGCTGGCCGCGCTCGGCCTCGGTGTTCTCGCTGCCATCATCGCCAGGGTCGCGGACGACTCCCGCCTGTTCGACGTGTGCCTGCTCGGCGCGGCCGTGCTGTCGTGGATCATCGCGTTTGTCGTGGGGATGTCGCTGCTCGGGCGGCCGCTGCACGATGGCCGGCTCGCGTTCTACTTCACGCGCCCCGTTCACGGCGCGACGATCGCAGCCGGCAAGGTGAGCGCAGGCCTGGTCCTCGTCGTCGGGATGCAGACGCTGCTCCTCGTACCGTCGATGCTGACGTTCCGCTCGGTCGGTGAACCGCTCGAGGCTGCCGGCCCGCTGTTCGCGATCTGGATGTCGATCGTGTTCCTAGCGACCGGCCTGGTCGTCGGGATCCTCGCGCGGTCACGCTCGCGCTGGTTTCTCCTCGATGCGATCGGCGGGACCGTGATCGCGCTTCTCGCCGTCATGCTGTTCGCGCAGGTCAACCAGGCCCAGCACGTCGCCGTGGCCATGGAGTGGACCCCGGAGGAGGCCGCGCCCATGTTCGGACGGATCGACCTGTTGATGTGGATCTCGGCGTGCGCGGGGGTCGCGGTCGTGATGGGGGCCGTGATCCGCGCCGTGGCGATCGGTCGAACCGATCGAGAACGTGTTCACCGATCGCTCGCGATCACGCTGTGGCCCACGCTCGCGGTGGTCGGCGTGGTCGGCATCGCGCTCGCACACTGGGGGTTGGTATGAGTCGTCTCGTTCATGTGTGGAGGATCGCGGTGCGCGAGCTGACCTCGCGCTGGATCCTGATCCCCGCGGCCGTCGTTCTCGGCACGCTGGCGATGCTCGCGATCCGCTCGCTCGATCACAACCGCGGCGACGCCGACTCGCTGCTCACCGGCACCTGGATCGCGACCCTCGGGATCTCGGTGATCGTGGGCATGTCGTTGCTCGGCGAGGAGCTGGCGAACGGGCGGCTATCGTTCTACTTCGTTCGCCCGTTCGCGCCATCGTCGATCTTCGGGGGCAAGCTGGTCGCGGGGATCCTGCTCGCGCTCGCGATCCAGGGTCTGGTGGTCGCGCTGATCGCGCTCGGCCTCCCCTCGATCGCGTGGGTCGATAGCAACCTCGCGGCACGGGGTCTGGCCGCGGTGATCGGAGAGCGCGTGTTCGCGACGTTCGCGTGCGTCGTGCTCGGCATGGCGACCGGCATCGTCCTGCAGTCGCGCACGCGCTGGTTCATCCTCGATGTCGCAGGCATCACCTCGGTCGGCCTCGTCACGGCGTGGGTCGTGCTCCACGTGACGCGGATGATGCGCGAGGGGCACTCCGGCACCGCCGGCGTTCCCGCCGGTTACGATGACCAGGTCACCGTCCTGCAGATCGGAGCGCTCGCGATCGGCGTCGTCGGCCTCGCGATCGCGACGGCCCGCGCCCTGGTCCGCGGCCGGACCGACCGCGAGCGCGCGCACGCCGCGCTGTCGACCACGCTGTGGCCGATCATCGTCCCGTCCGCAGCCGCGATGCTGCTGGCGACGATCGCGTGGCTCTGAGGTTAGACGCCCACCGCGAGCGGCTCGCCGCCGGGCTCCACGTCTCGGAGCTCCCGACCAACGCGCGCGGCGTGCAGTGCTACTGCACCGGGCCGAGCGAGTTGATCGTCGAGGTCAGCTGTCGAAAGCGCGGCTGATCAGAACGGAATGTCGTCGTCCGGTCCGCCGCCGCCGCCACCGCCGCCGCCGCTGTAGCCGCCGCTCGCGAAGTCACCGTCGGACGGGGGCGGCGGACCATCGTCCTTGCGACCGCCGCCTTCACCCTTGCCACCGCCGAGGAACTGAACGTCCGCGGCGATGATCTCGGTGATGTACTTCTTGTTGCCTTCCTTGTCGTCGTACGTGCGGGTCTGGATCCGACCCTCGACGAACACCTGGCGGCCCTTCGCCAGGTACTTCGAGCACACCTCCGCCCGCTTTCCCCACACGACCACGCGGTGCCACTCGGTGCGCTCCTGGCGCTGACCGTTCTTGTCATTCCAGCTCTCGCTCGTCGCGAGGCGGAGCTCGCACACGCCCTGCCCGCTCGGCGTGTACCGCATGTCCGGATCTGCGCCCAGGTGCCCGACCAGGATGACCTTGTTGACTCCACCAGCCATAACGTTCTCTTTCGTTCGCGTTTGCGTTTCGAGAACACCACGTTCTCGTCGATGTGCAGGCTGTACCACGCACCTGTGACAGGCTAAAACACCCTTCTGATGTACCGATCGCAGCGCGTCTCCGTCGTGATTCCGGCGTTCAACGAGCGCCAGAAGATCGTCGAGACCGTCGCCACGATGCCCGCGCTGGTCGACGACATCATCGTCGTCGACGACTGCTCGACGGACGACACGTCGGCACAGGCGCTGCTCGGTGCGCAGCGCCGCGAGCGTCCATCCGGAGTGGAGGTCATCCGCCACGCCGAGAATCGCGGCGTTGGTGCAGCGATCTCCACGGGCTACAAGCGGTCGCTCGCGATCGGCGCCGACATCGCGGTCGTGATGGCCGGCGATGGTCAGATGGATCCCGAGGATCTCCCCGCGCTGCTCGAGCCGATCCTCTCGGGCGCCGCCGGCTACGTCAAAGGCAACCGGTTCCTGCATCCGGAGATCTGGTCGGCGATGCCGGCGACGCGCATCGTCGGCAACGTGCTGCTGTCCGCGGCCACGAAGCTGACCTCGGGCTATCGCCACGTCTGGGACTCGCAGTGCGGCTACACCGCGATCTCGCGCGACGCGCTCTCCGCCGTGCCGATCGACGAGCTGTTCCCGCGCTACGGATATCCGAACGACATGCTCAGCCGCCTCCACGTCGCCGGCATCGCCGTGGTCGATGTTCCGGTCCGCCCGATCTATGGCGACCACTGGAAGAGCGGCATCCACCTCGGCACGGTGGTGCACCCGATCCCGTGGGTGCTGCTCCGCTCGTGGGGCACGCGCCTCGCGGCGCAGGCGCGCAAGCTGGCGCGATGAGGATCGGCGTCGTCACGACGTCGTACCCGCGCACGCCCACGGATCCCGCCGGTAGCTTCGTCGCCGCGCACGTCCACGCGCTCCGCGCGCTCGGTCACGACGTCGACGTGATCGCGGCGGGCACGCGCGCCGGTCGCGACGTGATCCGGATCCCGAGCACGCTGTTCGAGCGCGGCGGCGCCCCCGATGCTCTCGAGCGCGAGCCGTTCGCGCTGCTCGGTGCCGCGGCCTCGTTCTCGGCGCGGCTCGCCGCGGCGGTCGCGATCCGTGCGCGTCGCTGGGACTCGATCGTCGCGCACTGGCTCGTGCCGTCGGCGATCGCGGCGCTGCCGTCACGTGCGCCGCTGCTCGCGATCGCCCACGGCGGCGATGTCCACACGCTGCGCCGCGCGCGCCTGCTCGCACCGGTGCTGCACCTGCTCGCGCGCCGCGATGCCGAGCTCGTGTTCGTCAGCCACGAGTTGCGCGCGATCGCGATCGCCTGTGTGCCGAGCCTCGCCGCGTGGCTCGGTCGCGCCACCGTGCAGCCGATGGGCCTCGACGTGATGCGGTTCGAGGCGATCGCCCGCACGCCGACCGATCCGCCGACCATCGTCGTCGCCGCGCGGCTCGTGCCGGTGAAAGGCATCGACGTCCTGATCGATGCGGCGGCTCGGATGCGCTCGCAGGCGCGCGTGCTGATCGCCGGTGATGGCCCCGCGCGTGCGGACCTCGAGCGCCGCGCGCGCACGGCGCCGGTGACGTTCCTGGGTCAGATCGACACGACGGCGCGCGATCGCCTGCTCGGTACCGCGAGCGTCGTGGTCGTGCCATCGCGCGTTTTGCAGAGCGGTCGCACCGAAGGGACGCCGATGATCGCGCTCGAAGCGCTCGCCGCCGGCGTGCCGCTGGTCGCCAGTGGGGTCGGCGGGCTCCGCGATCTCGCCCCCGCGGCGCACCTGGTCGCACCCGAGGATCCCGGCGCGCTCGCCCGCGCGATCGATGATGTACTCCGCGCACCTCCGGCTGCCGCCGACCTCCGCGCCGCCGTGACCCACCTTGCGTGGGACCGCATCGCGCCGCGCCTGGTGAGAAGTCAGTGACTCGCCGATCGCGCCGCAGTGCGTAAGTGGCTTCGCACCACGGTCCGACCAATGCCACTGCGAAAACTCCCAACGTGTCGTAATTACGTGACGATCCCGTGCCGTTCGTGCGATGACACGTGAGTCTAATGGCGGCACACGGCGTGCTTCATCTCGGACCGATGTCCGAGGGTCCCCGGTTCGACGTCTCCGTCATTCTGCCGTTCGGTGATGACGAGGAGTTCGTGGGGATCGCGGTGCGCCGCACGGCCGAGCACCTGCGCGGCCTCGGCCTCAGCTTCGAGATCCTCGCGATCGACGAGGACTCCGGCGACAACTCGCACGCCGTCCTCGCCCTGCTCCGCGGAGAGGTTCCCGAGCTCCGCGTCACCCACGCATCGGCGCGTGGTCGCGGCATCGATGTCGGCGCCGGTCGCGCGCAGGGCACGTTGATCGTCGTCGCAACGCCGGATGTCGCGAGCGCCTCGCTCGACGGCGTGGGCGATGCCGTCCGCCGCCTGCTCGCCAACGAGGGCGATGCCGAGGTCGCGCTGACCCGCTACACCGTCGCACACCGCGTCCGCGCCCTCACGGCGTTCCGCGGCGCGCGTCTGCTCGGCCCCGCGATGCACCGTCGCCTCGCCAAGCGGCTCCAGGTCCAGAACCTCTCGGTCCGGCTCACCGGTCCGACGGGGGTCGCCGCGAAGTCTGCCGTCAGTCGGTTCCGCGCCTTCGCTCGCATCGGGTAGTCCCTCGGCTATAGTCGAGGCGTGTACATCCTGCTGGCGATCCTATCGCTGAGCTTCCTCATCGTCGTGCACGAGGGCGGCCACTACGTCGTGGCGCGCTGGTGCGGGATGCGGGTCGAGCGGTTCAGCCTGGGCTTTGGCCCCGCGATCCCCGGGCTCAGCTGGCGATCGAAGAAGACCGGCACGCTGTTCCAGATCGCTCCGATCCCGTTTGGTGGGTTCGTCGAGATCAAGGGCATGAGCATCGCGGAGGAGGTCGATCCCGAGGATCGCTTCGCGTATCCGAACCGGCCGGTGTGGCAGCGGTTCCTCGCGATCTTCGCCGGCCCGGCCACGAACTACCTCGCCGCGATGGTCCTCGCGTTCTTCCTCTACAACTGCCACGGCGTGCGCGGCGATACGCTGTACGTCGGCGTCGACGACGTGATGCCGGGCTACGACGCGATGGGCAAGCTCGAGCCCGGCGACCGGATCATCCAGGTCGATCACACGCCCATCCTCGCGACCGATGCCGACGAGAAGTCGCTGACCGGTCGGGTCACCGCAAAGCACGGCGCGCCGATCTTGCTGACCGTCACCCGCGACGGCAAGCAGCTCGACGTGTCGATCACGCCGCGCCTCGACAAGGACGACAAGGGCAACCCGATCTACCTGCTCGGCATTCGCAAGACCGTGCAGACCGACACGGTGCAGGTCGGCATGCTCGATGCGATGGGACGCGCGCTGGTCTACCCCGTCGAGCAGACCAAGTACATCGGAGGAAACCTCTACGACATCGTCACCGGTGCGCAGAAGGCCGACCCGGGTGGCCCCAAGCGGATCATCGACGAGTTCAGCAAGCAGTTCAAATCCGGGTTCACGCGCGGCTACGAGCTGCTGATGATGCTCAGCGTGTACCTCGGCCTGTTCAACCTGTTGCCGTTGCCCGCGCTCGATGGCGGACGTCTGATGTTCCTCCTCTACGAGATGGTCACGCGGCGCCGCGCGAATCCGAAGATCGAAGCGATGGTCCACATGGGCGGCATCATGGTGTTCGCCGTGTTGATGATCCTGGTGACGCTCCACGACTTCCACGTGTTCTGAGCGGCCCGACCAAAGAAAGTTCGTCACACTTCATCGGAGGCCGCTCCTACCAGCTTGAATGCTGGATTATCGCAGCCGCTGCGTCCTCGTAACCGGGGGCACCAAGGGCATCGGGCTGGCGATCGGCCTCGCGTTTGGCAAGCGGGGGGCTCAGCTCTACCTCACGCAGAAGTGGGGCTCGGCCGATGCCGATGCGATCCGCGCGCAGTTCGCGGCGGTGGGCGCGCCGGTGCCGGTGATCCTCGATGCCGACGCTGCGCGTGATGACGATGCCGCACAGGTGATGGAGGCGATCGCCGCGAAGCATGCGCGGCTCGACGTGCTGGTCTCGAACGTCGCGTTCGCGCCGCTCGTCACCTCGCTCGCGGACTTCACGCGCCGCGGCCTCGCGACGGCGATCGAGTACGCCACGTATCCGGTGGTGGCGTACACGCAGGCCGCGCACGCGCGGCTCGGCAACTACCCGCGCTACGTGCTCGCGCTGTCGTCGATGGGGCACGAGACCTATCACATCAACTACGACATCATCGCCGCGGCGAAGGCCGCGCTCGAGACGCTGTGCCGCTACCTGAACCATCGCCTGCGCGATCACGGCACCCGGGTCAACGCGCTGCGCACGCGGTTCACCAGCACGGACTCGCTGAGCGACACGATGACGCCGGCGTTCGAGCCGTTCGTCGAGACGCACGCGCCGGGCCTGTTCACCACGCCGGAGATGATCGGCGAGGCGGCGTTCGGGCTGTGCTCGGGGCTGATGGATGGCGTGGGCGGTCAGGTCGTGACGATCGATCGCGGTGCGATGGTGACCGACAACTTCAGCCGGCTCTACGACGAGCGCGACGTGCTGCCGCCGATCGGCGGTGACGCGTGAGGTTGTTCGACGGAAAGGTCGTGCTCGTCACCGGCGGCACGAAGGGGATCGGGCTTGCGACGGCGCTGTCGTTCGCACGCCACGGCGCGCAGGCCGTGATCACGCACCGCTGGGGCAGCGCCGACGAGGACGAGGTGCGCGAGCAGTTCGTGCGCGCGGAGGGACCGCCGCCGTTGATCGTGGAGGCCGACATCCTCAGCAGCCCCGATACCACGCAGCTGTTCACCACCATCCGCGAGACCTATGGCCGGCTCGATGCGTTCATCAGCAACGCCTCGACCGCGGTCACCGTGCAGTCGCTGGAAGATCTGACCGAGCGCGCGTTTCTGCGATCGATGCGCGCCACCGCGTGGCCCACGGTCGAGTACACGCTCGCCGCGAAGAAGATCCTCGGCGCGTATCCGAAGTACGTCGTGGTGATGTCGTCGGACGGGCCGGATCGGTTCACCCCGATGTACGACTTCGTCGCGTGCGGAAAGGCGGCCGTGGAGTCGCTCGCGCGCTACCTGGCGTACCGGCTGCGCGCCGAGTGCGTGTGCGTGAACGTGGTGCGGTCGCGGGCGATCAAGACCGATGCGTTCACGAGCACGTTCGGCGCGCCGTTTCACGGCTTCTTGCGGCAGTTCGTCGCCGAGGAGTGGTTCATGCGGCCCGAGGAGGTCGGCGATGCCGCATTCGCGCTGTGCAGCGGGATGTTCGACGCGATGACCGGCCAGGTGCTGATGGTCGATCGAGGCAACACGTTCGCCGATGGCATCTCGCTCGTGTTCGAGGGGCAGCGATGACGATCGTCCTGATGTTCCCCGGGCAGAGCTCGCGCTACCCCGAGATGATCGAGAAGCTGGCCGCGGAGAAGCCGTGCGCCACGCTGATCGCGCACGCCTCGCACGTGCTCGGCCGCGACCTGCGCGCACACTACCGCGCCGATAACGCGGCGTCGCTCGCCACGAATCGCGACGTGCAGGTCGGCGTGTTCCTCGCGAACCATCTCCACCTCGCCGTGCTCGATGCCGCCGGCGTGAGCTCGCCGTGGTCGCTCGGGCTCTCGCTCGGCGAGTTCAACCACCTCGTCCACATCGGCGCACTGGCGTTCGCGGATGCGCTGCGGCTCGTCGAGAAGCGCGGCATGCTCTACGACCACGCGACCGATGGCCTGATGGTGTCGGTGTTTCCGCTCGCAGCATCAATGGTGGAGGCCGCGATCGCGAAGCTCGGCGTGGGAGATCGCGTGGGCGTGGGTCTCTACAACTCACCGCGCCAGCAGGTCATCTCGGGCGAGCGCACGGCGGTCGAGCGCGTGCTCGCGCAGCTCGAGCAGGACGATTTCTTCGACGCCACCGTGATCGAGCCGCGGATCCCGATGCACGCGCCGTGCTTCGCGGCCACCGGCGAGCGCCTCGCCCACGTGCTCGAGGACGTCGAGGTGACCGAGCCGCACGGGACGTACGTGCCGAACGTCCTCGGTCAGCTCGTGGAGCGCGCGACGCCGAAGCAGATCCGCTCGTGCCTCACCGCCCACGTGTACCGGCCGGTGCGCTGGCAGGCGAGCGTGGATGCGATGGCCGCGCACGTCGACCGCCCGTGGTTCGTCGAGGTCGGTCCGCGCGCCGTGCTTCACAACCTGTTCGGCAAGGACTGGACGCCCGGCCGGCGCGCCACCACCGACTCGGCCACGGAGTGGAAGACCCACGTCTCCATGCTCACCACGGGGCTCCGCGATGCAGGCTGACGAGCTCGAGGTCATCGTGCGCGCGGGGCGCAAGCGCCGGCTGTACACGCCCGAGACCGCGCATCGCGTGGAGCTCGGCACCCCCGAGGTGGAGCGGCTGATCCCGCACCGCGATCCGTTCCGCCTCGTGGATCGGATCGATGCCGTGGATCGCGCCGGCGCCACGATCGCGGGCCGGCGCTGGCTCGATCCGGCCGATCCGCTGTTCCGCGGGCACTTCCCCGGCGACCCGATCTATCCGGGAGCGCTGCAGGTCGAGGCGATCGGGCAGCTCGGGCTGTGCCTGTTCGCGCTCGAGCGTGGCCCGGCGGCGGGCGTGCGCGCCCTGAAGATCCACCACGCCGCGTTCCTCGACGCGATCCGCCCGGGCGCCGAGCTCGTGCTGCTCGCGCGCGCTCTCGATACCAGCGACTACACCGGCGTGTGCGCCGGCCAGGTCCTCGTCGGAGACACGATCTGTTGCCTGGCCGTCATGGAGGTCTATTTTGTCGAAGCCTGAACGCATCGTCATCACGGGAATGGCGATCAACACGCCGCTCGGCGACACGCTGAGCGGCTTTCTCGATGGGCTGCTCGCCGGGACGTCGGCGCTGACCAACTGGAAGACCCTCGATGTGTCGCGCTGCTACTCCAAGGTCGGCGCGGACCTCTCCGGGTACGACATCGCGGCGAAGCTCGCGAAGCTCGAGGGTGCGGTGCCTCCGGAGGTGTGGCGCAAGGCGCGCAAGCTGATCTCGAAGTCGCCGTGGACGACGAAGCTGACCATCCTCCTCGCGCTCGACGCGTACGTCGACGCGAAGCTCGCCGGAGCGTTCGACTTCGATCGCGTGGCGGCGATCGTCGCGGGCCACAACATCAACCTCAATCACCAGTACGAGAACCGACTCCAGTACGCGGAGGAGCCGGACTTCATGGACTCGCTGCTCGCCCTGACCGGCCTCGATACCGATCACGCCGGCGTGATCTCCGAGGTGCTCGGAATCTGCGGGCCGATCTACACGGTGGGCGCGGCGTGCGCGAGCGGCAACACGGCGCTGCGCTGTGCGATCGACGAGGTCCGCTATCACGATATCGATTGCGCGATCGTCGTCGGCGCGGTGCTCGACTTCTCGCCCGTCG
>JBBRED010000195.1:0-15839 GCA_038203335.1 Haliangiales bacterium | reverse complement strand
GGATCCCTGCGCTGATTCCACAGTAATTCGAATGAGTTGAAGAGGTGTTGCTCATGGGCTCCGGAATCGGCAGTTAGCGCCCGACCCGATGCAGTTCATCTGCGGACAGCCGCTCGAGGCAGCCAAGATCCGCCGGTACATCGCGTGGTTATCGGAGAGAGGACGGGGTCGGGCCGACGTCGCACGCGAATCAGCCTCAAAATCAGTAGTCACACGGCTTACATCTTGTCAGCGCCGACGATTTCGATAGATTCACCCGCTGCCCGATGGCCAACGAGGTCCCCAAAGGAACACCCGGCGCCGGGGTGATCGCGGAAGAGGAACGCCTGTTCGGTCAGGTGCAGGCGCGCGTCGCGATGGGCGACGAGGATGAAGGCCGCCCGCGGATCGGCGCCAACGATCTCGACGCGGACTTGATCTCGCTCCGCGATCAGATCGCGGAGGCGCGGCCCGAGGATCTCCCGCCGCTGGTCGAGCAGATGACGCGGCTCGCAGCCCTGAAGTCGCGGATCGGCGGCGGCGTGTCGCTGCCGATCGATATCGCGTCGCCGTACTTCGCGCACATGCGGCTCAAGGAGCATGCAAAGCCGCGCGACGTGATGATCGGGAAGCGCGGCTTCATCGATCGCCAGTCCAACGTGCAGATCGTCGACTGGCGCAACGCGCCGATCTCGCGGATCTACTACCGCTACGAAGAGGGCGACGACTACGAGGAAGAGATCGCGGGCCGGCGGGTCGACGGCGTCGTCGAAGCGCGCCGCAACGTCTCCATCTTCAAGGGCAACCTTCGCCGCATCGGCGCACCACAGGGCACGTTCATCAAGGACGCGCGCGGCACCTGGGTGCAGGCCGTCGGGCAGATCGCACCCGTGCTCCACGGCGGCATGGGCAAGGCCGCACGTCCCGTCGCCGCGAAGGGCGAGAAGGGCAAGCTCGGCATCCATCACGGCAACGCGGTGCGCGCCGACAAGGCGCTGCCCGAGATCGCCGCGCTGATCGACAAGGAGCAGTTCGACCTGATCACGCAGCCGGGCAGCGGCATCGTCGTGATCCAGGGCGGCGCCGGCTCCGGCAAGACCACCGTCGCGCTGCACCGCATCGCCTATCTCAACTTCCAGGACCCGCGCCGGTTCAGGGCGAACCACACGCTGTTCGTCGTGCCGTCGCAGGCGCTCGTGCGCTACGTCGCCGGCGTGCTGCCGTCGCTCGGCGTCAGCGGCGTGCCCGTCGTGACGTACACCGGCTGGGCGCGGTCGACGCGCATGCGCTGCCTCCCCGAGGCGCCGACCAAGTACAACCTCGATCCGCCGGAGCACGTCTCGCGCGCGAAGAAGCATCCGGCCGTGCTCGCGATGCTCGTCACGTGGGTCGAGAAGCAGGCGATCGAGATCGGGACCGAGCTCGCGAGCATCTACCCGCCCGCCGTCGACGAGTGGAACCGCCTGGTCAAGCGCGCGCTGCTGCCGCGCCTCTCGGGCGTGAACAGCTGGCTCAAGAAGGCGACCGACCTCGATGCGACCGTGCGCGTCGGGCTCGAGAGCGCGATCAAGCGATGGAAGAGGCGCGCCGATGACATCGTGCTCGACTGGGCGGAGCTGTTCACCGATCCGGTGGCGCTCGCCGAGGGCTACGCCGGCACCGACGTGTCCGCGAAGGACATCGAGCGCGTCGTCCACTGGATGCGCCGCCAGCTCGCGCGCGCGCAGAAGGCGCCAGTCGACGACGAAGGCAACCCGATCCTCGACGCCGAGGGCCTCGCCGTCGGTCCCGACGAGGACGATCCGGCCGAGAAGTTCGACGACGAGGACGATCCGATCCTGCTCCGTCTCGTGCAGCTCAAGCGCGGCTCGCTGCAGACCCCCGGCGGCGACGAGATGCTCTACGAGCACGTCGCGATCGACGAGGCGCAGGATCGCTCGGCCCTCGAGGTCAAGGTCCTCGTCGAGGCGGTGCACGCGCCCGACAACGATCCGACGAAGCGCTCGGTGACCATCGCCGGCGACACGGCGCAGCGCCTGGTGTTCGACAATAACTTCTCGGGCTGGGCCGACCTCGTCGCGCTGATCTCCGGCCAGAGCGAAGCCGCGATCGTGCGGCCGCTGAAGCTCTCCTACCGCTCGACCGCCGAGGTCATGATGCTCGCGCGCGAGATCCTCGGTCCCGAGCTCGCGCCCGACGAGCCGCTCGCGGCGCGCCCCGGCGAACCCGTCGAGCTCCACGAGTTCGGCGACCTCGGCGAGGCCGTCGCGTTCCTCGGCGATGGGCTGCGAAATCTCATGGCGCGCGAGCCGACCGCCTCGTGCGCGCTGATCGCCCGCCACCCCGAGCAGGCCGACGCCTACTACGAGGGCCTCAAGCGCGCCGAGGTCCCCGCGCTGCGCCGCGTGCGCCGCGACGAGTTCAACTTCCAGCCCGGCGTCGACGTCACCGACGTGACCAGCGTGAAGGGCCTCGAGTTCGACTACGTCGTGATGCTCGACGTGAACGCGGCGAGCTATCCGAAGCAGAACTGGGCGCGCCACCTGCTGCACATCGGCGTGACGCGCGCCGCGCATCAGCTGTGGATGGTGTCGACCGGCGAGCCGAGCGTGCTGATCCCCGACGCGCTGCGCGACGGCGGTCGGATGACCGTCGGCTGAAGCGCGCCCCGGATCCGCGGCATCCTGGCCGCGTGAGCACGCGGGACATCGTCACCGCCTACCTGCGCGCCGTCGAGAGCCACGATCTCGATGCGGTCGCGCGTCTCCTCCACGACGACGTCGAGCTCGTCGAGCATCCGAACAAGATCAGTCCGAACGGCCATCGCCTCGACAAGGCCGGCATCCGCGCGGCGGGCGAGCGCGGGGCTGCGCTGCTCGCGAGCGAGCGCTACGAGGTGCGGTCGATGATCGTCGACGGCGAGCGCTGTGCCGTGCTCTCGGTGTGGACGGGCACCTTGAAGGGCGGGCGCGCGATGACGGGGCAGATCTGCAGCATCATCGAGCTTCGCGACGGCAGGGTGTGGCGGCAGGAGCAATACGACTGCTTCCCCTGAGGTAGGCTTGCAGAGGTGCGCGCCCTGATCATCCTGGCGGTGCTGGTCACGCCGGCGCTGGCAAAGATGCGGCCGCCCGACGATGGCCCGCTGTCGGCAGATCAGATCGCGAGCGTGATGCGGAGCCGGAGACCGGCGTTCAACCGGTGCTTCAACGACGTTCTCGAGACGAATCCGAAGTTCACCGGCAAGCTCGGCTATCGGTTCACGATCGCGGCGAGCGGCAAGGTGACGACCGCCGCCGCGACGCGGGGGACCAAGGAGTCCGCGTGGGTCGATCGGTGCATCGTCGCCGCGATCAAGAAGATCGTGTTCCCGCGGTCGACCGGTTCGTCGACGGTCGAATACCCGTTCATCTCGTCGCAAGAGTGAGCGCCGCGCAGCCAACGAAGGGCACGGAGATCGCCGCGATCGAGTCCGCGCGCAACGAGCTACAGGTCCGCGCCGAGGGCAGCCTCGTCGGCGAGCGCCGCGCGGCGATCGGACGGCTCGTGATGATCGCGATGTTCGCGATCATCGCGAACATCGGCGGGCATACGGATCTTCTGCAGACCGGCGTGGGCGCGTTCTACACGGTGTTCGCCGTGGTCACGCTGATCATCACGCATCGCATCAAGCGGGCCGACCCGGAGAAGTCGCGGTGGCGGCCGGTGATGCTCACGTTCGTCGACTTCACGCTTGTCACCACGATGGCGATGCTCGACATCCAGCGCGGCGAGGGCTGGGGCCCGGCGCAGCACGCGATCTCGTCGGCGCTGCTGATCACGTTCGCCTTGACCCGGATGAGCGTGTGGCACGTGGTGCTGTCGACGGCGCTCGCGGTGACTACGCACATGGTGCTGGCGGGCTCCGCGGGCGTGCTGCTCACGCAGGCGACGATCTTCGTGCTCGGGGGGATGATCGTCGTCGGGTTCATGGTCGCGATGACGAACCGCGCGGTGGGCCCGATGTTCGCGGGGCTGCGCCAGCGCGATAACCTCACGCGGTTCCTGCCGCGGCAGGTCGCCGAGCGGTTGATCAACGCGGGTCCCGAGGCGCTCGCGCCGGTGGAGCGCGAGGTCACGGTGATGTTCAGCGACATCCGCGGCTTCACGACGATGTCCGAGGGCCTGTCACCGCGCGAGGTGCTCGCGATGCTCGACGACTACTTCGGGCGCATGGGGCAGATCGTGAAGGGGCACGATGGCGTGATCGGCAAGTTCCTCGGCGACGGTCTGCTCGCGTTCTGGGGCGTGCCTGATCGACTCGACGATCATGCGCAGCGCGCGGTGCGAGCCGCACGCGACATGCACCGCGCGGTCCGCGAGCTCAACCAGCATCGCGAGACGCAGGGGTTGCCGCCGATCGCGATCGGCATCGGCATCCATACGGGGCAGGTCGCCGCGGGCATGCTCGGCGGTGCGCTGCAGGCGGAGTACACGGTGATCGGCGACGCGGTGAACGTGGCGTCTCGGATCGAGAGCCTGACCAAGGAGCACGGGGTGAATCTGTTGATCTCCGAGACGACGTGGAGCCAGCTCCCCGAGCCGCGCCCGGGCGAGCGGCTGGCCAGCGCGGAGATCCGCGGCCGCAAGCAGCCGATCGTGCTCTACAGCGTTACTTGACGGCGAGCCGCGCGAGCGCGATGCCGCCGATCATCGCGGCGACGAACACGAGGACCGGCGCCGCGGCGGTGCCGAGGCTGACGAGCGCGGGACCCGGGCAGTAGCCCGAGAGGCCCCAGCCCACGCCGAACAGCGCGGCGCCGGCAACGAGGCGAGGCTCGATCGCCGTGCGCTTCGGGAGGTGGAACGTGCGATCGAAGATCGGTGCGGAGCGGCGGCGCACGATGCGCGCGAGCGGCGCGTGCACCAGGATCGCGCCGGCCATCACGAACGCGAGCGTGGGATCCCACGCGCCGGTGACGTCGAGGAACGCGGTGATCCGGCCCGGATCGGTCATCCCCGAGATCACGAGGCCGAGCGCGAACACCGCGCCGGAGAGCGCCGCGACCATCCAGTCCTTCACGCGTGCGCTCCCATCAGCGCGACCGTGATCGCGCCGGTCAGCATGAACACGACCGTGGCGATGATCGATCGCGCGCTGCCACGCGAGATGCCGCACACGCCGTGGCCGCTCGTGCAGCCGTTGCCGAGCGTGGTGCCGACGCCGACGAGCAGCCCGGCGACCGCGAGCAGTGGCGTGCTGCGAATCGAGACGCCGACGCTGTGCGGAACGAGCAGCGCGCCGATCGCGCCGATCGCGATCATCGCGAGTACGAACGGCACGCGGAAGCCGCGCCCGCCGTCGCCATCGAACAGCCGGCCGAGCGTGCCGCTGATGCCGGCGATCCGGCCGTGGCCGAGCAGAGCGATCGTGGCGGCGAGGCCAATGAGCGAGCCGCCGAGCAGCGCGCGCAGGACGGAGGCGAGGGTCACGGCATCCAATATAACGGATGTCCGTCCAGGCGCAAGCTAATCGGGATGGCGAACGGACAGGACCGGCACCTTGGCCGCTCGCACGATCTTCTCGGTGACACTGCCGGCGAGCCACGCACGAACACCGGTGTGCCCATGGGTGCCCATCACGATCAGGTCGACCTTCGCGTCGTCGGCAAACCGGAGGATCTCCTCGACGGGAGATCCGACGCGGAGCTGCGTGGACGCGATGACGCCGTCCTTGGCGAGCCGGGCCGCGAGATCCGTCAGGTGGGTCTGCGCCGACGACATCGCGTAGTCGCGCATCGTCACGGTGCCACCCCCGTCGGAGACGATCGCGGCGTCCGCGGGAAGCTGACTCGGCAGCTCCACGACGTGAAGGAGCACCAGGGTCCCTCCATGGAGCTTCGCTTCGTCGCGGGCGAGGGCCGCGGCGTGATTGGCAGACGAAGAGAAGTCGTGGGGAACGAGGATCGTCTTCCAGAGCATGCGGTCAGTCTGCCTGACACGCCGATCGATTAGACTGGCGAGATGCTCGGATCGGTACGATGGGTGGTCGGTGGAGCGCTCGTGGCTGCGGTCGCCCTCCCGGGAACGGCTCGTGCGGGTGCCTGCGCCCGGCCCGACCTGCCAACCCGCGCGCTGACCGCGCCCGGCGCCGAGCTCGCGAAGGGAGGCGGCGTGCTCGTCTCGATGGAGGACGCGGCAAAGGCGCCCGCGATGACGTTCTCGATCGGCGGCAAGAGGGCCGCGGCGACGAAGACGGTGATCGGCGCGGGGCTCGTGGTCTACACGCCGCCCGAGGGCGCCGGCGCCACCGCGCTCCAGCTCGCGGGCAAGGATCTGGTGACCGTGAGGCGCGGCGGTGACGCGAAGCCGCTCGCGGCGCCGAAGGTCGCGAAGGTGCAGTACGCGTCGTACACCGGCCGGCGCGGCACCTCGGTCTCCGTCACCGTCGACATCACGGGCGCGCTGCCGAGCACCGCGGTCGCCGTCGCGATCTACGACGAGCCGGGCGCGCTCCGGTCGTGGGGCGCGACGGCGAACGCCGGGCCGAGCGCGAAGACGACGACCATCGCCGTCTACGGGAGCGGAAGCTGCATGGTCCAGCCCGACGGCTTCGCTCCATCCCCGACGGGCGACAAGGTGCAGGTCGCATACCTCGACGCGAGTGGCCGGGTCTCGGCCAAGACCGCCGTGACGGTGACGGCGATGCCGCAGCCGAAGACCGCGCCGTTCGACCCCGGCTACTGAACCTGTCCGGGAAATGGGGTCCGACCCCATTACCGGACGGGAAATGGGGTCCGACCCCGTTATTGCGGCAGCCGCCACTCGGGCGCGAGCGCGTCGTACTCGGACTTCGGGAGCAGCACGAACATCGGCTGCTTCGGCGTCGAGAGCGCGCCGATCAGATGCGCGAGCTTCGACTCGGCCATCGCCGTGCAGCCGACGGTGGTCGAGTCCGCGCCGCGCCACACGTGGAGGAAGATGCAGCTCCCGCCGTTCGGCAGGCGCGTCGGGTTGTGCGCCACGTCGACGACCCAGGTGTAGAGGCCGTCGGGGCGCTTCATCTCCTCGGCGCTCGCCCAGTCGTTCGTGACGCTGCGCTTGTCGACGATCGTGTTGTAGCGGGCGGACTTCGAATCGTCGACGCAGCGCCAGTTGTCGTCGACGGGCTGATAGGGGAGCCCGCTGCCGGGTGGTGCGCTCGCCGCCGCGCCGTAGCTGCCCTGGAGGAGGAACGCGCCGGCCGGGCTCTTGCCGTCGCCCTCGACCTTGAGCGGACCCGCGTGCCCGGGCACCGGGCCGCGGCCGTGACGACCCATGCCCCACGCCGCGCCGGTCCTGCCGATCACGGCGGGCCACGGACCGTCGACGAGGTGCCACGCGGCCTTCGCGTCGGGGCGATCCCAGAACCGCAGCTCCGCCGTGGTGGCGTCCCAGGTGGGGACGATCGCGGTGACGAGCTGCAGGGTGTCGTCGGGAATGACGTCCGACGAGAGGACGACGTGGTTGGCGGGGACGATCGGCGGCGTGGGCGCGGGCGCGAGCGAACCGGCGGGCTCCGACTTGCCGCACGCAGCGAGCGCGACGCACAGCGCGGCGCGCGCGAGGATCAAGCGCTCATCTCGAGCATGCGCTGGATCGGCTTCAAGGCGCGGACCCGCGTGGCCTCGGGCACGTCGATCTGCGGCTGCAGATCGCGCAGGCACAGGTACAGCTTCTCGAGCGTGTTGCGGCGCATGTACGGGCACAGGTTGCACGAGCAGGTCTCGTCCTCGGGGGGCGCCGGGATCAACGTCTTGCCGGGGGCGGCTTGTTGCATCT
This sequence comes from Haliangiales bacterium, assembly GCA_038203335.1. Lineage (GTDB taxonomy): Bacteria > Myxococcota_A > Polyangia > Haliangiales > Haliangiaceae > JABFXX01. Next base: position 8,060 of record JBBRED010000195.1, on the reverse strand, counting down.
TGTGCATGATTCCCGCCTCGGTCGCGACGATGAACGCCTGCTTCGGCGACTTCTTCGCGTACTCGATGAGGCCGCTCGTCGACGCGATATGCGCGGCGTGGCGAAGGATGCCCTCGTGGCACTCGGGGTGTGCGATGACCTCGGCCTCCGGGTTCGCCATCATCAGCGCGATCAGCCGCTTCTCGGAGAACGTCTCGTGGACGATGCAGGTGCCCTGCCACGCGACCATGTCGGGCCGGTTCGCCTGCTTCGCGACGAACGCACCGAGGTGGCGATCCGGTGCGAACACGATCTTCTGGTCGCCGAGCGCCTTCACGATCTTGACCGCGTTCGAGGACGTGCAGATCACGTCCGACAGCGCCTTCACGTCGGCGGAGCAGTTGATGTAGCTGACCACCGTGTGGCCGGGGTACTGCTCGAGCCACTTCGCGAACACCGGCGCCGGGCAGCCGTCGGCGAGCGAGCAGCCGGCGTCGAGGTCGGGGATCACGACGATCTTCGTCGGGTTGATGATCTTCGCGGTCTCGGCCATGAAGTGGACGCCGCAGAACGCGATCACGTCGGCCTGGGTCTTCGCGGCCGCCTGCGAGAGCTGGAGCGAGTCACCGACGAAGTCGGCCATGTCCTGGATCTCGGACTCCTGGTAGTAGTGGGCCAGGATCACGGCGTTGCGCTCGGCCTTGAGCTTCCGGATCCCGTCCTCGAGCTCGGCGGGCGTCATCCCGAGGTCCTCGTGCGGGGCTACATTCCCGACAACCGGCAGCTTGTCCATGGAGAGTTCGTAGCACGGGGCCGGGCGATCTCGGCGTTGTGCTTGCTCTTGCACAACGGTCCGTGCATCGATGCGCCGGTGTTGCGAATCGTTGCGTCCCTGTTCGTCGTCGGGCTCGTGGCCTGTGCCAATGCAGGTCAGCCGCGCCTGGCGGAGGGGGATGCGGGTGCGGATGCCACGGAGGATGCGGGCTGCGCTCCGTTCCCCGAGATGTGCAACGACAAGGACGACGACTGCGACATGCTCACCGACGAGACGTTCCCGACGAAGGGCTCGCCGTGCAGCGCGGGCGTGGGCGCGTGCGCGGCGATGGGCCAGCTCGCGTGCAACACCGCGGGCACCGGCGTCTCGTGCGATGCGATGGCCGGCGCGCCGTCGAGCGAGACCTGCGACGGGATCGATAACGACTGCGACGGGCACGTCGACGAGGACTTTCACGTCGGCATGCCGTGCGATGGCAGCGACGCCGATGTCTGCGCGGATGGCGTGTTCGCGTGCACCAGCCTCACCGCGGCCGCGTGCAACGACGGCCCCGACAACGCCGGCGAGATCTGCGACGGCAACGACAACGACTGCGATGGTCAAACCGACGAGGGCTTCAACCTCGGCGCGCCGTGCGATGGCGCCGACACCGACGCGTGCAACGAGGGAACGATCGTGTGCGGCGGCGGCGTGGCGGTCTGCAGCGACACCACGGGCAACAACGTCGAGATGTGCAACGGGCTCGACGACGACTGCCGCAACGGCGTCGACGATCCGTTCGCGGTCGGCATGGCGTGTCAGGTCGGCCTCGGCCAGTGCCTGCGCTCGGGCTCGATGATGTGCAACGGCGCCGGGACCGGCGTGCAGTGCAGCGCTACCGCGGGGACGCCGCTGCCCGAGCTGTGCGGCAACGGTGGCGACGAGGACTGCAACGGCACCGATGCCGTGTGCCCGGGCAACGATCTGCCCGCCGGCGCGATCGACATCTCCGCCGGCGGCACGTTCGCCGTGGATCTCTCGGCGGCGCACGACGACAACTGGGCCACCGCCGCGGGACAGGACTGCGGCGATCAGGGCGGGCGCGACGTGTTCTACACGTTCACGCTGCCCGCGACCGAGGTCATCTACTTCGACACGTTCGGCGCGAACTTCGATAGCGTGGTTCGCGTGTTCGCAGGGAGCTGCACCGCGATCGGTGCCGTGCAGCGCTGCGAGGACGATGCGTGCTCGACGACGCGCTCGCACGGTGCGCTCGAGCTTCCCGCCGGCAGCTACTGTCTGGTCGTCGATCAGTTCTCGAGCGCGACGACCGCGGGCTCGGCCTCGCTGGTGTTCAAGCGCGGTGGGCGAGGCGGGGTGCCGTTCCCCGCGACGAGCGGAACGATCACCGGCACCACGACCGGCAAGACGGATCTCTCGGTCGCGGGCTGCGAGGCGAACTCGCACCAGCCCGATGTCGGCCACTTCTTCGCGAGCTGCCCGGGCTCGCAGCTGGTCAGCGCGAACACCTGCGCCGGCACCGCGTTCGACGCGATCCTGTCGCTCCGGCGCGGCGCGGCGACCTCGGGAGATCTCTCGTGCAGCGACGATGTCTCCGGCTGCGGCAACGGCCTCCAGCCGAAGATCGTCAACGCGTCGGTCAGCGGCGCGGATCTGATCTGGGTGATCGTCGACGGCTTCGGAATGACCGGAAACGGCGCCTACACGCTGACCTATTCGATCCAGTGAACGCACATGGCCACGAGGCGGATCGCCCCCGAGTGATCCGCTAGGATGCCTCCCGCCGTGCCGCCCTCGCTCGAGCCAGGATCGATCATCGGACGTTATCGCGTGCTCGGCTCGCTCGGGCGAGGAGGCATGGGAGGCGTGGTCGAGGTCGAGGACGGCACGGGTCGGCGCTACGCGGTGAAGTCGCCGCTCGTCGACACGAACGGCAACGACGTCACGGCGCGGTTCGCGCGCGAGGCGAACGCGCTGCGCATGCTCGAGCATCCGAACCTGGTCGCGGCGGTCGACGTGTTCGCCGAGGGTGGCGTGCTGTTCCTCGTCATGGAGAAGGTCAGCGGGGTCACGCTCGGCGCGCGGATCCACCAGGGGCCGCTCGCGCCCCGGCAGGCGCTCGTGTTCGCGCGGCAGATCCTCGACGGCGTTGGCCACGCGCATCTTCAAGGCATCGTCCACCGCGATCTCAAGCCCGACAACATCATCCTCGTGCCGATGGGCGGCTGGGAGAGCGTCAAGATCATCGACTTCGGCCTGGTCAAGCTGCTCGGCGATGCGGCCGCGGCGTACGGCGCGAGCTCGCTGACCAGCACGGGCCTCGTGTTCGGCACGCCCGCGTACATGGCGCCGGAGCAGGCGCTCGGCCGGCTGGTCGACGGCCGCGCCGACGTCTACGCCGCGGGCGTGATCCTGTTCGAGATGCTCACCGGAATGCTGCCGTTTCGCGATCGCGATCCGATGATCATGATGCGGATGCACGCGAAGCAACCACCGCCGCGGCTCGACGAGGTCACGCACGGAGCGTCGTGGTGCACGCCGCAGCTCATCGCGCTGGTCGAGGGCGCGCTGATCAAGGACCCCGATCAGCGGTTCCCGAACGCGCAGGTGATGATGATGGCGCTCGAGGACGCGTTCCAATCGCTCGACAGCGTGGTGTGATCAGTCGCGCTCGTCTCGATCGGTCTCGGGCATCGCGTCGAGCTGCGTGCGCAGCGCCTCGGTCTCCGGGGTGGCGCCGCCGTGCTTGCGTTCCCACTCGCCGAGCTTCTTCCGCGCCTCGCCGATGTGGCCACGGGTGATGTGCTCGAGCACCTTGCGGAAGTCCTTCTCGGCCTTGCCGTCGCGCATCGGCGGCGGCGTGATGTGGATCTCGCTCGGTGACTCGCTCGTCGCCGGAGCCGTGATCGGGGCCGCCGCCGCCGGTGCATTCGCGCTGCGGCTCCCGCCGCGGGTGCTGGCGATCAGCGCGATCGTGGCGATCACGACGGCGCCGCCGATCGCCCACGGCTTCCAGGGAATCGGAGCACGCTGCGCGGGCGGCGGCACGGATGGCCGCGCACCGGGCGTGGACGTGGCGCCGGCGAGCGCATCGGCGAGATCCGAAGCGGAGGGACGCGCGCCGGGATCCACGGCGATCGCGCGATCGATCGCCTCCGCGAGCTCGACCGGCACGTGGGGCGCGATCGACGCGAGCGGTGGCACCACCGGGATCAACACGCCGCTCGGTCCCTCGTCGAGCCGCGGCCAGCGACCAGCGGCGGCCTGATACAGCGTGGCGCCGAGGCCGTAGACGTCGCCCTCGGAATCGCACTGGCCGCGCACCAGCGCCTCCGGTGGCGCGTACGCCGGCGAGCCGACGAACTGGCCGGTCATGGTCAGCGACGAATCGGGCACGTGCGCGACGCCGAAATCGGCGAGCTTCCAGGTCCCCTCGCCGGCGGCGAGGATGTTCGCGGGCTTGACGTCGCGGTGGATGATCCGCAGCGCGTGCGCGGCGGCGAGCGCGCGGGCGATCTGGATACCGAGCGCGCGCACCTCGTGGAGCGAGAGCGGACCGGTCGCGAGGCGATCCTTCAGCGATGGTCCGGCCACCCGTTCCATCACGAGGTACGGCGGGTCGCACGCGAGATCGATGTCGAACACGGCGACCACGCCCGGGTGGACGAGCGACGCGATCGCGCGCGCCTCGTTGCGGAACCGGTCGTCGAGCATGCGCGCCGCGAGGCCGTTGCGATGACCCTTGAGCGTCTTGACCGCGACCTCGCGGCCGAGCACGTCATCGACGGCGCTGAACACCTCGCCCATGGCACCCGCACCGAGCGTGCCCGTCACGCGGTAACGGCCGAAGCGGCGTGCCTCCTCCACGCTTGCGAGCGTATCAGAGGCAGCGTAGGGTGCCGCCAGGTCACCAAGGTACGACATATCGACGGGGGAGCTTCTCGTTTTCGAGAGGCTGAGAGGTGCGGACCGCACGACCCCAAAACCTGCTCGAGGTAATGCTCGCGAAGGGAGTCAGCGATGGATACGAACGGCGATAACGGTAACGGCAATGGCAAGAAGTCCCTGAAGCAAGTGGGACCGGATCCGGTCGCGAACCTGCCCGCGATGGAGGGCTTCCCCGCGTCGGAGAAGGTGTACGTGGAGGCCGATGGGCTCTCCGTCCCGGTCCGCCGCATTCACCTCTCCGGCGGCGAGCAGCCGTTCGACGTCTACGACACGTCGGGACCGCAGAACATCGATCCCCACCTCGGCCTACCGAAGCTGCGCAAGCCGTGGATCGACGCCCGCATGCGCGATGGCGACAGCGGCAACCGCTCGCAGATGCACTACGCGAAGCGCGGCATCGTCACGCCGGAGATGAAGTTCGTCGCGCTGCGCGAGAACATGGCGCCCGAGTTCGTGCGCGACGAGATCGCGCGCGGTCGCGCGATCCTGCCCGCGAACATCAACCATCCCGAGAGCGAGCCGATGATCATCGGCCGCAACTTCCTCGTGAAGATCAACGCGAACATCGGCAACTCCGCCGTGTCGTCGACGATCGGCGAGGAGGTCGACAAGCTGCGCTGGGCCGTCAAGTGGGGCGCCGACACGGTGATGGACCTCTCCACCGGCGACAACATCCACGAGACGCGCGAGTGGATCGTGCGCAACTCGCCCGTGCCGATCGGCACGGTGCCGATCTATCAGTGCCTCGAGAAGGTCAACGGCGATCCCGACAAGCTGACGATCGATCTGTTCATCGAGACCCTGATCGAGCAGGCCGAGCAGGGCGTGGACTACTTCACGATCCACGCCGGCGTACGGCTCGCGTACATCCCGTACACCGCGAACCGCGTCACCGGCATCGTGTCACGCGGTGGCTCGATCATGGCGAAGTGGTGCCTCGCGCATCACGAGGAGAACTTCCTCTACACGCACTTCGAGCGGATCTGCGAGGTGATGAAGAAGTACGACGTGGCGTTCTCGCTCGGTGACGGCCTGCGTCCGGGCTCCACCGCCGACGCCAACGACCGCGCGCAGATCGCGGAGCTCGAGACGCTCGGCGAGCTCACCGACATCGCGTGGAAGCACGACGTGCAGACGATGATCGAAGGCCCCGGTCACGTCGGGATGCACAAGATCAAGGAGAACATGGACCTCCAGCTGCGCATCTGCAAAGAGGCGCCGTTCTACACGCTCGGACCGCTCGTCACCGATATCGCGCCCGGCTACGACCACATCACGAGCGCGATCGGCGCGGCGATGATCGGCTGGTTCGGCACGGCGATGCTCTGCTACGTGACGCCGAAGGAGCACCTCGGGCTCCCGAACCGAGACGACGTGAAGGACGGCGTGATCGCCTACAAGATCGCAGCGCACGCGGCCGATCTCGCGAAGGGCCACCCCGGTGCGAACGAGCGCGACAACGCGCTCTCGAAGGCGCGCTTCGAGTTCCGCTGGCAGGACCAGTTCAACCTGTCGCTCGATCCGGACACCGCGAAGGACTTCCACGACGAGACCCTGCCTGCACCGGGCGCCAAGGGCGCGCACTTCTGCTCGATGTGCGGCCCGAAGTTCTGCTCGATGAAGATCACGGGCGAGGTCCGCGAGCTCTACGCGAAGCAGGAAGCCGAGGCCGGAATGGCCCAGAAGGCCGCCGAGTTCCGCGAGAGTGGCGGCAAGCTGTACGCGAACAGCGACGACCATCACCACTAGCCCACTCCGAGCTGCCTACATCAACACCCTTTCGACCGCCGAACGGGAAGGCGATACTCATACGGTGAGGTGGGCACTCATCCTGGTGCTGGCCGGCGGGTGTTACTCGCCGACCATCCCGACGGGCGCATCGTGCGACAAGGACCATCCGTGTCCTCGCCCCCTGATCTGCGCGAGCGGGACGAACACCTGCGAGCGCACGGAGGTCGATGCCGCGATGGATGACGTCGAGCAGCCGCTCGATGCGTTCGTGCCGCCGATCGATGCACCGCCGCTCGCCGGCTGCATGCCGACCGGCTTCGACGTGTGCGGCGACGGGCTCGACCAGGACTGCGACGGCGCCGACGAGGTGTGCGCGGTCAACGATCTCGCGGCGGGTGCGATCGACGTGACGATGGGCGGCACGCAGACCGCCGATCTGAACCTCGCCCGCGACAACGCTCCCCAGAAGGGCTGCGGCAACGATGGCGGCCGCGACGTCTACTACAAGGTCACGCTCGCCGCGCCCGAGGTCTACTACTTCGACACGTTCGGCTCGAACTTCGACATGACGGTGCGCGTGTTCCCCGGGAAGAGCTGCGGCGCGATCAACGCCAACGACACCCCCGCGTGCAGCGACGACAGCTGCAACAGCGCGAACAGTCAGCTCGCGCTCCAGCTCCCCGCCGGTACGAGCTGCGTCGTGGTCGATCAGAACAACGCGGCCACGCAGGGCGCGCTCTCGTTGAAGGTGGTGCGCGGCGGCCACACGGGAACGCCACTGACGAGCGGCGCGCACACGGTGACCGGCGACACGTGCTCCGCGTCCGACGTCTGGCACTCGACGTGTCACGACACGGGCGGCAAGGATGAGGGCTGGTTCTTCACCGTGTGCCCGAACACGACCGCGCACGTCGACGCATCGACCTGCACCGACGCCGCGAACAATCACTTCGACACCGTGCTCTACGTTCTGCGCATCGCGATGCAGAACCCGACGATCGCGTGCGAGGACGACTCCGACGCGTGCACGATGGTCCGTCCGGATCGCGGCGATGCGCGCCCGGACCTCACGATCCTCGACAACGTGGCGGTCGCCGGACCCGGCTTGTTCTGGCTCGGAATCGATGGCTACGACGCTGGCGCCTGCGGCGGGTACCAGATGGACTACAACCTCCACTAGCCAAGTGAGCGAAATCTAAGCAGCTTACCGAGATCGCCGCGCAGCCCTCAGAAAACCATGTGTGAACCGCTATTTGGCTCGGTACAATCGAGCTTCGTCTCCGTAGAATTCGCGCCCGGTCCCCCACCGTGACGGTCCAGTCGAATCGAACCCTGAAGGTCGAGAAGCTCGCTCGCATCTATGATGACGAGATCGCACCGGTCTGGGGTACGCGATTCGGCAAGATGCTGCTGCGAGGGCTCGCGCTGCCGGAGCGCGGCCAGGTGCTCGACATCTCGTGCGGCACGGGATACCCGACGATCGAGATTCTCCGGCGCATGTCGGACGGCTCGCGACTGATCGCGATCGATGCGTCGAGCGCGATGCTCGACGTGGCGCGCCGCAAGGTCTCGGACCTCGGGCCACTCGGCAAGAAGGGCGTGTTCTTCCGCACCGAGAGCCCGGTGC
>JBBRED010000194.1:0-15846 GCA_038203335.1 Haliangiales bacterium | reverse complement strand
CCCGGTGCTGTTCTTTGGCATGCAGGTGGTCGGCGACGTCAACGGCGATGGCTTCGCCGACGTGGTGCTCGGCGATCCGGGCTGCCCGCCCTACGCGAGCGACATGCCGGCGTGCGCGGTCGGCCACGCGTACCTGCTGCTCGGCGGACCGAAGCGCCTCGCCGCGAGACCAACGCAGACCATCACGGCAAAGGGGAAGGACACGCAGCTCGGCATGCAGGTGATCGCGCTCGGCGACATCGATGGCGACAAGCTCGCCGACGTGGCCCTTCCGGATCGCACCGGCGTGCACATCTATCGCGGCACGAAGACCGGCCTCGCGACCACGCCGATCGATCTCCCGGTGAGCACGCTCGTGCCGGTCGGCGACCTCGATGCCGACGGCAAGATCGATGTGCTCGCGATCACGGCGCAGTCCGCGACCATCTACTACGGTGGTGATCTCACGCGCACGTTCGCGGTGCCGCTCGGCGGTGACGCATCGTTCTATGGCGCCGCCGGCTCCGGCGACTTCGATGGCGACGGCTTCGGCGATCTCGCGATCACCGTCGAGCCCGCGTCGCCCACCGGTAACCAGGTCGCGAACGATGTGCTGATCTATCGCGGCAGCGCGAAGGGCCTGACCACGGCGAAGAAGGTCCGGTTCACCCGCGATCACGTGCGCTCCGAGTTCGGCGCCATGTTCGCGTCGGTCGGTGACCTCGATGGCGACAAGCGCGACGACCTGGTGATCGTCGCGGCCTGCAGCGCCTTCGATGACAAGGCCAGCTCGTGCAACGCGGGCGCGGCCTACGTCTACCTCGGCAGTGCGAAGGGCCTGACCGGCAAGCCAGTCGCATCGCTCACGCCGAAGCGCGCGAACATCGGCATCGGCGGCCTCGCGCTCACCGTGCTCGGCGACGCCGACGGGGACCAGCGCCCCGACTTCGCGTTCGGCGCCTTCGTGTACCGGGGCGCGAAGGGCGGCCTCGCCTCGACGACGCCGCCGTCGCTCTGAGGTCAGTCCTTGAGCGGAAGCGGCTCGCCGGCGGCGACGAACTGCATCGAGACCGAGTTCAGGCAGTAGCGGAGGCGCGTGGGCGCCGGGCCATCGTCGAACACGTGGCCGAGGTGCGCATCGCAGCGCTGGCAGCGGATCTCGACGCGGCGCATGCCGTGGGTGACGTCGCTGATCTCCTTGACGTGCGCCTCGTCGAACGGCCTTCCGAAGCTCGGCCAGCCGGTGCCGGACTCGAACTTCGCGGTCGACTCGAACAGCGGCAGGCCGCACAGCCGGCACGTGTAGACGCCGTCCTGCTTGTTATCCAGGAACAGGCCGCAAAACGGCCGCTCGGTGCCCTGGTGCAGGATCACGTGCTTCTCCTCGGGCGTGAAGCCCTCGGCGAGAGCCTGGACCCGGTCGTGCGAGAGCGGTGTCACATCGAAGCCGGTGCGGGATGTGGTCATAGGTCATGCATACGCCGGAACGGCCACCTTGGTTACGCCGTCGGCAACGAACTCCGAAACGATCACGGCCGCGCCGTCAGCGACGGGCGCGACCGTTTCGGCGCGATTCTCTTTCGAGGAGAGTCGCGGGATCAGTATCCCCACGACGCCGAGGCCGAGAAGCCCGGGCTGACGCTCTGCTCGTAGTAAGCGCCGCCGTTGTAGTCGTTGTAGTCATCGTAGCTGGAGTCGACATCGTAGTGGCCCGACACCCAGATCCACTCGTAGCCGTTCCAGTTCCAGGTACCCTGGGTCCAGATGTAGCCGGGGACCGCGTCGTAGTTCTCGACCACGAGCGCCGGGCGACGGTAGTAGTCACGATAGCGGACGTTGATCACCGGCCGGTTGTACGTGCGGTACGTGCCGCCGCTGAAGTAGAACCGGTTGTTGCGGAACGTCGGGCGAACGCGCTGGACGCGAACGCGGTTGTCGTAGCCGCGGCGGTTATCGTTGCCGCGCCAACGGTTGTCGTTGCCACGCCACCGGTTGTCATTACGGTCGTGGTCGCGAACAACGACCGGCCGCTCGTTGCGATGATCCCGAATCTCCGACCGTCCGCCGCGACCGCCATGACGATCTGCGAGCGCGACGCCGCCAGAGAGGCCGAGGGCGATAGCAGTGAGAGTGATGATTCGCTTCATGACCGGAGATAGAGCATCCGGCGTGCCGATTTCGCCTCTAGCGATTCAAGGCACTTGCAGTCCGAAACCAAGCCTGTCTGCAGGATCCGCAGTCACACCTCTGCATAAGCTGCAGGCCGTGTGCGGGTGGGCCCATCCGGAGTCACTCTACGCCGTACTTCTTGAGCCGATCGTAGAGCGTCCGCTCGCCGATCCCCAGCATCTCGGCCGCCTTGCGACGGTTGCCGCCGACCACCTCGAGCGCGTGGAGGATCGCCTCCTTCTCCAGCTCCGCGAGCGGTCGCACCTCGTTGCCGCTCGCGCCCACGGCGCCGGCGGGCTTCATGGGCGCGTCCTCGAGCCAGATGTGGCTCGCATCGATGTGCTCGCCGTCCGCGAGGATCGCGGCGCGCTCGAGGGTGTTCGCGAGCTCGCGCACGTTACCGCGCCAGCTCGCCGCAGAGAGCCGCTTCTCCGCGGCCGGCGTGAGTCGCGGCAGCGAGCGCTTGAGATCGCGCGCGATCCGTTCGAGCAGGAAATGCGCGAGCGGGAGGACATCCGAGGGGCGCTCGCGGAGTGGCGGCAGCTTGATCGGGAACACCGCGAGCCGGTGATAGACATCCTCGCGGAACCGACCGTCGTCGATCATCGCGCGCAGATCGCGGTTGGTGGCAGCGACCCAGCGTACGTCGACCTCGAGCGTGCGACTGCCGCCGACGCGCTCGAACCGGCGCTCCTGGAGCACGCGCAACAGCTTCGCCTGCAGCTCGAGCTTGAGCTCGCCGACCTCATCGAGGAAGAACGTGCCGCCATCGGCTAGCTCGAGCCGGCCGCGCTTGCGCTCGGTCGCGCCGGTGAACGCGCCCTTCTCGTGACCGAACAGCTCGCTCTCGAGCAGCGTGTCGGTCAGCGCGGCGCAGTTGATCGCCATGAACGGCTTGGTCGCGCGCGGGCTCTTCGCGTGGATCGCGCGGGCGGCGACCTCCTTTCCGGTGCCGCTCTCGCCGAGCAGCAGCACGGTGGCCGCGGTGCGCGCGACCTTCTCGATCGCCTCGACCACCGGGTCCATCGCCGGATCGCCGTAGGTCAGCGGAGGTCCGCCGCCGCCGTCGATGTGGCGCTCGGTGCCCTCGGTGCGGTCCTTGAGGCCTCGTCGCTCGACCGCGCGCGCCACGAGGAGCCGCAGCTCGTCGGGCCCGGAGATCGGCTTCTGGAGATACTCGAACGCGCCGAGCTTCATCGCCTCGACCGCGTTCTCGACGCTGCCGTGCGCGGTCATCATGATGACCTCGACCTCGGGCTGCTCCGCGCGGATCTTGCGCAGCAACGTCATGCCGTCCATGCCGGGCATCTTGAGATCCGTGAGCAGGAGATCGAAGCCGCGCTCCTCGAGGATCTTCGCGGCCTCCTTGCCGTCCTTCGCGGAGACCACCGTGTGGTCGTCGAGCTCCAGCGAGTCCGTGATGAACTCGCGAAGACCAGCTTCGTCGTCGGCGACCAGGATGCGTGCCATATCAGGACTCCGGAATCTCGGCGCGGAACAGCGCGCCACCGCTCGGTGCAGACAGGACCGAGAGCGTACCCCCATGCGACTCCACCACGCGACGGGCGACGGCAAGTCCGAGACCCGTGCCCTGCGTCTTTCCGGTGTGGAACGGCTCGAAGATCTTCTCGCGATCCTCCTCCGGCACGCCGGGGCCGTGATCGGCCACCTCGATGACGAGCCGCTTCGCCTCGGTGCGTACCGTCGCGACCACTGGTGCTCCGGCCGCGACCGCGTTGTCGACCAGGTTGACGACCACCTCGCGGATGCGGCCCGCGTCGAGCGACCACGCCGGTGGGGCCTTCGTCGTCTCCACCGTGATCTCGCCGGGCACGCTGCCCGCCGCCTCGCGAACGAGCGCCGCCGGATCCACGCGCTCGCGCTGGATCACACCGGTCCGTACGAACCGCAGGAGATCGTTCGTGAGCTGCTCGAGGCGCACGGCTTCGTCGACCACGCGCTCGGCCTTCGCGCGCGGCTTGTCACCCTCGGGCAGCGTCTTTGCGAGCATCTGCGAGAGCAGCTGCGCGTTGCCCTTGAGCGAGGCGAGCGGGTTCTTGATCTCGTGCGCGAGCACGGCCGACATCTCGCCGAGGTGCGCGAGCCGGCGCTCGCGTTCGCGTACGCGCTCGTCGGCATTGCGGCGGGATTCGCGGCGCACCAGCACGATCGCCACGGCGAGCAGGCTCGCGGCGGCGAGAGCGCCGATGCCGAGCGTCCACGCCGCCTGACTGCGCAGCTCGTTCGCCTGGACCGGTTCGATCTCCACGACGTACCGCGCCGCGCGGCCGCCGGCCTTCATCCTGCGCAGCGCGCGCAACGTCATGCGGATCCGTCCGCCGATGATCTGCACCGTCCGGCCCTGACCGGCGGCCTCATCAACCGAATCACCGACGGCCTCTCCAGCCGCGGCGTCGATCCGACCGCGCCCTTCCAGCATCCCGATGTAGCGCAGGCCTTCGTCCGCATGATCCCGCAGGATCGCCGCGAGATTCTCCTGCGACGGCACGGCGTCGAGATCGGCGATATCCGCACGAACCGCTCGTTCGATGGCGAGTGCCTGACCATCACGCAGAGCATCCGATGCGTTGATCACCGACGAGCGCGTCGACCACACGGTCGCGACCAGCGCGACTCCGATCAACACGAACGTCGCCACGATCGACCAGCCAGCGAGTGGCGTCGTGGCGCGGGAGGGCGGCATCGCCGGCAGCATAGCCTATGCCCTAGTGGCGGCCGCGGAAGCCACCACGACGACCGTGGCGACCCTGGTGTCCGCGGTGATCGTGCCCGGCCTTGAACTCGTCGAGGCTGAGCTTGCCGTCACCGTCCTTGTCGAGGCGCGCGAAGCGGTCCGCGGCCCGGGCCGCCTGCGCCGCCGACCGCTCGGCGTCGTCGAGCTTCCCGTCCTTGTTCGTATCGAACTTCGCGAGCATCTTGGCCTTCTTCTGCTCGTGCATCGCCTTCATGGCCTCCTTCATGGGGCCACGCTCGGCGTCGTCGAGCTTTCCGTCCTTGTTCGTGTCGAACTTCTCCTTCATGGCTTGATGATCGGGACCGCCGCGGCCCTCGGCAGCGGCGATTCCGGCGACGCCGCCCACGAGGGCGACGGTGGCAGCGAGAGCGAGCTTGAACTTCGTCAACATCTGGATGACCTCCTTGGTCTGATGAAGGTCATCGCAATGAACGTGCCGCTCTCAAGTACGCGAACGTGCGCGGGGTCGCGTGGACCGCGCTGCGAAAGCGGCAGCACGCGCTGCAAATCCCGCTTGCCCTCACGCGACGTGAGGCGTTTACGGTCCGAGCGCGAGGTGAGAACCACGGCCTACACCCGTCAGAGCGGAACGCGGATGGAAGTGACCGAGCCTCGGTTCACCGAGACAAGCTCGGCGCCGGATACGCGCAGTACCTGAGCGACGCGATCGCCGCGAGCTAGTATCTTACGGAGGTGACGAGCAACGCCGACGAGCTGGCGCGCACGGCGACGGCATCACCGTCATCGCCGTCGGTTCCGGTCGAGCCGGCGGGGCCCGCGATCGGCCGGTACCGGCTCGAGCGCGAGCTCGGCGCGGGCGGCATGGGCGTGGTGCACGTGGCCTTCGATCCGGATCTCGAGCGCCGGGTGGCGCTCAAGGTGCTGCGCGCGCAGACCGGCGGGGATGCGGCGAAGCGCCTGCAGCGCGAGGCGCGCGCGATGGCGCGCCTCAACCACCCGAACGTCGTGACCGTGCACGAGGTCGGCACGGCCTCCGGTCGCGACTACGTGGCGATGGAGCTGATCGAGGGCGAGTCCCTCGCGGAGTGGCTGCGCGAGAACGAGCACGCGCCGCACGAGATCATCGAGGCGTTCCTCGCCGCGGGGCGCGGGCTCGCGGCCGCGCATCACGCGGGCATCGTGCATCGCGACTTCAAGCCACACAACGTGCTGCGCAGTCACCTGGGGGGCGTGGGGGTGCCGCACTTCGGACCCGCGCGCGCGGCCACGGCCGCGGCCGATCCGCTGGCGACCACCACGCCGTCGGGTCCGTCCCCCGCCGCACCGCAGAGCGCACTCTCGGGGCTGACGGTCAGTGGCAGCGTGCTCGGCACCCCGGCGTACATGGCGCCCGAGCAGTGGGCTGGTGGAGAGGTCACGCCGGCCACGGATCAGTTCGGCTACTGCGTGGCGCTGTGGGAGGCGCTCACCGGCGAGCGCCCGTATCGCGGGCCGACGGTCGAGGACCTCAAGAAGCAAGTCGCGGCCGGTCCGCAGGCGCTCGATGCCTCGAAGGTCCCGCGCCGGGTGCGCACTATCCTCCGGCGCGGTCTCGACCCAGATCCGAGCAAGCGCTGGCGCAGCATGGACGAGCTGCTTCAGCGGCTCGCGCGCGTCGAACATCGGCCGTGGATGGTGTTCGCGGCGATCGGCGCCGCGCTGATCGCCGCAGGCGTGCTCGCGTTCGTCCTCGGTGGTAAGCAGAGCGCGCCCGCGTGCGCGGCGCCGGCGCTCGATCCCGATGTGGTGTGGTCCGACGGTGCGGTCGCGGCGGTGCTCGCCGCGAACGAGGCGGCGGCGGCGAAGCTGCTCGCCGCGGATCACCAGCAGTGGAAGCTCCTGCGCGGCAAGGCGTGCACGCTCGAACCGGCGGCCCGCGCAGCTGCGCTCGCGTGCTTCGATGGCGTGCTCTCCCGGTTCGATGCGGTCGCACGCGCGGCGACCCAGCCCGGATCCGGGGCGATCGACGTTGGCAGCATGCTGATCGATCCGGTCGTGTGCAGCCGACCGTCGGTGCCGCGGCTCGTGGTGACGAGCTCGCCGCAGTTCCAGGAGGTGGTCGCGATTCGGCTGCGCGACGACTCGCTCGACGAGTCGGTCGATCCTTCGAAGGTGGCCGCGCTCGCCGAGCGGATCACCGGCGATCCTTGCGCCGAGGCGCTCGCGCAGGCCTACCTCGCCGACGTGGTGGAGCAGCCGCCGGTCCGCGAGCGCGCGCAGGATCTCGCCGAGCAGGCCGCCGATCGGTGCGGTGACGATCGCATCCGCGCCGAGCTCGCGGTCGGTGCGGTCGGCCGCACGCTGCGGACAGAGTTCGTGGGGGCGGCGTTCGCGAGCCGGCTCGCGCGGGCGCAGGTCGCGGTCCAGCGCGTGGCGCAGGCCGATCTCGACGGGCAGCTCTCGCTGTTCAAGCTGCACCTGGATTCGCGGAGCGATCGGATCGACGAGGCGATCAAGGATGGCGAGGCGGCGGCGGCGGGCTTCGCGAAGCGCGGGCGGATCCAGGCGCAGATCGGCGCCTTGGAGACCGTGATCTACGTGCGGCAGAGTCGCGCGACCCCGGCCGACCTGGTCGCGATCGCGAGCATGGTGACGCAGCTACGCGCGCTCGCGACCGCCGAGCTCGGCCCAAGTCACCCGGTGATGCGGACGCTCGCGTTCGTCGACGCGGCGTTCCTGTGGTCGAGCGGTGATCTCGCGGGCGCACACAAACGGTTCGATGCGACCCGCCAGGCGCGTCCGATCGTGGGCGCGATTCCGATCTCCGGCACGATCGTCGACGAGCAGGGCGCGCCGGTCGCCGGTGCCAAGGTCGTCGTGGGCAAGAACCTCGCCGGTGATGCCCAATCGATCGTGATCCCGTTCGTGCCCGAGCCGGGTTCGCTGCGCCTGGCCACGACGAAGTCCGACGGCACGTTCGCGATCGCGGACGCGGTACCCGAGGGCATGGTGATCGCGCAGCTCGGCGATCGCCGCACGGCGCCGGTCCCCGTGGCTCCCGTGGTGCGCCTCGTGATGGCGCCGACCAGCCGGCTAACCGGCCGCGTTGCACTGCACGACGTGGCGGCCTCGAAGGCGGTGGTCGCCGTGGTCCGTCACTCCGATCCGCACGAGCTGCGGTACGCCACCCTCGCCCCGGTGTTGCCCGATGGCTCGTTCGTGCTCGATGGAGCGCCACGCGGCGAGGTCGACCTCGAGGTGATCGTGCAAGAGGTCGCGGGCCGGAACCTCACCGTCGTGAAGCAAGTCATCGATGCACCGGTGATCGACGGGCTCGCGCTCGCGGTGCCGGTCTCGCGCCGCACGGTCAGCGTACTCGTGCGTAGCACCGTGGGCGTCGCGCCGGGCAACGCCCAGGTGATCATCATGCCGGGCGAGCACCCGGCGAAGCTGACGGCGCAGGATCTGGTCGATCATTTCGGCTCGCTCGGCGGCTTCAATTCTCGGCTATCTCGCCCGTTCGACGCCGAGGCGAAGGCGGCTGGAATCGACGGCAAGCCCGGCGATCTCGTGGTCACCAACATGGGCGTGCCCGACGGGACGGCGAGCGTGTGCGCGATCGGCTTGCCGACCGATGTTGCGGATCCCGGCTTCACGAAAGCGCTCGCGCTGTACCAGAAGCGCATCGAGGTTCGCTGTGCACCGCTCGCCCCCGATGCGAAGGTCGTCGTGGTCGAGGTGCCGCCGTGGCCTCGGTTCGACTAGGATGCGCCCGTGACTCCAGAGATCGTGCGCATCGGTAGCCTGCTCGGCATCAAGACCTCGACGCTGCTGCCGCGTCTCGCTTCGCTCGCCGACGAGCTCGCGCGCGACATGGTGATCAGCATTCCCCACGGCTTCGATTCCATGAGCGTCGCGACCCGCGTCCCGCGCGCGACCGCGCTCGCCGTTGCCGGCCCGTGGATCGAGTCGCTCGCCGGTGACGATCTCGAGCTCGAGATCTCCGCCACCGCGATCACCGCGTACTCCGACGAAGCCGCGATGCCATCCGATGCACCGGACTTCCTCACCGCGCTCGGCGAGCTCGCCGAGGTCGGCTACGACGGCACGATGTGGACCTGCGTGCTCGAGCACGGCAACACCGACGACGCCGCGCGCGACGCGACCGCGGCGTGGATCGATCGCGTGGCCACGACCCTCGGCGTCACGGCGAGCCAGCGCGACATCGCAGGGAAGCTGCATCGCTCGCTCGCGCGCGGGATGCCGATCCGCGCCTCGCTCCGCTCGAAGGCCGGCGCGGTGGAGGAGTCGCTGACGATCGCCTGGGACCGCGTCGAGTGGCAGCCGATCCAGAGCATGCTCGGCGGCTTCTATCCACGCGGGCAAGGCGTCGAGATGATCGCGCGGTTGTCGCGAGCGATCGATCCCGACACGGCGACGGTCGAGCTCGCGCTCGGGCCGCAGGATCCGCCGGGCGTGCGCTTCGCGTTCCGCCTCGCCTAGTTGACGGGGCGATGGGCGGGCACGGCGCACGTCCCGTCCGGCGCGCAGCGCCCGGTCAGCCGCAGTCGGTTCGCGGCGAACAGGGTGTAGGCGAGGCGCAGCAGGTGCGAGATGCCCGGGATCCGCGTGATCGCGACCAGCCAGCGGAACCCGATCGCGGTGTAGAGCTGCCGAAACACCTCCACGCCTTCGATCCACGTGCCATCGGGAAGCCGCCCATGGATCCGCTCCATGAACGACGCCTGCGTGCGGTCATATCGAATCGCATCGAACTCGGTTGCCGCGATATCGGTGAACTCGATCCGGGCGTGGCGGTCCTTCCGCTGCAGCATCCGGATCTCCCGCATGCACAGCGGGCACTCGCCATCGTAGAACACCTCGACGGTTCGTCCTGAACGCATGGCGCTTGGGTGATCGCGGAGGCCTGTGGGTTACGCGGAATCGGCGCTAGGGTGGGGCGTGCCACGCGTGCAGCGCCGGTTCCTGCTCGGTTCTCGGTGGACCGCTCGCGTGCCGCTCCCCGGCAGCACCGGGGAGTGCCATTTCGAGGTCATCGCGGTTCATGGCGACGACGTCACGCTGCGCGCGGTGCTGACCCGCGTGGACTATCCAGTCGCGATCCTCGCCCTCGAGGATGCCGGCGCCTGGGCCTCCGGCTGGCAGTCGCGGCCGGGCTAGCGGAGGTCGGCGCCGTCGACGATGCGGTCGGATTCCGGCGCCTCGCCGAGGCGGATCAGCGCGGAGGCGAGGACATCTCCGGTGGTCGAGCGGAACCGGTCGCGCAGCTTCTTCCCGCCGAACACGCCCGCCACGGCGAGGAGGCCGTCGCCGACGATCGCGGCCGTGCTCTCACCGAGCCGGCTCTCGTCGCGCTCGCCGGTGATGATCGACGGGCGCGCGATCACCCACGGTAGGCCCGAGGCCATCACCACGTCCTCGGCCTTGCCGCGCGCTGCGAGGTACGCGGAGCTCGCGGTCGCCTTCGCGCCTACGCTCGACAGATAGACGAGGCGGGGGCGGGTCTCGCTCGCCTTGACCGCATCGACGGCGACCTGCGTGAGACCGAGGTCGACCTTCTCGTAGATGTTGCCCTCGATCGCATCGGCCTTCGCCTTGCCGCGCGTGGTGCCGATGCAGATGTAGACCTGGCCGGCGCCGGTCGCGAATAGAGAGCGGAAGCGCGCGGCGAGCTTCGCCACGTCCCATGGCGTCGCGTCCACGGTGGCGCCCATCTCGCCGAACGTGGTCTGCCACTCGGCGAGCTTCGACGAATCGGGCCGCACGTGAGCGAACGGCTTGACGCCGCGCACGCACAGCTGGCGCACGACCTCGCGACCGACGAAGCCCGTGGCCCCGAGGACGAATGCCGTCATGTCCCGGAGCCAGCAGCCGCGAGGGCGGCCTGCATGCGCACCTTGAGCGGTTCGACGACGGCCGGATCCTTGATGTTGATCACGGGTTCGGTGTCGTACTGCTCGTAGAACACGCTGTCCTTGGCCTCGGGGGGGACGCCGAGCGCCTCGCGGATGCGCTTGAAGTCGGGGATGAACGCGCGGTCGATCAGCGGGACGACGGTGCCGGTGATCGTACCGGTGAGACCGCAGATGTAGATCAGCACGTTCGACGGGTTGAACCCGCCCTTGTGCAGGCCGAGCCGATGCTCGAGGTCATCGAGGCGCGCCCCCTCGAAGTACGCCTCGACGCGACCGGTGTCGCCCTTCCAGTCGGGCGCCTCCTTCGGACGAGACACGGTGCCGTAGTACTTGAGGCCGTTGACCTCGACGTACTTCATCAGCTCGTCGCGGTAGCCGAGGTCCGCGGGATACGACGCGCCGTGAAGCAGCACGTACTTCGAGAGATCCGCGTTCGGATTCCGGCGGAGCTCGCTGCGCACCATGCTCACGAACGGGGCCGATCCGGTGCCCGCGGCGACCAGGACCTTGATGCGCGAGTCGGTGAGCCCGACCGTGTCCTTGATCGTGAACACGCCGGCGGCGACGGGCCGCATGTACATGCGATCGCCGGCCTTGAGCTTCCACAGCAGGTGCGTGAGCGGATTCTCGGACTCGGGCTTCGAGACGAAGCGAACGTAGAACTCGACCGGTCCGTCATCTTCCGGAGCCGAAGCGATCGACATCGACCGTCGCACGGAGCCGAGCTCGGGCTTCTCGGCGTTGTTCGCGCCGAGCACGCAGTACTGGCCGGGCGTGAACCACGGCCGGTCCTGCGGCGGCGAGTCGGGCTGGACCCGAAACAACGTGAGGGCGTCGGTGACATCGACGCGCTCGATCAAAGTTGCGTTGTATTCGAGAGGCTTCGCCATCGGCCTCGACGCTAACATGCTCCAGCGCATCGAGGTGTGGTCGAGATGCTTGGCGTCATCGCGTACTGCGGCGTACCGTGGGCGCGCTTCCTGTATCGTCTGCGAATGCGGTGGATCAGCGCAATTCTGGTGGTGATGTTCGCGGTGCGCGGCGTCGACGCACAGCCCACGCTCTCCGAGGAGGAGGCCGATATCCTCGGGCACGGCGAGATCAGCGTCGGCAAGTGGATCACCGGCGGCGTGCTCGCGAGCACGATCGGCTTTGGCATCGGCCAGGCCGCGCAGGGGCGATGGCGCTACACCGGCTGGATGTTCACCGTCGGCGAGGCGGGTTCGTTCGTCGCCGTCGGATACGCGGGCATCGACATGCTGCTCAACTCCGATCATCGGGGCAGGGGAGACTTCCAGCCGTACGTTCTGTTCGGCGGCTTGATCCTGTTCGGTGGCTTCAAGATCTGGGACGGCATCGACGGCTGGGTCGGCCCACCGCGCCACAACCGCCGCTATCGCGAGCTGCGCGAGAAGTCCGGCAACAAGCCGAGCTTGATCGATCGACTGAAGCCGTTCGTCGGACCGGTGACCGGCGGCGCGGTCGGCGGCCTCGCGTTCGAGCTGTAGCGCTATGCGGGGCGGCGCATGATCAGCGCCTTGAACTCGTGCGGCACGAGGCCCATCAGGCGGTCCTCGATGCGATCCCAGCGCAGCTCGCCGATGTGCGCGAGGTCGAGCTTGTCGCCCACGGTCTGCGCGAGCAGCTCGGGCGTGTAGCCGATCTTCGGTAGATCGACTCCGGCGTTGGCGGCGAGGGCGCGCAGCGCGCGGAAGTGGCTCCTCGTGGTGGCGAGGCCCTTCTGCTCGCGATCGAAGTCGAGCAGGTCGATGACGAACTCCATCTTCGCTTCGAGCCCGCACGCCTTCGCGATCTGGTGGAGCTGCCCGAAGTGAGTCGAGAACTCCGGGTGATCGAGGTGCGTGGACAGCTTCGGCCACGCGTTCATGTCGCCGAACTCGGTGACCACGGCGGTGCCGCCCGGCGCGAGCCACGCGTTGATCTTCTCGATCAGCTCGAACGCCCCCATCATCAGGTACATCGGCTCGGGCGCGTCGTCGAGGTTGACCTCGCGATCGGCCGCGATCTTGGAGAACTTCGCGAGCTTCGCACGATCGACGTTGCCCTGATCCGGCGCGAGGCCGAGGTCGGCCCGCGTGAGCTGGATCGCCGGCAGGTCCCCGGCCATCTCGTTCGACAGGATCAGATCGTAGTGGCGGTCGATCAGCTTCGCGGCGAGCACGTCGCCCATCACCCAGGTCGCGGCGGTCTCGCCGAGTCGCTCCTGCTGCGCTTTCGCGAGCGCGGGCGCCAGCTCGACGATCGTGTACTCGACCTCGCGACCCGCGACGGCGAGCGCGGCGATCACGTCCTTCGCCACGTAGCCGAGTCCCGCGCCGATCTCGAGCACGCGGATCCGTCCCTCGGGGATCGAGCCGCGCGCGATCAGCGCCTCGGCGAGCTTCTGCCCGTAGGTGCGGCCGCCCAGCGCCGGGTGCGGGATCCGCAGCAGGTGCGAGAGCGTGGTCTCCTGGTGATCGAACTGGGCGTCGGCGTCGGTGACCTCTTCCTTGTAGTACTCGATCGGCGAGATGAAGTTCATGCTCGCGCGCGGATCGCCGGCCACGGCCTCGCGAGAGCCAGGAGCGCGCGTTCCCGGCGTCCACTTCGCGTACGGCATCGTCGACGCGAGGTAGGCGGGCGCCATCTGCGGCCGCTTCGCGTACACCGACCACGGCATCACCGAGAGCTTGAGCGCCTGCACGTCGGAGTGCGTGAGCTTGCGCACGAGCGACGCGATCTTCGCGTTGTCGTGATGGTGGCGCAGCTCGATCAGGCGCTTCGCGCCGTCGAACGCGTCCCAGATCGCGGTCTCCGCCTCGTCGAGCAGGATCTGCTGCACGGGGCGCTCGCCCCACGCGGTCCACAGCGTCAGCCGGTCGTCCTTGCGGCTCCAGATGTTCCACTTGGCGTGGATCGGAACCATTGCCCAGATGCCCTCGACCTCGTCCTCGGCCGGATCGACGAGCACCGCGTGCCCCGCGAGCGTCTCGACGAACAGCCCGGGATCCTCGTCGCCGAACTTGCCCTTGTAGTAGGCGATCGTCTCCTGCGTATCGACGCCATCCGAGAAGCTCTCGATCATCTCCGCGATGTCGGGGCTCATCTCCATGAGATAGCCGTACAGATCGTGGAACAGGTAGACGGCCCCCATGTGCCCGAACCACGAGATGTAACGCGAACGACGCAGGCGAGCCGGAATGGCCGGAGCGGACGACATGCTCCTTCGTATCACTTATGCGTATCCTCGCGCCTGCATGCCCTACCTGTTCGAGACCGAGGATCACGCGGCCATCCGCGCGAGCGCCCGCCGCTTCGCACAGACCCACATCGCGCCTCACGGCGCGGAGTGGGAGGAGGCCGAGGAGTTCCCGCTCGAGCTGTATCGCACCGCGTGCACCGCGGGCGTCGTCGGTCTCGGCTATCCGGAGGCCGTGGGCGGGCAGGGCGGTGACCTCGGCCACATCCTCGCGGGCAGCGAGGAGATGCTGCTCGCGGGGCGCTCGGTGGGAACGCTGGTCGGCCTCGGTAGCCACAGCATCGCGCTACCGCCGATCATCCGGTTCGGCACGCCGGAGCAGCACGCGAGGTTCGTCACCCCGTGCCTGAGCGATGGCAAGATCTCCGCGCTCGCGATCACCGAGCCGGGCGGCGGCAGCGATGTCGCCTCGCTCGCGACCACGGCCGTGAAGGATGGCGATCACTACGTCGTGACCGGCGCGAAGACCTTCATCACCTCCGGAACACGCGCGCACTTCGTGACCACCGCGGTGCGCACCGGCGGCCCGGGGCACGGCGGCGTCTCGCTCCTCGTGATCGAGGCGGGGACGCCGGGATTCACGGTCTCGAAGAAGCTCAAGAAGACCGGCTGGTGGGCGAGCGATACCGCGGAGCTTCACTTCGATGGCTGCCGCGTGCCGGTCGCGAACCGGATCGGCGTGGAGAACGGCGCGTTCCCGATGATCATGATGAACTTCGCGAGCGAGCGCCTCATGCTCGCCGGGCAGTGCGTGGCGATCGCCGAGCTGGCGTATCGCGAGGCAGTCGCGTACGCGCGCGAGCGGCACGCGTTCGGCAAGGCGCTGACGGGCTTCCAGGTCACCCGGCACAAGCTCGCCGACATGGTCACGCGGATCGCTGCGGCGCGCGCGCTGACCGGCGAGTGCGTGCAGCGCGTGCTCGCGCCGGGCGGTGACCTCGCGTCCGCCGGCCTCGCCGCGATGGCGAAGAACACGGCGACGGATATGTGCAGCTTCGTCTGCGATCAGGCCGTGCAGATCCACGGCGGCTACGGCTACATGCGCGAGACCCTTGTCGAGCGGCTGTACCGTGACGCACGCCTCTATCCGATCGGCGGCGGCACGCGAGAAATCATGAACGAGGTCATCGCGAAGACCGAAGGATATTAGGTCCACCTACCGCCGCGGTATGCTACACGGGCTGCGATGCATCTCCACGCGGCCCTGACGTCGCGGCAAGCGGAGGTCATGCAGGCCTGGCTCGACGAGGTGCGGGGGACCTTGCATCCCGAGTCGATGCCGCGCGTCGAGCTCGTCGATCACCTCCCCGACTTCGTCCGCAACGTCATCGCGAGTCTGCGGCATGCGGAGCTCATCGAAGAGGAGGACACCGCGGCCGAGGAGCACGGTAGCCAGCGCCTGGCGCTCGGGTTCAGCCTCGACTCGGTGGTCCGCGAGTACGGAGCGATGCGCACCGCGATCATACGCGTCGGCGTCGACGCCGGCGTCGACATCAGCATGCGCGACTATCAGGTCGTGTTCGACTGCGTGGTCAACGGCATCGCCGGCGCGGTCTCCGAGTACAGCCGCCAGCGAGACGCCGAGATGCAGCGCCAGGCCACCGAGCACTTCGCGTTCGTCGCACACGAGCTGCGAAATCCACTGTCGTCCGCGATGCTCGCGATGACATCTCTACAATCGCGGGGCGTGCTGGCCGCGACCGATCGCACCTCGATCGTGCTCGAGCGCGGCCTGCGATCGATGCACGAGCTGATCGACCACTCGCTCCGCCTCGCGCGGGTGGGCTCGGGCGTGGATCTGAAGTGCG
>JBBRED010000193.1:0-15861 GCA_038203335.1 Haliangiales bacterium | reverse complement strand
GGTGCTGATCAAAGAGGCGGTACGCGAGCTGGCGGAGGGCGACTTCGTGCTGGGCTGCACGGACGCCGGCCGCGCGAAGTGGGTCGAGTCGCTGGCGAACGACCTCGGGGTCGCGGCCGCGTTCGTCTACAAGCGGCGCGTGTCGGGCTCCGAGATCCACGTCACCGGTGTGTCGGCAGATGTGGATGGCAAGCGCGTCGTGATCTA
Organism: Haliangiales bacterium; assembly: GCA_038203335.1. Classification (GTDB taxonomy): domain Bacteria; phylum Myxococcota_A; class Polyangia; order Haliangiales; family Haliangiaceae; genus JABFXX01. The sequence continues at coordinate 15,654 of JBBRED010000193.1, read as the reverse complement.
CGACGACATGATCCGCACCGGCGGCTCGCTGCTCGCCGCCGCGGAGGCCTACAAGAAGGCCGGCGCGGTCTCGATCGATGCGATCGCCACCCACGGCCTGTTGCCCGGCGATTCGCTGGCGAAGATCCGCGCGAGTGGTCTACTCGGCCGGATCGTGGTCACCGACAGTCATCCGCGGGCGGTCGCCCTCGCCAGCGACTATCTGCACGTCCTCAGCATCGCCCAGCTGCTGACCGAGCATCTGAGCTCCAACCGGTAGGTCGTCATGAGACTCGTCAAGATCGCCGTCGCCTGCGTCAACCAGACTCCGTTCGCCTGGGATGACAACTTCGTGCACCTCAAGCTGGCGATCGATCACGCCCGCGCCGAGGGCGCCACGATGCTTTGCCTACCGGAGCTGGCGATCACCGGCTACGGCTGCGAGGACGCGTTCTTCATGGACGGTCTTCAAGATACGGCGTTCTCGCAGCTCGAGCTGCTGGCGCCGCTGACCCACGGCATGGTCGTCGCCGTCGGGCTTCCCGTCTATCACGAGAAGGCGCTGTACAACTGTGCGGCGCTGCTCGTGGACGGCGCCATTGCGGGCTTCGTTGGCAAGCAGTTCCTCGCCGGCGATGGCATCCACTACGAGCCGCGCTGGTTCAAGGCGTGGCCGGCGGGCGAGATCGATATGCTCGAGCGCGTCTCGCCGGATGGCTCGACGAAGAAGTACCCGATCGGCGATCTGCTGTTCGACGTCGGCGATATCCGGATCGGCTTCGAGATCTGCGAGGACGCGTGGGTCGCGAACCGCCCGGGCACGGACCTGTCGCTGCGCGGCGCCGACATCATGTGCAATCCGTCGGCGAGCCACTTCGCGTTCAACAAGTTCGCGGTGCGCCAGCGGTTCGTGATCGAGGGCTCGCGCGCGTTCGGCGTCGCGTACCTGTACGCGAATCTGCTCGGCAACGAGGCCGGCCGCATCATCTATGACGGCGGCGGTATGATCGCGTCGGGCGGCGAGCTGCTCGCGCGAGGGAAGCGGTTCTCGTTCCACGACATCGAGCTCGCGACGGCCGTGGTCGACATCGACGGCAACCGCCGCGAGCAGGCGCGCCGCGGTAGCCATCGCCCGCGCCATGATGCGGAGAACCTCGTCATCAAATGCCCGTTCGTGTGGCCGGCGCGCAAGCCCGAGAAGGCGAAGCGGCCGGCGCCATCGTGGGAGGACCGAGCGACGGTGCGCGAGGAGGAGTTCGCTCGCGCCGTCGCGCTCGGCCTGTGGGACTACCTGCGGAAGAGCCGCGCGCAGGGCTACGTGATCTCGCTCTCCGGTGGCGCAGACTCGGCGGCGTGCGCGATCCTCGTCGCACTCGCGGTGCAGATGGCGTTCGGCGAGCTCGGCCCGGGTGGCGTACGGCAACATCTGCCGACGTGCCGGCGGCTCCACGAGGTGCTCGATAACGGTGGCGGCGCCACGGCGGCCGTCGGTGCCCTCCTCGCGTGCGCGTACCAGCCGACGGAGAACTCCGGCCCGGTGACGCGTCATGCGGCGGAGATGATCGCGAAGTCGCTCGGTGCCGAGTTCCACGTCATCGACGTCGACGTCCAGTACAAGGCGTACATCCACTCGCTGGAGCAGGCGATCGGTCGCAAGCTGACGTGGGAGCAGGACGACCTGACCCTGCAGAACATCCAGGCCCGCGTGCGCGCGCCCTCGATCTGGATGCTGGCAAATCTCAAGACCGCGGTGCTGATCACCACGTCGAATCGCTCCGAGGCCGCCGTGGGCTACGCGACCATGGACGGCGACACCGCCGGTGGGCTCGCTCCGCTCGGTGGCATCGACAAGACGTACCTGCGGCAGTGGCTGGTGTGGATGGAGACCAAGGGGCCGGTCGGCCACGACCCGATGGCGACGCTGCGGCTGATCAACCAGCAGCAACCCACCGCCGAGCTGCGGCCGAGCACGAAGGGTGGCGTGGCCCAGACCGACGAGGCCGACCTCATGCCGTACGAGTTCCTCGAGGCCGTGGAGGACTCCGCGATCCGCGACAAGCACACCCCGATCGAGGTGCTGCAGGAGCTCTCGCCGCGCTACCCGGACCAGACGCCGGCGCAGCTCGCGACCTGGATCGATCGGTTCTTCCGACTGTGGTGCAGGAACCAGTGGAAGCGCGAGCGCATGGCGCCGTCGTTCCACCTCGATGATCGCAACGTGGACCCGCGCTCGTGGTGCCGGTTCCCGATCGTCTCGGGCGGGTTCGAGCGCGAGCTGGCCGAGCTGCGCAGCTACGTCGCCTCGGGGGAGGAGCGCGACAGATGACGCATTCGTACGAGTATCCGCGCGCCGCGCTCGCGGTCGACTGTGTGGTGTTCGGTCTCGACGAGGCTGATCTCAAGGTGCTCCTGATCCAGCGCAAGCTGACGCCGTTCCAGCACGCATGGGCGCTGCCCGGCGGGTTCGTGCGGCTCGAGGAGACCATCGACGACGCCGCCCGTCGCGAGCTCGAGGAGGAGGCCGGCGTCTCCGACGTCTATCTCGAGCAGCTCTACACGTTCGGCGCGCTCGATCGCGATCCACGGGAGCGCGTGGTGACCGTCGCGTACTACGCGCTCGCGAAGCTCAGCGACCATCGGATTCGCGCCGCCACGGACGCGATGGGGGTCGGCTGGTTCGCGCTCGACGATCTGCCGAAGCTCGCGTTCGATCACTCCGAGATCGTCACGCGTGCGCACGATCGCCTGCGCGGCAAGGTCCGCTATGCGCCCGTGGGCTTCGAGCTGCTCCCGCCGCGGTTCTCGTTGACCCAGCTCCAGCGGCTCTACGAGATCATCCTGGGGACCGAGCTCGACAAGCGGAACTTTCGCAAGAAGATCCTGTCGCTCGATCTGGTCGTGGAGACCGACGAGGTCGAGCAAGGGGTGCGGCACCGTGCGGCACGCCTGTACCGGTTCGATCGGCGCAAGTACGACCGTCTCGCCAAGCAAGGCTTCGAGCTCTCGATCTAAGATGCGGGTATGCGCGCACTGATCCTCGTCGATCTGCAGTACGACTTTTGCCCGGGGGGCTCACTCGCCGTGACCCGCGGTGACGAGACCATCGAGATCGCGAACAAGGTGATGCCGCACTTCGCGACCATCGTCGCGACCCAGGACTGGCACCCCGCGCACCACAAGAGCTTCGCGGTCAACAACCCGGGCACGAAGGAGGGCGACGTGATCGACCTCGGGACGGTGCGCCAGGTGATCTGGCCGTCGCACTGCGTGCAGAACACGCATGGGGCGGAGCTGCGCCACGAGCTGGACCGGTCCAAGCTGACGCACATCGTCCAGAAGGGCACCGATGCGAACATCGATAGCTACTCGGGCTTCTTCGACAACGGCCACACGAAGGCGACCGGGCTCGGCGCGTGGCTCAACGAGCGCTGGGTCAAGCAGGTGTACATCCTCGGGCTCGCGACCGACTTCTGCGTGAAGTACACGGCGCTCGACGCCCGGCAGCTCGGGTTCGACGTGTGGTTGATCGAGGACGGCTGCCGCTCGGTCGAGCTGCGCCCCGGCGACGGGGAGCGAGCGATTGCCGAGATGAAGGGCGCCGGGGTCGCGGTCGTCGAGAGTGGTGCGATCGGCGCGTGATCCTTGGCGGATCACCGTTGTTAACGCATCGCCGTCTGTATCGTCTTCGTAAGGGGTTACCGCTGCGGGTACCCACTGGGCGTCGACGCCCGTTGCACGGCCATGCTGCCCCAGCTCGTACTCACGATCGCCGCCTACATTTCGCTGCCTGGGGTGCAGGAGCTGCCGGCCGTGGTGATCGCCGCGCGTCGCGGGGACCGTGCCGCGTTCGCCGAGCTGTATCGCCGGTTCAACCGTGCGGTGCACGGTGTGGTGCTCGCCCGCGTGCGCTACGCCGAGGCGGCGGATCTCGTCCAGGAGACGTTCGCGATCGCGCTCGAGCGGCTGCCGCAGCTCTCCGAGGTGGCAGCGTTCCCCGGCTGGCTGCTCGCGATCGCACGCAATCGGGCCATCGATCACGTGCGCGGGTACAAGCCGACCGACGAGCTCGTCGACGTCTCGATCGAAGCGCCGCGATCGGCCGAGGTGGCGCAGGTGCTCGGGGCGCTGCGTGCGCTGCCCGAGGCGTACCAGGAGACGTTGATCCTGCGCCTCGTCGAGGGCATGACCGGGCCGGAGATCGCGGAGCAGACGGGCCTGTCGCCGGGATCGGTGCGCGTCAACCTGCACCGGGGTATGAAGCTCCTGCGCGAGAAGCTCGGGATCGCGAGCGAGGAGGCGGATGAGCAAGCCGGATGATTATCTGTGGGACCGCTCGGGGCCTGCGGATCCGGACCTCCAGCGCCTCGAGCAGTTGCTCGCGCCGCTCGCTCACGATCGCCCGCTCGACGAGCTGAAGCTCCGGCGGCCGCGGAAGCGCGCGCCGTGGATCATCGGCGGCGCGGTGACGATCGCGGCGGCAGCGGCGCTCGTGCTGTACCTGCGCGCATCGCGCGGTGGACCGTGCGATGGCAGCGCGGGCTTCGCGTTCACGGCGAGGGGCGGCACGGTCGGTTGCGCGAACGAGCAGGTCGCGCGGGGCGTGCTCCCGGTCGGCGCCGTCCTCGATACCGGTCCGGCGACCGCGGAGCTCGCGATCGCGGACATCGGCACCGCAGAGCTCGCGGCGAACACGCGCGTGCGGCTCGATCGCAGCGAGGCGAATCAGCGGCAGCAGATCCATCTCGAGCGCGGGCGCATGCACGCGCGGGTCACGGCGCCGCCGCGGATCTTCGCGGTCACCACGCCGAGCACCGGCGTGACCGATCTCGGCTGCGAGTACACGATCGAGATCGACGACAAGGGCAAGGGGTTCATCGAGGTGCAGTCCGGAAAGGTCGAGCTCGAGACCAGGGCGCACGCGGTGATCGTGGCGCCCGCGGGAACGATCGCGCGGATGCGGGAGCACCGCGCGCCGAGCCTGCCGGTCGCGCTCGGATCGAATGACAAGATGCGCGCCGCCGTCACGAGCTGGGAGCAAGGAACTCCCGATGCGCTGACGAAGCTGATCGCCGCTGCCGGGATCGTCGACGCGATCACGCTCGCGAACCTCGCGGTGATCGTGCCAGGAGATTCGTCATCGCAGCCGTCGTGCTCGGCACCGTGCAGCGATCGCGAGGTCGTGCTCGATCGCCTCGCCGTGTTGTTCCCCCCGCCCGAGGGCGTGACCGTGCGCGGCGCGCTCACCGATCCCGCCGCGTTCGAGCGCTGGCGCGAGACCATCGTCCAGGAGCAGATCGTCCGCAGCCTCGAGGACGGAGCGCCGACGAAGTAGCGGGAACCGCCCGGTGGGCGCATGCGCTCACGAGGAATGCGGGAAATGCCCACCAACGCGGTTCGAAGGGATGGCACGCGGGGTGCTCATGTCATCTGGCATGAAGCCGCAAGACAACGACCCGAATCAGGGTGAAGGCGACAAGGTCTCCGCCCGCCACTACAACCGGCAGGCCGAGTCGTTCGTCGCCGACGGCAAGGTCGACAGCGCGGCCAAGGACGCCGCTCAGTTTGTCGAAGCCGAGCCCGAGGAGGCCGCGCGCGCCGAGCGCAAGGCCAAGCGCGGTCCCAGCACGAAGGTCTCGGTGAACGACCTGATCGCGAAAGGCCGCACGGTGATCGACCGCGTGCGCCCGATCGTCGCCCGCGTCGTCGACCGAGTGAAGTCTCGTTTTTCCAAGTAACCCCCCGCCCAGACCCGAACCAAGGAACTAGCAATGTCCATTCTCCTGACTCTCATCGTCGGTCTCGTCGTTGGCGCCCTCGCGAAGCTCGTCATGCCGGGCAAGGATCCGGGCGGCGTGATCATCACCATGCTGCTCGGCGTCGCGGGCGCATTCATCGCCGGCTTCCTCGGCCACTCGCTGGGCTGGTACGAGGTCGGTGAGGGCCCGGGTATCATCGCCTCGATCGTCGGCGCGCTGATCCTGCTCGGTATCTATCGCGCGGTCCAGGGCCGGAAGGTCGCGTAGGTCCGTCGTGGCCGCGCTGACACAACCGGAGGTGGGGCACGAGCCCCACAACCCGGTCCGCGACGATCGCAAGCTCGCGCCGACCGAGGACCTCGACCGTGAGCCGGATGGCGTTCCTCACTCGGTCGTCGGTCTCACCGCCGGATTCTCGGTGATGCTGGCGATGCTCGTGGCCTTCATGTTCATCGCCGGTGGCGGAGCCGTGAAAGCCATGGCCGTGGTGCTGGCGTTGATCGCGATTCCGGTGATGGTCGGTGGCCTTCGCAAGAAGGCGCAGCGAGACCGCGATCATCTGCACCCGTCGCGTTAGTTCAAGCGACCGTGGCGCAAGCGTGCGTGCTCTCGAGCACGGTGCGCTTGCGCCACAGTCTTTTCTACGTGTTTCGCCTAGTTAGGGCGGTACTGTTCTTGCGGAGGGTCTCGCTACGATGTTCGGTGCTCCTCGACTTTGTCTGCTCGCGCTGGCCTTCGGCGCCTGCTCGCACGCGGTGGTTCACAAGCCGGGTGACGAGTACCTCAAGGCCGTGAAGTTCGAGGGCAACAAGGAGCTCGGTAAGTCCACGCTCCTCACCGGCCTGGCCCTTCACCGCACGCAGACCCGCGGTCGCGCTCCGGATCCCTACACGGTCAGCGTGGACGCCGACCGCATCAAGGGCGAGTACCTGCGCAAGGGCTACCTCGATGTCGACGTTCGCTCCCGCACGGAGCGCAAGGGCGACGAGACGACGGTCTATTACACGATCCAGGAAGGCGTGCGATCCACGACCAAGGTCGAGATCATCGGCCTGCCGGAGTCCGAGCCGGACCTGGCCCAGAAGGTCCGCGACACGCTCCCGCTCGCGGATGGCGCGCCGTTCGACTACGAGAAGTACGACCTCGCGAAGGACGCGTTGAGGAACGTCGTCGAGGACGCGGGCTACGCGCACGCGAAGCTCGAGGGCCAGGTGGTCGCGGATCGCGCGAACCACACCGCGATCGTCCAGCTCTTTTACATCCCCGGGCCCAAGTGCACGTTCGGCAACGTCGTGATCAACGGCGTGGACGGTGCGCTGCGCGAGGCGGTCGAGGATCGCCTGCAGTTCACCGCGGGCCAGCAGTACTCGACCGCCGCGATCGTGAGCACGCAGCGCAAGCTCTACGGCCTCGGGCGGTTCTCCACGGTCCGCGTGCAACCCGAGAAGACCGGTGACAACGCGGTCGTCGCGATGACGGTCGATGTGTCCGAGAGCGCGCGTCACGAGCTCAAGCTCGGTGGCGGCTTCGGCATCGACCCCACCAGCTACGAGGTGCGCGGCCGGATGGGCTACACGGTCGCGGGCTGGCCGTTCCCGCTCGACACCGTCACGCTCGATCTCCGGCCGGCGTACGCGTATCTCCGCGCGGGCGGTGGCTACGAGCCCCGCATCCGCGCGCTGGCGCGGCTCGAGCGCCAGGATCTCCTCTGGACGTACTCCAAGGGAATCGCCGAGGTTGGCTACAACTATCTCGCCATCGAGGCGTACACGAGCGCCGGGCCACGCGCGCGCCTCGGCTTCGAGACGCCGGTGTTCACCGACCGACTGAAGCTCCGCGTCGGATGGGGGATCGAGCAGCTCAAGTTCCCGACCGTCAGTCCTGCGATCGACGACACGCTGAAGATGGAGCTCGGGCTCGATGGGACCCAGCGGGTTGGCGGTTACGAGCAGTCGTTGATCGCCGACCTGCGCGACAACGCGATCGAGCCGCGCCTCGGCGCGTACGGCGAGCTGCGGGTCGTCGAGGGTACGAAGTACGCCGGCGGCGACGCAGAGTTCCTCGAGATCGTCCCCGAGCTGCGCGGCTATGTGCCGCTCGGGCCGGTGGTGCTCGCGGCTCGCGCGCGCCACGGGCGATTCTTCGGGAAGACCCCGGTCACCGAGCGGTTCTTCTCCGGCGGATCGGTGAATCAGCGCGGCTTCTCCGAGCGCAAGCTCTCGCCGTACGCGTCGAACGAGGTCGATGGCACCACGCGGACGGTCGCGTACGGCGGCACGGTGATGGTGGAGACCGGGATCGAGGCGCGCATTCCGATCACCACGATCCGCGAGATGCCGCTCGGCGGCGTGCTGTTTCTCGATGGTGCAGATGTCACGAACACCTCGGCCGAGCTCGACCTGATGAACCTCCACTGGGCCGCGGGCGCGGGCCTGCGGCTGATGACGCTCGTCGGGCCGGTGCGGCTCGATATCGGCTACCGGCTCAACCGCACCGGCGGTATGGAGCCCGATCCGAGCTCGAAGTTCGCGTTTCACCTGAGCCTGGGAGAGGCGTTCTGATGCGGATCGGGCGCTGGATCAAGCGCGGTGTGCTCGCGCTCCTCGGGCTGATCGTGGTCGCGGTGATCGCCCTCGTGATCATCGTCCACACCGCGTTCGGCCGGGAGATCGTGCGCACGCAGATCGAAGCCCAGCTCAACGGGATGTTCATCGGTGGTGGCTCCGTCGGAAAGGTCGAGGGCAGTCCGTTCACCAAGCTCGTGCTCCATGACGTGGTGATCAACGGACCGGATGGAAAGCCCGCGATCAGCGCGAGGACGCTCACCGTGGGGCTCGCGCTCACGGCCCTGCTGTCGAAGCACGCGGACCTGACCTCGGTCGTGATCGATGGTGCTGACGTGCGGCTCGCGCGCAACGTCGATGGCTCGATGCAGATCGCGAATCTGTTGAAGCCGCAGCCGTCGTCGGGCTGGAGCGTCAACATTCCCGATCTCCAGATCCACAACGCGCACGTGAGCTACGACACCGGCACCGAGTGGATGAACGCGGACGCGGTGGAGCTGTACGGCGTTCTGAAGGTGCCGTACCAGGGCATGCTCTCGGCGACTCTCGCGCTGCGCGGCGCCTGGCGCGAGCGCGCCGTGGGCTTCGAGCTCACCGCGGTCGCGAGCTGGCTCGGCTCCAAGTTGACGTTCCCGTCGCTGATCGCGCGCGTCGGAGCGGTCACGGTGGCGGGCGCGAACCTCGAGATCCTGACGCCGTCGGAGGACAAGGCGCCGATGTTTGGTGGCACGGTGATCGTCAGCGCGCCGGTCGTGGGCGTGCAGCAGCTGCTTCCCGATCTGGTGCTTCCGGGGGATATCGCGTTCGCGGCGACCCTGTCCAACGCGGTGCCGTGGACGAAGGTCTCGCTCCTGGGTCACCTGGGCACCACGCCGGTGCACGCGATGATCGATGCGGACATCAACCTGCGCCAGGCGAAGGGCGTGATCGCGGCGGGCGACCTCGACCTCACGTCGCTCACCGGCGGTCGCGTGCATGGTGCCGGCGGCGGTGTGGTGATGTTCGAGATCCGCCCCGGCGAGGCCAACTCGTGGCCCACGGCGCGCGGCGTGCTCGCGGGCTGGGGCCAGGTCAATGATCTTCCAGCCGGCAGCGTGGCCATCGCGTTCGACACCCTCGGAGATCGAGCGAGCACCGTCATCGGTGTGTCGGCGCCGAACCTGCGCGCCGCGATCGAAGGGCAGATCACGAAGGTCGGCCAGACGCTGACCCTGTCGCGCAGCACGGTGATCGCGTCGTCCACGGACGTGGCGAAGGCGAGCGGTGGAGCCGCGCCACTTCGCGGCGCACTATCGGTGAACCTCGCGGCCTCGGGCGCGCTCTTGCCACAGCCCGACCTCGCGGTCAGTGGTCACATCAATGGCCAGCGGCTCCGCATGCAGGACCTCTCCGTGTCGTCGATCAAGATCGCGGTCGACGCGAAGCACCTCCCTCGGCGACCGACCGGCAGGGCTCAGGTCGAATTGTTCGGGCTGACGCGCGGCACGATGAAGCTCGGCCAGCTCAAGATCACGGCGGCCAATCGCGCCGATGGCAAGATCCAGGTCTCTGCGCGTTCGAAGCCCAGGCAGGCGCCGTGGCTGATCGATGTGGACGCGCTCGTGACGCCGCCCGGCAATGGAACGGTCACCACCGTCGACGTGCAGCGCCACGTGGTGCGCGCGGGCAACGGCGCGGAGTGGAAGGGCACCACGGGCCACATCGAGATCGGCGAGCGCCGGATCGTGGTCCGCGATCTCGAGAGCTACAGCACGCAAGGCGCGCTCGCGGTCAACGGCGACCTCGTGCGCGCGAGCGGCGACATCACCGCCAAGATCGAGGTCCACGGGCTGACGCTCGACAACTTCGACGCCACGTATCGCGGCCTCGTCGACGCGAACATCGATGTGACGCGGCGGCGCGGCAAGTTCGCCGGCACTGTGGATCTCAAGGGTACGGGCCTCGCGATCACCAGCTCGCCGCACGTGTTCGATGTCGAGGCGCACGTCGAGGGCGCGGCCGACCGTCTGGTCGTGGATGCGAGCGCGTCGAGCGCGGCGTTCGGCAGCGCGGCCATCAAGCTCGACGTCGACGCTCCGAAGGACATCACGAATATCCAGCAGTGGAAACACCTCCACCGGGACGTCATCCGCACCGGCAAGGTGACGTTCGAGAACATCGATCTCGTCAAGCTCGCAGACGCCGCGGGTCGCCCGGGTGCGATCACCACGGGCAAGGTCGATGGCGAGCTCGAGTTCTCGGCGAACACCACCGCGGGCCTCGTTCACGTCCGCGATCTGATGACGCCGCAGTTGCGCGAGGTGGGCATCGTCAATGCAGATCTCTCGCTCGCGCCGACGGAGATCGGCGAGCTGCAGGCAACGCTGCTCGGCAAGGTCGCCACCGTCGGCTCGTTCCAGGTGGTGGCGCGGATCGGCGTGCCCGAGCGTCTGTTCGACCCGGCCTCGTGGATCGCACAGGGCCCGCACGCGATGCGCGGTGCGACGCTGCGCGTCGACGAGATCGCCGTGGATCCGGCGCAGCTCCAGCGCCTCGGAATCACGACCGAGCTGCGTGGCAAGGTCACGGCGGCGGCGGAGATCGGGGAGGCGTTCGAGACCGCGCTGGTCGCGGTCGACGTCAAGGGACTTCACGGTCAGTACGTCGCGCAGCCGGTGGATGCGCACTTCGCGGCGGCCGCGGATGGCACGGGCTCGACCACCGCGCTGACGATTCGCTCCGGTGCGATCACGCTGCTCGACGTCAAGGGCGAGGTCCCGCTGACCCTGGACGAGATCGTCGCCAATCCGAGGCGAGCACTCGAGGCGCCGCTCGCGATCACCGCGACGATACCTTCCGCGCCGGCGCCGAAGCTGGCCGCGGTGTTCGGGCGGGCCGAGATCATCGGCGGAACGCTCGAGGGTACGTTCGAGGTCACCGGAACGGTCGGTGATCCGCGCGTGAGCGGTCAGATCATCGGCACGAAGATCCAGGTGCCGCCGGGCCCGCGGAACCGGCCGATCAAGGTCATCGACACCATGACGATCGATGCGAGCTGGGACGGCAAGCTCGCGAAGCTGAAGATCGATGCCGTGCAGCAGGGCGGAAGCCTCAAGCTCGTCGCGCAGGCGAATCCGATGGCGCTGCGCGAGGGCACCGCGACCATCCAGGCGACGGCGTTCGATCTCGTGCCGCTGCTGGCGTTCGCGCCCGGGCCGGCCGGTGGGGCCGCGGGTCGGCTCGATGCGAACCTGGCGGTGACCGGCCTCGATCCTGCGATCGCGCGGATCGCCGGCGAGCTGCACCTGACCGGCGCGCGGATCCCGGTCGCTCCGCAGGTGGGGACGCTGCGCCGCGCGAAGATCGACATCGTCATCACCGACAAGGGCCTCAAGATCGATGTCGTCGGTCGCCTCGGCGGCGGCGACGTGAAGCTCGCGAGCACGTTCCAGCTCGATGGTGCGCTCCCGGTCAGCGGTGAGGCCACGCTGGCGCTGCGCAAGGTGTCGCCGATCGGCAGCGTCGAGCCGGTGATCAGCGCCGATGTCACCGCGAAGCTCACCCGCAAGGGCGACCGGTGGACCGCGGATGTGGACGTGCGCAAGGGCAACGTCGTCGTGCCGGACGCTCGCGGCGAGGCGCTCGATCCGGTCGGCGCGCCGACCGACATGGTGTTCATCACCGGCGAGCGCGTCACCAAGGGGCCGATGAAGAAGGCGCCCCCGAGCAACCCGTCGATCATCGCGAACGTGACGATCCACGCCACGAACGTGACGTCGAAGGAGTTCCGCTCGGTGATCCACGGCAAGGTGACCATCAGCGCGGATGCGGAGTCCGTCGGTCTGGTCGGGACCATCGAAGCCGATCGCGCGGATCTCGATCTGTTCGGCCGCCGCTACGAGGTGGAGCAGGCCGCGGTGAACTTCGATGGCAGCACGGACCCGCTGCTCGACCTCCGCATCACGCACGACTTCAGCGACGTCTCCACGATCACGGTGGTCCGCGGCCGGCTCTCGAAGCCGGAGCTCATCATGAGCAGCGACCCGGGCATCTACTCGCAGGGCCAGCTGCTCGGGTTCCTCCTCGGCGGGGAGCCGGGCGGTGATCCGAACAGCGGCAGCGTGCGCGACCAGGCGACCACCGTGGGGTCGTCGTTCATCGCGAACAAGATCGGTGGATACGTCAAGAGGGCGCTGCCGATCGATATCGATGTCCTCCGCTACGAGGCAGCGACAGCCGCCAGCGGCTCCGCGGTCACGGTCGGCAAGTGGGTCACACGCTCGCTGTTCGTCGCCTACCGCCAGCACCTCGACTCGCGGCTCGACGAGAACCGATCCGAGGGCGAGCTGGAGTACTGGCTGACACGGCGACTCTCGGTCGATGGTGTCGCGGGCGACCGCGGCTTCACCGGTGTCGATCTGCTCTGGCGCAAGCGGTACTAGCCGCGGTACCGTGGTGGTGCTGTACCCGCCACGTCGTACCGTACTCGGAGCGCTCGCCGCGCTCTGTCTCGTCGCCGGTTGCCCCTCGGGCGACGACGGTGGTGAGGTCGCGGCCTACGACGTGCTGCCACTCGGGTCGCTGAACGGCTTCGGGCTCGACCGGACCGATGCGGTCGGGCAGAGCACGGCGGTGCTCAACAACAAGCGCCAGATCGTCGGCGTGCGCGCCGGCGCGCCGACGGGGCAGCCGTTCCTGTTCGAGGATGGCGTGTTCTACGACGTGCTGCCGCCGGGCGGAGATCTCGATCAGCTTGCGTTCCCCCAGCTGAACGAGGTCGGGGACATCTACTTCCCGACGATCCGAGCGCAGGTCGGCGTGTTCCGCGCGAGCAACAACGTGTGGACCCGCGTGTCGTCGGGCGCGTCATACGGCAACGAGTACATCACGAACACCTATCTCTCCGACGACCGCACGATCTACGGCGTGCACTCGCAGGTCAACGTCCCGTTTCGCGATCCGAGCGCCACGCGACGGTGGCAGGCCGGCGTGTGGACCGAGCTCGGCACGCTCGACAACCCGCCGCCGGTGAACGGATCGGGATCGTCCGACATGGACTACCGCGGCGTGCGCGGCGTCAACGCCACTGGCACCATGGTGATGTCGCACATCGCGAGCGTGACGAGCGGCGGCAACGGGCTGCCGGTGCAGAAGTGCTGGGTGCAGGACCTCGATGGCTCACGCGTCGATCTGCTCCCCCTGGTCGAGAATGGCTGGGCCGTCGACCCGCTCGGGATCAACGACCTCGGGCAGATCGCTGGCACGGTGACGCTGGGGAGCAACGGCTTCGGCGGATCGTTCCCGTTCCTGTTCAAGGACGGGGACGTGTTCCTGCTCGGCACCGAGCCGGGTGTGGCGCTCGCGATGAACAACGTCGGCGACGTCCTCTACCGGGTGCGGCAGAAGACCGCGATCCTCTACCGCGCCGACGGCACGAAGGCGGACCTGACCTCGGTGCTCGCCGCCGAGACCCACGTCTACGGAATGAACGACAACCGCGACATCTTCGTCTCCGACGCCACCGGCGCGTTCCTGCTCGTGCCCAGACCCTGAGCGGTACCCTGCGGGCGGCGACCGCAACATCTACGGTGGCGACCTCCTGTGGCGCCACCGCTGGTGACATGATGCGCGCATGCGCGTGCTCGTGCTCTTGACGCTCGCAGCCTGCAGCGGTGCGAGCTCGTCCCCGCGGCCTCCGATGCCGGCACCGGCGGCGCGTGGCGAGCTGCGCACGGCCGCGTCGTTCGAGGTGATCGCGGATCGCGGCGAGCGCTCGCAGGCGATGTTCGAGGAGATCGGCCGCGTGCTCACGCATCCGCGGTGCGTCAACTGCCATCCCGCGGATGATTCGCCGCGCCAGGGCGAGCTGCACGCGATGCACGATCCTCCCGTCTTGCGCGGCGCCGGTGGCCGCGGTGTGCCCGCGCTGCCGTGCGCGGGCTGCCACCAGGATCGCAACGTGGAGCTCGCGCGCGTACCGGGCGCCGTCGACTGGCACCTCGCACCGGCGCAGATGGTGTGGCTCGATCGCAGCATCGGCACGATCTGCGCGCAGCTCGTGGACCCGCAGAGGAATGGCGGCAAGACGCTCGCCCAGCTCCACGATCACCTCGCGCACGACGGGCTCGTCGCGTGGGGCTGGGCGCCGGGCTCCGGTCGCGCGTCCGCGCCGGGCACGCAGGCACAGCTCGCCGCTCTGTTCCAGGCGTGGATCGACACGGGCGCCGTGTGCCCGCAGGAGGTCGTGAAGTGATCAAGCTGACCATCAACGGCACGGCACGCGAGGTCGAAGCCGAGCCCGACATGCCGGTGCTGTGGGTGCTGCGCGACCTCCTCGGCCTCACGGGTACGAAGTACGGCTGCGGCGAGGCGCTGTGCGGTGCGTGTACCGTGCACCTCGATGGCGAGGCGATCCGTGCGTGCGTCACGCCGATCCGCCGCGCCGAGGGCCGCGCGCTGACGACGATCGAGGGCCTCTCGCCGACCGGCGAGCACCCGCTGCAGAAGGCGTGGGTCGAGCTCGGCGTGCCGCAGTGCGGGTTCTGCCAGGCGGGACAGATCATGAGCGCGGCCGCGCTGCTCGCCGCGAATCCGTCGCCGTCGGACGAGGACATCGATCGCTCGCTCGCCGGGAACATCTGCCGCTGCGGCACCTACGTGCGGATCCGCGCCGCGGTGAAGAAGGTGGCGAAGCGATGAGCTTCGAGGTCTCGCGCCGCGGCTTCCTCGCCGGTCTGTCCGCCGCGACCGCAGGGCTCGCGCTCGGCCTCCGCATCGCCGAGGGCTCGAACAAGGGCCTCTTCATCCCGAACGCGTTCATCCAGATCGGCGCCGACGGCGTCGTGGTGATCACGTGCCATCGCTCCGAGATGGGCCAGGGGATTCGCAGCTCGCTGCCGGTGCTGATCGCCGACGAGCTCGGTGCGGACCCCGCGAAGATCGTGGTCGGGCAGGGCGACGGCGATCCGAAGTACGGCGATCAGAACACCGACGGCTCGACCAGCATCCGCAACTTCTACGAGGCGATGCGGATGGCGGGCGCGGTCGCGCGTACGCTGCTCGTCACGGCGGCCGCGCAGCGCTGGAGGGTCTCGCCCGATGGTCTGACGACGAAGATGGACGCCGTGCACGATCCGGCGCGGAAGCGCTCGCTCGCGTTCGCCGAGATCGCGCCGGCCGCGGGCCTGTTGCCCGTGCCGAAGACGGCGACCTTGCGCCCGCGCTCGGAGCTCGTCCACGTGGGCACCGAGCTGCCGCTCCGCGACGGTCCCGCGTACGTCACAGGCACCGCGCAGTTCGCAGCCGACGTGAAGCTGCCGAACATGCTGGTCGCCGTGATCGCACGGCCGCCCGCGTTGTTCGGCAAGGTCGCGAAG
>JBBRED010000192.1:0-16006 GCA_038203335.1 Haliangiales bacterium | reverse complement strand
CGAAGACCTGTACTACCGGATCGCGGTCGTCGAGCTCGTCGTGCCGCCGCTGCGCGATCGCAAGGACGACATCCCGGCGCTCGCCGAGGAGTTCGCGCGTCGCTATGGCGAGCGGTTCGGGCTCGGTAACGTCTCGCTCGAGCCCGCGCTCGTCGACGCGCTCGTTCACACCGACTGGCCCGGCAACTTGCGCCAGCTCGAGAACACGATCGCGCGGCTCGCGGCGCTATCGAGTGGCGGCGTGATCGGGCTCGCCGACTTCCACGCCGCCGAGTCGAGCTCCAACTCGGTGGGGCCCGCCGCCGCGGCCGACGATCAATCCGATCCGCCGCTCGACGCGCGCAGCGGCCCGTCGCTCAAGGAGCAGGTCGAGGCGTTCGAACGTGGCCTCGTGGCCCGCGCGCTCGATTCAACGGGCGGGAATCAGTCGGAGGCCGCGCGTCGCCTCGGCGTCAGCCGCGTCACCCTGATCGACAAGATGAAGAAGTACAACCTGAACCAGAAGCGCTGAGAGCGCCGGTTCACGCAGTTGTTGACACTCCCGGGCCCGCGCGGCAGGCTCCGCGGCGATGCACCGCCTTGCCTTCGCCGTCACCCTCGCCACTGGGCTGTTCACCGCCGCGTGTGACAAGGGCCCGACGAAGTCGTCGACCGCCGAGCCCGCGCCTGCGATGGCGTCGACCGCGCCCGCCGCGACCGCGCCCGCCGCCACGAAGAGCCTGGTCTCCGGCCAGAGCTTCGGCGCCGGCGTGACCGTCGCGGAGACCGCGTCGATCGATGCGATCCTCGCCGATCCGAGCTCGTTCAAGGGCAAGACGGTCCGCGTCGAGGGCATGGTCCTCGACGTGTGCCCGAAGCGCGGCTGCTGGATGGAGCTCGCGGGCAAGGAGCCCGGTCACAAGCTCAAGTTCAAGGTCACCGACGGCGACATGGTGTTCCCGCCCGACTCCAAGGGAAAGACCGCCGTCGCGCAGGGTGCGATCGCGGTGCACGAGCTGTCGCTCGCGGACTCGAAGGCGCAGGCCGAGTACGAGGCGAAAGAATACGGCAAGCCGTTCGACCCCGCCTCGATCACGAAGCCGATGGTCGTCGTCCGGCTCGATGGCACCGGCGCCGTGTTCCGCGACGTGAACTAGCTCGTGAAGTGGCGAAGGTGGTTCCGCGCGTTCCACCGCGACATCGGCTACGTCGTGGTCGCGCTGACGCTCGCGTATGCCCTCTCGGGCCTCGCGGTGAACCACATCGACGACTGGAACCCGAACTACGCGTACGACGATCGCGCGATCGATCTCGGTCCGCTGCCCGCCGGGTCGCTCGCCGAGCGTGAAGCAGCGGTGGTCACCGCGCTCGGCCTCGCGACCGGCGAGGTGCGCGGTCACTTCGCCGAGACGGACCACGACTTCCGCGTGTTCCTCGCCGAGGGCCAGGAGGTCCGCCTCGATCCCACCACCGGCAAAGGTACGCACAAGCGGATCACGAAGCGTGCGGTGCTGTTCGAGGTCAACGCGCTCCACCTCAACAACCTCAAGGGCGCGTGGACGTACATCGCCGATGCGTTCGCCGTGTGCCTGATCATCCTCGCGCTCACCGGCGTGTCGATGATGAAGGGCGACCGCGGCTTCCTCGGGCGCGGCAAGTACTTCGTCGGTGCGGGCCTCGCGGTGCCCGTCGTCGCCATCATCTACATGTACAGCGCCTAGGTCACGACAGCAGCAAGCTGCGGTCCCACGCCGACTCGCTCGCCGGTCCGATCGCCGCGATCAACGCGAGCCCGATGCCCGCGACGCCCTGGAGCAGCGTGCAGCTGGGAACGTACCCGTGCGCCATCGAGTACTTGAAACCCGCCGCACCATCGGCCCAGTGCGCGAGCGACAGGCCATGGTCGATCCACCGGTCTGCCGCCGCGAGGAGCGTCGGATCCGCGGTGACGAAGAACGCGCGTCGATAGATCTGCGCGATGCCCATGCTGCCATGGCACAGCGCAGCGTCGTTGACTTGACCGTCCTCGGCGGTGCGATGGGCGATCGTGTGGTGCAAGACGTCGATCGCGTCGGCGACGAGGCGCCGGTCATCGAGGGCCACGCCCGCGTGGAGCACGGACACCGCGACGCCCAGATCGCCGTAGCACCAGCCGAGGCGGCTCGACTCGCGGCACGTTGGCTCGCCGGCGGCGTCGATCGCGGTCGGAAAGTGAGATCCGCAGCCCGGCTCCGCGAACCGCGTCGAGCGCAGCCATCGCACACCATCGGCGAGCAGCGCGGCGGTCCGCGCGGGGGCCACGCCGCTCCGGTGAAGATGTGCGACGAGCGAGAGGATGCCGGGATTCCCGTGCGCGAGGCCGAGATTGAAGGTCTGGGTTCGCTGATCGATCCACCGCGTCCCACGCGAATCGCGCGTGGCGGTGCGCTCGAGCTCGTCGATCACCGCCACGAGGCTCGCGCGCACCCGCGGCGAATGGGCACGTTCGCCGAGATAGAGGACGGCACCGAAACCGTCGTGCAACACATCGCACGCACCCACGCGAACGTCGTGCACCATCGCACGACACAGCACGTCGTCGACGGCCTCGAACACGTCGTCGTCGGCCTCGACGAGCCCACGAGCGATGAGGTGATGCAGGCACCACGCGATGCCCGCGATCCCGCCGCAGTGCGACGGCGCGAGTGCGCGCGTGCCGAGCGCGTCCATCGCATCGCCGACGATGCGGTGAACGCGCTCGAGATGTTCGTCACACTCCGTGAGCGCGCTGTAGTAGGCGTAGAACAGCGCGGCGCCGCACGAGCCATCGAGCAAGCCCGGGGCGGTTGGCGTCTCGAGCCAGCGCGCGAGTGCGCGGTCGATCTCGACGAGGGTGTGACGTGGGTCGATCATGGGTTCCGCTTCGCTACATCGTTCGGGGACAGTTCGCCGTGCGATCGGTCTCGCACGACTGCTCCGCGCAGACGCTGTGACGGGTCCACGGCAGCGCCCCGCCAACGACGGCGCCGAGCTGGTGGTGGCTGAGGTCCTTGATCGTGATCTTGTTGAGGACGAGGCGTGCGGTCTGCTTCTTCATGTCTGCTCCTGCGGTTGGGTGACTGCGACAACGTCGCGTACCCCCAGGAGACGCATCACGAAAAAGGTCGCACCGAAATCGGCGCGCGCTCGATTCACCCGCGATTGCCGCGACCTACGACAGCAGGCGTTCGACCGAGACCTCGATCCGGCTGGTCACCAGGGCGACGATCGAATCCACCTGACTCTCGGGGATCGCGAGCTTGTCGGCGAGCTCGGCGCGGATGCGCGCCCCGAGGTCCTCGCGCGCCGCGGTGAGCCACCGGGCCGCGGTCGCCCGATGGACGCCGTACCGCTCGCCGAGTTGATCAATGCTCCAGCCTTCGATCAGGTGGTACCGAAGCACCGCGCGGTGGCGATCGGAGAGGGCGGCGATGCATGCGCGCAGCGCTGCATCCACCTGCGGGCGATACTGCTCGCGCAGCAACGCGATCTCAGGCGCGGCCGTCGGCGCGAACGCATCCATCACCTGGTCGTCGAGGGTGACCTCGCGACGATCGCGCTGCATCCGCCGTGCGAGCGCGCGGGCAACGATCACGCGTGCGTACCCGCGAAGGTCACCCCGCCCCGTGAAGCCGGCGATCGCACACGCGCGATCGCCCTCGGCCGTGAACATCAGCCGGCCGAGCTCGGAGCGCGTCTCCTCGGCCTGGCTCGGCGTGGCGCGGAGCCGCGAGGCCGCGAACTCGACCTCACGCCGACCGATCTGCTCGCACGCGGCGATCGCGGCGGTGTCGCCGGCGACCGCGGCGATCGCGAGATAGATGTCGTGATGGAGCTCGCCGATCGCCGCGAGCGTTGCCGACTCGCCGAGGCGTCGGGCGAGCTCTTCCGCGAACCGCGGTGCGGGCACCACGGCCAGGTCCGGCCAGCCCTCCCCGCCTCTCGTGTGCAGCGCGAGGACCGCCGCGGCGAGCGCCGCGTCATCGGAGAAGGCATCGCGTGCGAGCGGCGCGAGGCCGAGGCGAAACGCTTCCGGGATCGACGGCACGGGTGGTCAGGCTACCGCACCGTCTGCTCATTTTGCGACAAGTCGCCGGTGCCGTCTCCTGGTGACGTGGTACCGGGCTACATGAGCTGTCCTCCCCCCGACGCGCTCGCGGACGCGATGGGCGGGCGAGCCTCGCCGGCTGCTCGCGCGGAGGTCCTCGATCACGCCGCGTCGTGCGAGGAGTGCATGGCCGCGATCGCCGTGCTCACGTCGGTGGCCGCGGCCACGCCTGAGGCTTCCGAGACCATCCAGCGGCGCCTCGATCGCTACGACCTCGGTCGCGAGCTCGGCCGAGGCGGCATGGGCATGGTGTACGCAGCGCGCGACACCGAGCTCGGCCGCGAGGTCGCGATCAAGATCCTCCGTCCACACGCATCGGCGGCGCGCTTGCGGCGCGAAGCGCAGGTCCTCGCGAAGCTCGCGCATCCGAATGTCGTCCGGATCTACGACGTCGGCGAGCACGCCGGTCAGGTGTTCATCGCGATGGAGCTCGTCGAGGGCGACACGTTGCGCGCCTGGCTCGCATCTCCCCGCACGCGCGTGCAGATCATCGATGTCCTCCTCCTCGCCGCCCGCGGACTCGTCGCCGCGCACCACGCAGGCATCGTCCACCGCGACTTCAAACCCGACAACGTGTTCGTCGGCGGCGAGGGTCAGGTCCTCGTCGGTGATTTCGGGCTCGCGCGCTCGATGGACCCCGAACCGTCCGAGGACGGAGCACCGGCCACGGCCACGGCCTCGGAGCTCGACACCGGCGACCCGACCGTAGCGCTCACGCGCACCGGTGCGTTCGTTGGAACCCCCGCATACACGGCGCCCGAGCAGTACCGAGGCGGCGAGGTCACCGGCGCCGCCGATCAGTTCGCGTTCTGCGTCACCGCGTGGGAAGCGCTATACGGCGCACGCCCGTTCCGCGGCGCATCCGTGGACGAGGTGCGCGAGCACATCCGCACGGGCACGATCGAGCGACCGCCGGATCGTGATGTCCCCGCGCGGATCGAGGCCGCGCTGCGACGCGGGCTGTCCTCGGATCCCCGCGATCGCTTCCCCTCGATGGCCGCGCTCGTCGCTGCGATCGCACCGTCTGCCAAGCGCCGATGGCCGTGGATCGCCGGCGCGGCGATGGTCGCGGCCACGGGCACCGCCGCCGCGTTCCTGCTGACGCAGGCGTCGAAGAGCGTCGACTGCGCAGCGACCGCCGAGCTCGTGTCGCCGGTGTGGAACACGTCGGTCGCCGCGGAGCTGACGCGTCGGTCGCCAAGCCTCGCGGACGCGTTCGGCCGGTACGTCGCGCACTGGCAGGACCAGCGCGTCGAGGCGTGCCGGGCGACGCACGAGCGCCACGAGCAAACGGAGGAGCTGCTCGAGCGGCGCATCGCGTGCCTCGACCATTCTCGCGACATCCTTCGCATCACCCTCGGCCTGGTCGTCGACGAACGCGCGATGCCGCGGTTCACGAACGCGCTCGATGGCCTGCCCTCGCTCGAACGCTGCCGGACCGCGTCCACCGCCGATGTCCCGCCACCGGAGCAGGCGTTCATGGCCTCTTCGCTCGAAGCCGAGATCACGCTCCTCGCGCTGCGAGTCCAGAACGGCTCCGGGCTCGACGGGCGATCGCTCGCCCGGATCGCCGAGATGCGCCGGCAAGCGACCGCCCTCGGGTTTGGCCCCACGCTCCTCGCGCTCGCGCTCGTCGATGCGCGTGTCGCGGCGTGGCGGGGCGACAACGCGGCCGCCGAAGCGACGTTGCGCGAGACCGTCATCGCCGCGGAGGCGCACGGCGATGACTTCACCCGCGCACGCGCGATGGCCGGCCTCGCCCGTCTCCTCGTCGACGAGCACCTCGAGGAAGCGAGCCATCTCGCCGCCGGAGCCCGCGCCGCGCTCGGGCGTGCGGGATCCGATCCCACCGTCGAAGCCGACGTGCTCGCCGCCGAAGTCGAGGTCGCACGCGGCCACAAGGATGCCGATCACGCTGCCGACCTCCAGAACCGCCTGATCGATCTCCTGCGCGAACGGTATGGCGACGGCGGGCCCGTGCTCACCGCGTACCTCGACCTCTCGCGCGTCTGGCTCACCGTCGATCGCTACGATCGAGCGAGCGAGGCCACGGCGAAGGCCGAGCAGATCATGCGGCGCGAGTTCCCCGGGACCACCGCCATCGAGACGCTCGCCATGCAGCAGAGCACCGCCTCGATCGTCAGCGGCGACTTCGAAGGCGCACGGCAGATCGAAGCCCAGCGGTTGACCGCCCTCCGGTCCATGGCGCATCCCACCTTCGTCGAAGCGCAGGCCGTGAGCTCGTTCGCGCAGGTCGAGGAGCTCGCCGGAAATCACGCGAGCGCCGTGGACCTGTATCGCGAAGCGATCGCGCTGTGGCGGCGGGTCCTCGCCGAGCCGCCCGACGGCGTCCTGGACATCTCGCCGAGCGACCTCCCCGCGCTGGAGAACGACGCGATCGCGGGAGAGATCTACAACCTGTTCTATCTCGGGCGCACGGCCGAGCTGGTGCCCATCGCGCGCACGGCGCTCGCCAAGCTGGGGACCGGGAACTCCCGCGTCAACGGCGTGATGGCGAGCATCCAGCGCACGCTCGCCCGCGCCCTCGTGGTCCGCGGCGAGTGCCGGGAGGCCCGCGCGCTCATCGAGCCAATGCTCGCCGCCACCATCCCCATCCCGTTCACCCGCGGCGCCATGCGCTTCGCACTCGCTCGGTGCCTCTGGGACGACGGCGGCGCGCACGACCGCGAGCGTTCCGTGGTGATGGCCGCCGACGCGGCCGTCGACCTCGACGAGTCCATGCGCGCGAACGAGAACGTCCCGTCGATGCGCATCGCCATGCAGAAGATCCGCGACGAGCGCACCGCGGTGACGGCCTGGCGCGCGGCGCACGTCGTGCCCTGACGCGCGCTACACTCGCGAGACATGCGGTTCTCGATCCTCGCGCTCGTCGCGGCCTGCGGCCAGCCCGCCGCCCCGACGGTGCCACCGCGCAACGTGGCCGCGCCCGGCGTCGCCGTGATCATCGAGAGCGACGAGCCGATCGGCTGGCTCGGTCTTGGCCTGTTGCGCACGCGCGATAACGGCTCGTGGATCCCCGCCGCCGCGCAGTTCGGCGCGCTGACCCTCACCGACGATCCGCTGCCGCCGAAGGTCACCGTGATCGGCGTGTCCGGTCCGCCGCAGCTCCTCACCCTCGCCGACTCCGTGGCGATCAAGTACGGCTGCGACGAGAACACCCTCGGCGTGCATCCGCTCGCGGGTCCACGCCTGCCCCCTGGCGCGGCGTGGGTGCTCCCGCCGAACGCACCGCCGACCTGGTCGCCCGCGGCGATCGAGGTCCAGTCCACCCACGCGGACCCCACGCACCACACCTACGCCGCCGGCACCCTGACGTTCGAGCTCACGCGCACCTCCGACAGCCGAGGTCGCCTTCAGATCTTCCGCGACGGCCGGCAGGTCCACGATGCCTCGTTCGAGCGACCGGAGATGGACGGCGCCGATTCCGCGCCGCTCGATCTCGCCGAGGGCGGCCCCGGCGTCCTGCAGCCGATCGCCGTGTGGTCGTTCGCCCCCGCCGGGCCGTTCCTCGTCGTGATGCTTCATCCCGGCTTCGAGGGCGTGAACCTCGAGCCGATCCTCGTCGACGACGCGAACACGCGCGTGCTCGCGGACATGTCGATCTATCTCTACTCCTGCGCGTTCTGAGGCCAGCGCGTGAGCTGCGGCAGCGCCATCACGAGCGCGCGCGCCAGCTCGGGGTTGAGCTTGAACAGCGGCGTGGTGAACGTCGGCAGCACCCGGTTCGCGAGCGCATGCCCGCGCCCGAGCTCGGCGACCCCATACGGCCGGCCCTCGGCCGCGGCGATCTGCTGCGCACCGACGAAGCCGAGCGCGAGCGCGATCGACACCTGACCGAGCGCGAACATCGGGCGATCGTCGACCAGGCCGAGCCGGCCGTAGAACACCTGGCCCAGCGACGTGCGGAGCGCAGCCGCGAGGTCATCGCCGTTCGGCACGGCCGCCTCGACCGCCTGATCGATCACCACGTGGTGCCCGGCGCAGGCCAGGGCACGCTGGTGCAGGTGCTCGAGCGTCGGCAGGATCTCGCGGGCGAGGGGCGCCATGGTGCGATCGTCGCTCTGGATGTCGTCGACCACGTCGACGAACGTGGCGAGCTCGCTGGCCAGGTGCGCGAACATCTCGACCACGACTCCCCATGGGACCGGACCATCGGGCGACCGCGGGTCGACGCCATCGCGCCAGCCTTCGAACACCGGCACGGGATCCACGCCGAGCGGGAGGCCGCGCGCCACGACCACGAACGAATCGATCACGTCGAGCGCCCGCGCGAGCTGCACGAACGGCTCGCCCTCGCCAACCGTCCGCCGGAGCGCCGCTTCGAGATACAGGAAGTGCGAGTAGTCGACCGGGGTGTCCTCGCGGACGAACACGATCGGATGGAACATCGTCGTCGGGCCCACCGACTTCGGGCGCAGCAGCTTCGCGCTCTCGATCAGCGTCGGTCCCGCAACCTGGCTGACGAAGTGGCTCGCGCAGTGTTGGTTGTTGTACAGCCGCTCGCCTTCGAACGTGGGCTGCACCCCGATCGGGTAGAACTTGCACGTCAGCGGCTTCACCTCCTCGCCGAAGTGCGCGTGGATCCCGCAGTGCCCGTTCGGCCGCAAGAACACGCACCGCGCGCTCGTGGTGTTCAGATACAGATTCTCGGCGCGCTCGACGAACAGGTCTCCCTCCGGGAGATCCGGCATCGCCTCGCGCAGCGGCAGCGCCGCGATCGCCGCTCGCTCCTGCTCGGAGATCGGGCCGAGGCGATAGCTGCGGCAGCACAGCCCCGAGGCCTGACACGCAAACCGCGTCTCGGGTAGCGTGAGGTACTCGCGCTCCACATCGCCGCGCCAGATCGCGGCAATCCGGTCGCGAACACCATCGCCGATACCGTCGATCAGGTGCAGCAGCGTGAGGCTGCGGAGCGTGTCCTCGATCTTCGTCTGCGCGCCTCCCGCGGCGAGCATCTCGGCGACCAACCGTTCCGCATCGCGCGTGCCGTCGAGCAGCGGCGCCATCGCGATGCCGGTCGGGCCGAGCGTCACGGTACGGCCGAGCAGCGGATCCTTGATCGCGCCGGGCTCCACGACCAGCTCGGCTCTCAGCCGCAGACCCGACTCCATGCCCGGCGACGGTAGCCCGAATACGGCGACCGCGCCGCTACTCAGCGCGCCCAGCAAATCAGCCTACATGACCGACAGACCCGCGTGCTACATCGTGCGCCGTGAGCGACCGGCCGGCGATCATCCAGGGCGACCGTACTGTACTGCTCGAGGTCGACCACCCCGAGTATTCGCGAGCGCGTGATCTCCTCGCACGGTTCGCGGAGCTGGAGCGATCGCCCGAGCACGTGCACACCTACCGACTGAGCGCGCTCGCGCTCTGGAACGCCGCCGCTCAAGGGGTCACGGTAGATGAAGTCGTCCACGGGCTGGCGTCGATCAGTCGGTACGATCTCCCCGCGCATGTGGTCGAAGAGGTGCGTGACCTGTTCGCGCGGCACGGCGTGTGTCGGATGGTGGACGGCGCCAGTGCCGCGAACCTGCGGCTCGAGGTCTCGGAGCCCGCCGTCCGCTTGCGGCTCGAGCGCGATCCGAAGATCGCGTCGCGGCTGACGCGCGATGGCGATCACTACTCCATCGCCACGATCGACCGCGGCCCGATCAAGCGCGCGCTGCTGCTCGCCGGCTACCCCGTCGAAGATGTCGCCGGTCTCCAGGACGGCACACCGCTGCGTGTCCGCGCGCGGACCGAGGTATTTTCTCCGTACCCGTATCAGACAGCGGCGGTCACGGCGTTCGCGCGCTCGGGACATGGCGTGGTGGTGCTGCCGTGCGGCGCGGGCAAGACGGTGATCGGGTTGCTCGTCATGGAAGCGCTCGGCACGCGGACGCTCGTGCTGACGTCGAGTCGTGAGGCCGCCGCCCAGTGGAAACGTGAGCTCCTGGCGAAGTCGGAGCTCGCGCCCGAACAGGTCGCCAACTACGACGGCGCTCGCACGCCGCGGGTCGGGGACGTGACGATCGCGACCTACTCGATGATGAGCAAGCGCGGTGGCGCCGGTCCCACGGGCTTCAGCCACTTCGATCGCCTCGCGGCGGAGCCCTGGGGGCTCGTGATCTACGACGAGGTCCATCTCGTCCCGGCGCCGATCTTCCAGCTCACCGCGCAGCTCCAGGCGCGCCGGCGGCTGGGACTCACGGCCACCCTCGTGCGCGAAGATGGACGCGAGACGGACGTGTTCGCGTTGATCGGTCCCAAGCGCTTCGAGATCGGGTGGAGGATGCTCGAAGCCTCCGGCCACATCGCGGCGGCCACCTGCTTCGAGGTCCGCGTCGCGATGTCTCCGGGCCGGCGCCTGGCGTACGCATCGGCAACACCGCGCGAACAACCGCGGATCGCGGCCGCGAATCCCACCAAGCTGGATGCCATGCGGCTCCTCGTTGAGCGCCATGAGGGCGAGCGGATCCTCGTGATGGGCACGTACGTCGCGCCCCTTCGCGATGCTGCAAAGGCTCTCGGCGCTCCGCTGATCTGGGGAGGGACGCCGCACAAGGAGCGCGAGCGAATCCTCTCCGAGTTCCGCAGCGGAGCGATCCGGACCCTGGTCCTGTCGCGCGTGGGGAACTTCGCGATCGATCTTCCCGAGGCGTCGGTGCTCGTCCAGCTCTCGGGCACCATGGGCTCGCGGCAGGAGGAAGCACAGCGGCTGGGGCGGATCCTGCGGCCCAAGCCCGGCGGCGCGTCGTTCTACACCGTCGTGACGCGGCACACCTGCGAGGAAGACCATGCGCTTCACCGGCAGCTGTTTCTGACCGAGCAGGGCTATCGGTTCTTCATCGAGGATCTGACGCATCTTCCTCCGGATCCGCTCGACACCCCCGACGTCACCACTCATCACGACGACATGACCGACGATGACGACGAGTCCAACCCCGACCTCGGCAACCATGGGACGCGCACCCTTCTCAACTGAAGCGGCAATGCCGAGCGCCTGGCCGCTCGACCGATTCACGCCGAAGCTGGTGATGCAGTTCCGCCGCTGCACCGCGGGCGAGGTACCCGGCGTGCTGGAGCGGGCGGCGGCGGAACAACGAGATCCGGCGTGGATCGCCCGCACCGTCGCCGGCCTGAGCGTGCCGGCCCTCGCGGTGATCGACACGCTCGCGCAGCACGGCGGGATGCTGCACCTCTCCGATCTCGACGCCCTCGCGCGCGAGGCGTTCGGCATCGACGGTCCTGCGGTGAGCCTCGGCCTGCTCGAGCTCCATCGAGAGCTCCTCGCCGTGCCCCTCGGTACCCCACGCGGTGCGGCCGCCGCGCTGGTAGCTCCTGCCGCCGATCGCGTCGCCGCGCGCGTGGCCGGTCTTGCCGCATCCGCTACGAGATCCAACGCTGACGCCGAGCGGCACGACGATGGTCGGATTCTCGTCGCCGTGGCGGCGATGCTGGCGCAGGTCGATCTCAAGCTCACGCAAGGCGGAAGCCCGCACCGGGCTCACCTCAAGCGGATCGCGAAGCAGATCGGTCTGGACGAGGCACGCCTCGAGCGAACGGTGGTCGTCGCGTGGAGACTTGGCCTGATCGGCGAGCTCTCGGACTCGACGGTCCGCCCGTTGCGCGAGCCGCTCATGGCCGCCGCCGATGGACGATTTCCAGCGCACCGCGTGGTCGACCATGCGGCTGCACGCCTGCGCGCTCTCGGCCCCGTCACCGCGTCGGCGCTGGACGGTTGGATGCAGGCGTGCGCCGTTCGCGGGATCCCGACATTCCCCGTCGACGACCTCGGTCTCCTTCCCGGCCTGGCCACCCACGGTCTTCGCGACACGGACGTGACCACGGTTGCGCCCTCCCCGGTCGCGGATGCCCTCGCCGCCACCATCGCCCCGAACTTCGAGGTGTTCATGCCCCCGGAGACCCGGCTTTCGGATGTGGCGCGCGTTCTGTCGATCTGCGAGCCCGTCCGTCTCGATCGAATGATCGTCGCGCGGATCACGAAGGCCTCGATCGCTCGCGCCAGCGCATCTGGCGCCACGGGCGATCAACTGCTGGAGATCCTCCGGGCTGCGTCGCGGACTCCGATCCCGCAGAACGTGGCCGCTGCGGTCGGCGACTGGACCGCCAGCGTGACCTACGCGACGATCTACCAGGGCCGCGTCATCGTGGTCCCGCCAGCCGCTGAAGCACGCTTGATCGCGGCCCTGCCGGCCGTCGCCGCAGCCCGGGCCCTGGCACCCGGGGTGGTCGCGATCTCGGACGACACCCCCGACCGCGCAGTCACCAGCGCGCTCGACAAGCTCGGAGTCACCGAGCGCCGCGATGATGCCGCCTCTGCACCGCGCGACCTCCGGGGCCTCTCGGACTCGGGCGCCGAGCTGCCGGGTCTCGTCACCGCGCCGGAGGAGCTGCGCGCCCGGTTCGCCGCGTTCCGCGCGGGGGATGCGGCCGAGCATGCACGCGTCCGGGCGCTCGCCCCGTTCGCCGCGGCCGTGACATCGGCCGCGCTTCGTCGGCCTGATCGATCGGTCGCCGACCGCGGCCGGTACGACGACGATGACGACGACGATGACGACGACGATGACGACGACGATGACCAGGCCCGACACGACGCAGATCTCGCCATGTCGTCCGCGGTGAGAAGCGCGCTCGAGGCCTACGAACGCCGGATCGGTGAGGAGTTGCCGGGGGCGGCCTTCCACGCGCTTGCGATGACGCTCGAGGCTCTTCCCCTGCACGATCGCCGCTACGTCCTGGCGCCGTCATCGTTCGACGAGACCCGGACCCGCCTCCTCACGATGCTCGCGTCCCGAGCGCCACCCGGGCCCGCCGCGCAGCGAGCATTCGCCGAGCTCGGCCGCATCCTGGGCGCTGCGCCCACCACGACCCGCGACGGGCACCAATCCCTTGAATGGACCGACGACAACCTCCGTGCGCGCCTCGACGCCGCGGCGCGCACCCATTCCACCCTCTTCCTCGACGTGGGCCGCGGCGAACCGCGGCGGATCGCGATCACCCGCCTGTCGATGCGCGGCTCCGCGCTGTTCGTACTCGGAGACGACGAGGACGGAAACGGCGTCGCGATCCGCTACGCGTCGATTCGTGCCGTCGCCGATCCGTCCGTGTCTTCCGCAAGCTCCTCACCTGCGCGCTGGACGCCACTCGCGGGCATGACACCACCACCGGGCCACGAGCCGTGCCCGTGCGGGAGCGGGAAGCGCTACCGGCAGTGTTGTCGTTCCGCGAACTGACCAGCACCCAACCGCTATGCGGCGAGCTTGCCCATGCCCTCGTACTCGACGCGCGCCGCCCGCTCGAGCAGCGCCTCGGTGATCGCCTCGTTGCGATCCGCGGCCAGAAACGCCGCACGCAGCGCCGCGTTCTTGATGTAGCCGCCGCTCATCGCGAACCGCCGCCCGAGCCCCGCAAAATCGATCGCTCCGCCGAGCGGCGCATCCGCGGGCAGCACCGCCTGCCACATCGCGGCGCGCTCGTCGGCATCCGGCAGCGCGAACCGCAGGTGCAGCGACAACCGGCGCTGGAACGCGGGGTCCATGTTGCTCTCGTGGTTGCTCGTCAGCAGGCAGACGCCGGTGAACGACTCGAGTCGCTGCAGCAGGTAGTTCGTCTCGAGATTCGCGAACCGGTCGTTGCTCGAGCGCACCTCGGTCCGCTTGCCGAACAGCGAGTCCGCCTCGTCGAACAGCAAGATCGCGTGCCCCGCCTCCGCCGCGTCGAACAGCGCGGCCAGATTCTTCTCGGTCTCGCCGATGAACTTGCTGACCACCTTCGCCATGTCCACCTGGTACAGCTCGAGCCCGAGCTCCTTGGCGATGAGCCCGGCCACCATCGTCTTGCCCGTCCCCGGCGGCCCCGAGAACAGCGCGCTCACTCCGAGCCCCCTGCCGACCTTGGCGCCAAACCCCCACGTCTCGTACACCTTGTGCCGGCCGCGCACGCGCGCCATCAGCTCGATGACCGAGTCGATCTGGTCCTGCGGCAGCACGATGTCGTCCCAGGTCTGCGTGACGTTGATCCGCCGCGCATACGCGCCGAGCCGCTCGTCGAGCACGGCGCGAATGCCCGCATAGACGTCCTTGGCTTCGAGCTCGCGCCCGGCCGCGCGCGCCTTCGCCGCCTCGCAGGCCCGAACGATCAGGCCCGGCGCGAGCGGATACTGGCCCGCCAGGCGCTCGCCATCCTCGGCCGTCCCCTGCCCGAGCGACTCGTGCCAGAGCTGCGCGCGCTGCGCGTGCGTGGGCTGGCCCATCTCGATCACGACCACGGGCCGGTCCCACTGAACGTTCGGGCGCTGCAGGCCGCAGGTGACGAGGATGTTGCCTTCGATCAGCGGTGCGAACTCGTTCGCCACGATCGCGAGGCGCTCGGCATCGAGCGCGTCGAGGTTGCAGAGCAGCGGCACCTTGCCGGTGAGGCGGCACTCGAGGGCGAGCGCGCGCAAGGATCCCCGCAACATCGCGACGTCAGCTCCCAGGCGATCCGAAGCGATCGCAATGGTCTTCCCATCTCCCATTCCGCGTTGGACCATCGTCCGCCGACCGCTGTGTCGAGCGCCGCTGACGAGAACCAACGCCGCCGCAGTCCGCAGGGCGCCAACGTCTTCCATGGGTTTCGTCGCACCACAAAACGTGAGGCTGGAGGCTTCGCTGCGGATCAAGAGCCCTTGGAGGGACGGCTCCAGCCGGTCGTCACCAAGAAGATGGGCCAACAGGCGTGGCGAGACCCGGACGTACTCTGCGCTCGTGTGGACCGAGGACAGCTCGACAACCGAGAAGCGCCGAAGACTCCCATGCGGTGAGAGCTCGTGGTGCGCATCCAGGCCGAGGCGCTCGCCGTATACCAAATCCCGCGCTGCCGCGAGGCGGCACTTGGGATCGACCAAGTTCAGCGCGTCGGCGACATCACGCCGAACTTCGGCCGCTGCCAGTGTGACCAGCATGGCCATCTCGGTATCGGTGAAACCAAACGCTGCTAGTGCCGCGATGTTGGGGTCAGCGGCGGCGGCTTCGCAGAAGCGCTCTCGCTGAAGTTCAGCGTTCGACACGAGTTCACCCAGCTCCGATGCCGGGACGCCAGCCGATCGGCCCCGGTGAACCCGCAGTTGCTCGACAATCCAGTCAGTGCCGCACGAGAATGCATTTGCAGGCTGGTTCATCCCGGCACGTATCGGCACCAGACGCGTGCGGTTGCGTAGATTATCTTATTCAAGATGGTGTGCGATTGCTGCCTCGGCGGCCTGAGCCAGCTTCGTCAAACATTCGAACTTGTTGGGCTCTGACCAGCAGCGCTGCCGATCGAACTCGAAGGGTCTGTCGATACACAGCGCGATGTCCTCGTAGCCGTGAGCACTCGGACCCTCGGCGAACAACTGCAAAGCCTGCCCCTGCCGCTTCGGGTCTGCGAACCATTCGGCCTCTATGTGCATTGCTAGCTGCACCCGCCTGCAGACCTCCACGTACTGGTCTGCCCGACTGCGTAACTCGCGAATCTGAAGTCGCGAAATCACCACGAGTACTACGAGAGCCGACAGAACGAGGGTCAGCGAAATCACGACCGTTCGCGGCTTCATATCTTCGTAGTGCCGAAGATATCAGCATCCAGAGGGTCGAGGATGAGCGGCGGGGGTTGCGGCTTCACGTCGGGTTGGGCGGCACTGTGCGGAGTCCTGCTGGTGCCAGGTGGTTGCGGCATCCCGTTTGTCCTTGCGGCCGATGGTGGGTTCGCATTGGTGCCTGTCTGGGTCACATCCCAAATGCCGTCGGCGTCTAGATCGAACCAAGGTGCGTCAGCCGAGGCCGTGACCGTGGGCGGCGGGTGCCCCCAGATCGCCTCGTGACGTGCGATCGCGACCTGGATGAACTCCGGTGGGACAAC
>JBBRED010000191.1:0-16089 GCA_038203335.1 Haliangiales bacterium | reverse complement strand
GTGGTCGGGTCGAACGGACTGATCCGTAGCGCTTGTTCGTACGCGGAGATCGCCTCCGGCCACTGTTTCTTCGCCGTCCTCGCCATCCCGAGCGTCACGGAAGCGACAGCATCGCGGTCGTCGGCCGAGGTCAAGGGCGTGGCCAGCTCGATCGCGCGGTCGAACCGCCCCAGCTCCACGAGCGTTCTCGCGAGCTTGCCCGCCACGAACGGCTCGGGACCGCCCGCCGTGAGGGCCTTCTCGTACTCGACCGCCGCCGCCTCAAGCATCCCGCGCGCCCGCAGCATACCGCCGATCCGCGCGTGCTTCCGGCCGCGCACTCCGACCTGCTCGAGTCCGACGTTCTCCGAATCGGTGCCGCCCTTCGCGAACTTGATCGGCTTGCCGGCCCGCGCGGTCCCGGGAGTCGGCTTGTCGGGCGTCTTGAGATGAGCGTGCCACTCCTTCTCGACGCCGCTCCAGGACATCCCGAGCACCTCGGCCACCGCGCGGCGCGCGCTCTTGCCGTCGCGCTGCGAGGTCAGCGCATCGCGGATGCCCTTGTAGCCGACCGTCTTCTGCATCCAGCCGACCAGCGTGTAGACCTCGGCGTATGCGAGCGCCGCCGCCTCCTGGCTCGGCAGCTTCGCCATCGACGGATGCATCTCGTCGAACGAGATCAGGCGGCCCTTGCGCAGCGCCGCGGTCAGCAGCGCCTGCTCCGTCGCCGCGAGCGAGACCTCGGGCGGTCGCCGCCAGCGCGTCTGCTCGAACCGCGCGAGCCCCTCCTGCAGCCACACCGGGACGGTGTCGTGCGAGATCCGCGAGACCACGAGGTGCGTGTACTCGTGCGCGAGGGTGTCCATCCACGGGTAGCCGAAGATCGTCGCGCGCGGCGAGACGACCATCAGCTTGTTGTACTTCGACAGCGCGATCGTCCCGGTGGTCTCGATCTCCGCCTCGGTCAGCGGCGATAGCTTCGCGAGATCCGCGGGCGCACCGAGCAACTCGACGCGGATCGGATCTGCGGGCTGGAGCCCGAGGTCGGTCCCGATGGTCTCCCACGCCGCATCGAGCACCTCACCCGCGAGCAGCGCGATCGTGGCATCCGGCCCCGGCGCGTAGCGGATGATGAAGTGCTGCTTCGGCGACATCGTCTCCGCGAACGCCTCGGTCACGCCGAGCGTGGACAGCGCGAGCTTGCGGGTCTGACCGACGAGGCCATCGACGCCGTCATCGGGGACCTTGTCGAGAGCCTTGATCGCGCCGACATAGTCGCCGCTCTGGAACAGGAGCTCGGCGCGCAGCCACTTGACCTCGACGCTGTCGCCCGCACGCTTCTCGAGATCGGCGAGCAGGGCCTTCGCGTCGTCGAGCCGCGCGGTCTGGAGGAAGCGAGCGGCCTTGATGACGTCACCGGTCACGGTGCGATCGCGCCGGGCGTGAGCGGGCGTGGCCACAAGGAGTGCCGCGAGGAACCCGAGCAACGCCACGAGAGACGTCGTTCGCGCTCTCGTCCCGGAGGGCAGATCCGTTCCGGGGCACACGCAGTCCAAAGGCACGGACGGCGCGGGCACGCGGCGCCCATCCACCGAGCTCGCTGTGCCCGCGGTCACTTGATCAGCTCCTCGTAGTACCGCTTGATCATGTCGTCGTACCCGTCGGGGGCGACCTTGCTCTTCTTCTTCATCGCCTCGAGCAGGTCCTCGCGGAATCGCTCGGGCGCGCGGTACTCGTCGGCGCCCGGGATCCGGATCGGCTCGTCGTTGACCGTGCCCTCTTGCGCCTGGCGCGCGGCGCTGCGGGCGCGATCGCGCGCCTTGGCGAGCGCGTCGGCGGCCGAGCGCGTGGCCTCGCGCGCGCCCGAGGGATCCTTGCCCTTCATGCGGTCGTCGGCGTTGCCCATCTGATCGATCGCGCCGCCGAGCTTCTTGCCGAGCTCGGCGCCGGTATCGCCGGGGAGGTCCGCGCCGAGCTGCTTCGTGCGATCGGAGAGCCGCTGCGTGCGGCCCTTGTTCATCGCCTGGCGGCGGCGCAGGCGCTCGATCGCGCGCAGGTCATCGGTCGACATGATCTGATCGGGGCGCGGCGAGAGGGACTGGAGCTCGGCGATCAGCTCGCGCGCGACCGGGCCCGCGCGGGTCACACCCTCGAGCGCGTCCTGCGTGGCATCGGCCCACTTCGATTTCGGATCGTCGTTGATCGCGGCCTCGAGCTCCCCCGCGATCGTGTCGAGCGAGGCCTTTGCCTGGCGCGCCATGCCGAGCGCCTCGGCGAGATCGCCGTCGTCGACCATGTGCTCGACGT
Organism: Haliangiales bacterium; assembly: GCA_038203335.1. Taxonomy (GTDB): domain Bacteria; phylum Myxococcota_A; class Polyangia; order Haliangiales; family Haliangiaceae; genus JABFXX01. The sequence goes on along the minus strand of JBBRED010000191.1, from coordinate 13,803 downwards.
CGGTCAGGCGGCGTTCGACGATGTCGAGCTCCTCCTTCGCGAACGGCGTCAGGCCGGCCTCGTTGATGTCGGCGATCCGCTTGCGCAGCTTCTCGACCAGCGTGCCGACCTTCTTGCTCGCCTCGCGGCGGCGATCCTTCGCCACCTCGTCGGCCTTCTCGGCATACGACTCGAAGATCCGGTTCGACTCGGCGGCGATGTCCTCCTGATCCTTCGCCACGTCCGACAGCTCGTTCATCACCTCGTCGAGCTTCTTCTGCTCGTCGGAGAACTTGTCGCCGCGCAGGTTCGCGAGCGAGCCCTCGAGCGCGCTCGCGGCGCGGTCGTGCTGTGCGCGGCACTGATCGAGCTTGGTCTGCGCCTGCTGGGTCTGACCCGAGCGCACGAGCTTGCGAACCTCCTCGACGCAGTCCGCGCCCTGCTGCGCCTGCATCGCGGTACGGTTGACGTACTGATCGAGCACGTCCTCGGCGAGGCCCTTGCGGTGCTTCTCGAGATCCGCGTGCGCGCGCTCGATCGCCTTCATCTCGCGCTCGATCTCGTCGAGCAGGCGCGGGTCCTTGGTCTTGTTGTATTGCGCGAGCAGCTCGGCGAGCCGCTTCTCGTGCGCGGCGATCTCGTCGGAGACGTCGAGCAGGCCCTCCATGCGCTCGCGATCGAGCCAGTCGGCGAGCGTGATCGTGTCGTCCTCCAGCTCGGGGACGAGGCGCCCGTCGAGGCCGGCGAACCGACCCGCGGCGAGCGGGATCGGCTTGCCGGATGGTTTGGGCATCAGCTTGCCCTCGGTCGTGGTCAGCTTGTCGAGCCGCTCGCGCATGCTGCTCAGCGCCTTGCGCATGGCATCGGACGCGTGCGGATCGGTCTCGAACGCGGCGCCGATCGAGCCGAGCTCGACGACCGCCTCCTTGAGGGTGCGCGCGAGCTCCTCGCGTGGCGCCGGCTCGTCGGGCGACAGCGTGAGCCGGCCGCCGAGGTTCTTGACGATCTTCTCGGCGAGATCCTGCTGGCGACCGAGGGTCTCCTCGTGGCGCTCGCGCGGCGAGATCACCTTGAGCCGCAGCTCGCGCGACTTGCCGATGTTCGGTCCACCGATCGTGTCGTTGTCCTTCGCCTCGATCCAGTAGCGGACCTCGCCGCCGCTCGGCACCACGATCTCGGCGATGTCCCACATCACCTTGCCCTGCGCGCGACCGTTGGCGGCGCCCTCGAGGGGCAGCGGCTTCTTGCCCTTGTCCTTGCCGGCCTCCCACACGAGCTCCGCGGCGGTCAGCCCGAAATCGTCCTCGATCACGAACGCGAGCTCGACGCGGCGCAGGTTCGTGACGTCGAGCGTATCGGCCGGCGCCATCAGCTGGACGTTCGGGGCCTGATCCGGCTCGGCCTCGATGGAGCGCGGCGTGGTCTCGATCGAGCGCGCGCCCGACGGAGCGCGCACCGCGAATCGATAGTGCGTGGACTTCGAGATGGTGAGCGATGCGGTGAGTTGCTCGCCCTCGATCTTCGTGGAGATCGACGTCGTCTCGCCCGGCGTCTCCGTGCTGTCGACGACGAGCTCGACCGAGGCGGCGGGCACGAGCACGCGCGCGCGTAGCTCGACCTTCGTGCCGGGGAGCCCGCGCACGTCGCCCGACGAGGATGGAAGCGGGAGCACGGCGCGTCGCGAGTACGCCGGCGACGTCAGCGTGGCCTCGAGATCACCGACGAGCGGGACCGTGGACAGCGACGCGCCATCGAACGGCGCCGCCGGTGCGGCGATCAACTGGCGCCAGCCACCGGCGATCACGCCCGGCGCGGCGGCGAGCAACAGGACGTTCGCCGCGATCGCCGCGAGCATCCATCGCGTGGCGCGCTTGATATCGCCCGCCGGTAACAGCGCCTTCGGCTCCACACCGTCGAGCCGCGCGGTGGTGGCGGCGACGAGCGCATCCACCAGCGCGGCCGAAGGCGCACCGGGGCGCACCGGCGAATTCGCGAGCTCGACCGACGACAGCAGATCCGATGCGACATCCTTCTTGCGCGTACCGACCCAGCGCGCGAGCTCGTGGTCGGTGCTCCACCGACGTCGCGGTGCGAGGAAGCCCAGGACGATGCCGCCGACGAGCACGAGCGCGGCGACGAGGCCGCCGATCCCGAGCACGGCGAACGCGGTCGCGCGCGATCCGCCGAACAGATGACCGAGCAACGGAACGACGAGCGCGACGGCGGCGATCGCCGCGAGTGCATACAGCGACGCACGGGCAGCCTCGTGGCGGTAGAGGACTGCACGAACCCGCCCCAAGAATCCCGGAATTGCCGTCTGTGTAGTCGAAGAAACAGCCACGATATCGCCCGCGTTGCGGCGTTTGTCGAGCATAGCTCTACGCGGGGCTTCCGACACGCGCTGGTGGTGGACATGCGCTATAACCGGCCCACCGAGTGACCAATCGAGTGACGACGTGCCGAGGGTGAATAGAGCCGCTGCCGGAGCGTCCACACCTGGTCATGGACGCGACATCGACGACCGCGAGCTGGTGCAGTCCGCGCGCGCGGGAGATCGCGATGCGTTTCGCACCCTGTTCGAGCGCTATCACCGCCGAGCCTACGCGCTGGCACTCGGCGTGGTTCGCCACCCCGACGATGCGCTCGACGTGGTTCAGGACGCTTTCATCAAGGCTCACAAGTACCTAGACAAGTTCGAGGGCAACTCCAGCTTCTATACCTGGCTCTATCGAATCGTCATGAACCTCGCCATCGACCATCTCCGCAAGCACCGGCGCATCAAGCCGGTGGAGCTCGACGAGCAGAAGCTCGAAGACGGGGGCGACGAGTCGCTAATCCCTCGGATCCTCGGCGGAAATCCCGGCCGTGCGCTGATGGACAAGCAGATCCGCGCCCGCATCGACGAGGCGCTGGCCGAGCTCTCGGAGAACCACCGAGCGGTGATCGTCATGCGCGAGCTCGAGGGCCTGTCCTACGAGGAGATGGCCAAGGCGATGGACTGCTCGAAGGGCACCATCATGTCGCGGCTGTTTCACGCCCGGCGCAACATGCAGAAGCGGCTGCTCGATCTCCTCGACCACGCATCTCCCGAGCTGGTGAAAGACCTCACCGGCGAGGATCCCTCCGAAGACGACAGCAAGGAGCGCGCACCCGCTGCGCGGAACCGGTAATGGCATCCCGTGACGATATCGAGCTGATGCAGCACCTCGACGGCGAGCTCGGTGAGCGCGACGTCAAGGCCGTCGAGGATCGGCTCGCGGCCGATCCGGATGCGCGCGCGAAGTCCGAGTCGCTCGCGCAGGTGGACGAGGTCTTGCGCGGTCACCTCGAGCTCGCGGCCGACAACGTGTCGGAGCGACGGTTCGATGCGATGTGGAAGGAGATCGAGAGCGCGACCGCGGCCGCTCCGGCGACGCCGAGCGTGTGGTCGAAGATCACCGGCTGGCTCGATCGCTATCGCGGCCACGTCATCACCGGAGCGCTCAGCGCGGGTGCCGTCGCGGCGCTCGCCCTGATCCTGCGCCCCGGCGGCGGCGACGATCCCGGCACGCAGGCTCAGCGCACCGGCGCGATCGACGTGCGGCCGGCGGCGATGCGCACCGCGCCCGAGATCGAGTCGCTCGACACGCCGGACGGCGAGGGCACCGTGCTGAACCTTGAAGATGAAGATGGCCACACGACCGTGATCTGGGTGACGCCAGAGGATACTGTGGAGGGCATATGAGGTCCTGGCTGTTCGCAGCGGCGCTGACGGTCTGCTTCGGGGCGAGCGCGATCGCCCAGCCGAAGCAGTCGCCGCCGCCACCGCCCACGGTGACCTGCGAGTTCCTCGAGGTCAGCGCGTCGAGCGGTGACAAGCCCGCGGTCGATGCGGATCTCGAGAAGCTGAAGAAGAAGTTCAAGAAGCCGCCATTCTCGTCGTGGAATCAGTTCAAGTTGCTGATGAAGGCGGAGAAGACGCTGACCGCGAAGAAGGCGGAGTCGATCCAGCTCAAGCTCGGCAGGGCCGATGCGACCCTGCTCTCGATCGTCAACGGCAGCCAGGTCCGGCTCTCGATCTCGATCGACGACACGGCCGGCAAGAACTTCGTCAACAACACGTCGACGTTTGCGGCCGGTGACTACCTCGTGTTCGGGCACTCACTTGCCAACAATGACGGGCACTTACTCGCGTTGACCTGCAAGTAGGCGGCTACCTACGGGACGCTTCGCCCCGGCCTTCGCGGGGCTTGCAGATCGAATTCGCCGCCCGGCTCGGGTGTTGTATACGGTCGGCCATGGCACGGGCAGTACAACCCTCGGGCACCACGGCCCGCCGGCGGCCGCGCTGGGTGATCCCCGCGATTCTCGGCGGAGCGGTGACCGCGATCGTCCTCGTGCTGCTGTTTGTCGTCTACCCCAAGGTCGGCGCGTGGATGATCCGCGGCAAGCTCGGCGACAGGCTCGCCGCCAAGCTCGGGCGCGAGGTCCGGTTCGGCTCCGTCGACGTGACGCTCGGCCACGCCACGCTGCGCGACCTCGAGATCCGCGGGCCGAACGACGGCGATACGCCGCTCGTGCACATCGATCGCGTGGACATCTCGTTCGACACCATGCGGTCGCTCGTTGGCTCGGTGAAGCTCGGCGACGCCGCGATCGACGGCATCGTGATCACGATCCGCCGCGACGGCACGGGCAAGGACAACCTCGGCGATCTCGTCGATCGGGTGCTCGAGAAGAAGGAAGGCGGCAGCACCGCCGACGGCTCGAGCGGCCTGCGGCCGACGTCGTTCACCGTCGTCCACGCGCGCGTGCTCGTCGACGACACCATCACCGGCGCCACCGCGCTGGTCGGTGACGGCACCGCAACGTGGACGCCGGGCGAGCTGATCGCGCAGGCGAAGCAGGTCTCGGCGACCACGCTCAACGCTCCGAAGGCGACCGCGACCCTGGTCGAGGTCACGAAGCGCTCCGGCCAGCCGCCGACCATTCGCGTCGAGGGCGGCGAATTCGCGGTGTGGCCGAAGCTCGCGCTGTCGGGCATCGGCGGCACGGTGATCGCGAACCCGGCGAAGTCCGGCGAGTACACGCTCGAGCTCGCCGGCGGCTACGGCGGCGTCCCCGGCAAGCTGTGGACCGCGAAGGGCGCGGTCGACATCAAGGCGCAGACGATGAACATCGATCTCGTCGCCGCGAAGTTCCAGCTCGACAAGCTCGCGCCGCTGCTCGAGCAGTCGCCGGTCGTCGACTACGCGGGCACCTCGGTCGATACCAGCCTGCACCTCTCGGCGAACCGCGCCGGCGGCTCGTTCTCCGGCTCCCTGGCCCTGCGCGGCCTCAACGTCGGCCATCCGATGATCGCCGAGAAGGAGGTCCACGATCTCGATCTCTCGGCGCAGGTCGAGGGCAGCTTCGATCGCGCGACCAAGAAGGTCGAGCTGACGCGCGGTGACTTCGTGGTGCGCGATGTTCCGTTCTCGATCACCGGCAGCGTGACGCGCATGACGTCGACGACCGGCGAGATCACGCTCGATCCCGAGACCGGGAAGCCGATCGCGGGCCGCGGCCCCGGCGGCATCAACACGTTCAAGGCGCGCCTCGTGATCCCGTCGATCGACTGTCAGAAAGTCCTCAACGCGATCCCCGGCGAGATGGCGCCGTACCTCGCGGGCTACACGCTGAAGGGCATGTTCGATACCGACGTCGACCTCGACATCGACTGGGCGAACCTCGACGCGACGAAGCTCGACGGCCACGTCGGGATCCGGCACTGCAAGGTCACCGCGGAGCCGGCGGACTCGCCGAAGCGGTTGAAGACCGAGTTCGAGCACTACGTCGAGGTCGAGAAGGGGCAGTGGACTTCGTTCATCGTCGGCGAGTCCAACCCCGACTTCGTGCCGCTCGATCAGATCTCGCCGTACCTCATCAAGTCGATCATGAGCACCGAGGACTCGGCGTTCTATCAGCACCACGGCTTCATCGTGAGCGAGTTCAAGAGCGCGCTCGTGCACAACCTGAAGGCCGGCGCGTTCAAGTTCGGCGCCTCGTCGATCACGATGCAGTTCGTGAAGAACGTCCTGCTCTATCGAGAGAAGACGCTCGCGCGAAAGCTCCAGGAGCTGTTCCTGACCTGGCACGTGGAGAACACGCTGACCAAGGATCGGATCATGGAGATCTATCTGAACGTCATCGAGTACGGACCGAACCTCTACGGCATCGGCCCGGCGAGCTGGCACTTCTTCTCCAAGCCCCCGAAGGATCTGAACCCGGTCGAGGCCGCGTTCTTCTCGACGATCCTCCCGTCGCCGAAGGAGCGCTACAAGCAGTACTGCGCGGGGACGTTGACCAGGTGGACCACGGGAAAGATCCAGCGGATCCTTTCCATCATGCTCAAGCGCGATCGGCTGACCCAGGTCGAGTACGACCAGGCGATGGTCACGCCGCTGCTGTTCGCGAAGGACAACAGCGAATCCGACGAGGACTGCATGAAGCGGGTGTCGAAGGCGATCAAGAACGCTCGCTCGACAAATCCACTTCGTCGCTAGAACGAGTGTTACGCTCGCAGGCGTGCGATTCTTCGTCTCGCTGATTCTCCTGTCCGCCGCGTGCGGCTCCGTGAAGAACGACGCGCTCGACGCCGCGGTCCACGACGGGCCAGGCACCCTGATCGACGCACCCGCCGCGGACATGATGCTCGATGCGCACCTCGACGTGCCGGTCGGTCCGAAGATGTGGCTCAAGTTCGACGATGACCCGAGCGATGGGGTCGTCGACTCCGCGTCGCCGGCCCACACCGCCGCGTGCAATCCGAGCTGCCCCACGCTCGTCGCCGGCAAGAAGGGCAGCGCCTATCAGTTCACCGCCGATCGCATCGACGTCACGAACACCGACCTCAACCCGGGCCAGCACTTCACCGTGGGTGCGTGGATCCGTCTCGACACGTCCACGACCGAGAACTCGGTCGCCGTCTGCGAGCAGGTCGGCGCCAACTGCAGCTATGGGCTGATGGCCGCGCTGGGCAACAAACCGGGCTGGTACTCGGATGGCCCGAGCCAGACGACCGGCACGACCACCCTCGCGATCGGCACCTGGTACCACACCGCCATGGTGTGGGACGGAGCGAACCGGCTCACGTACCTCAACGGTGTGATGGTCGACACGCAGCCGGCGACCGGGTTCTCGAACGTCTCGGCCAAGATGACGATCGGCGCGCGCGACTTCCCTTCGTCACCGCTCAACTTCCAGGGCTCGATCGACGAGGTGGTGTTCTACGACCGCGTGCTGACGGCGTCGGAGATCCAGCTGCTCGCTGCGCCCTGACGTCGCTGAATCCCCTACATCGTCTCCCGCGATCGGCATGATCCAGATCAAGCAAGATCCGGAGGCCGCCAGCGTATGATGGGGACATGAGGGCAGCCTTTACTATTCTTGTTCTGTGGGCAGCGGGGTGTGGTCACGTCGTGGACGACAAGCCCGACGGCGGTGGTGGAGCGGACGCCGATCCGTGCGCCTCCGGGACGTGCGAGTGCACCGCTGCCACCGAGGACGCCGACTGCGGTACGCACGAGTACTGCAACGAGTCCGCGACGGGACGGACGTGCGATTGCGTCGCGGGCTACACCACCGGCGTCAGCGGATGCGTGTGGACCGGGACCCTGCAGGATCCCGGCTTCGCCGCGGCGAGCACGTGGACGGTCACCAAGGGCGCCCTGCTCAACTCGACGGCGGTCGGAAGCGTGGAGCCTGGCGAGGCCGCGTTCCTCCCGGGCGCGCTGTGCGCGCTGGCCGATGTTCACCAGACCGTCGACATGCCCACGTATCGCAAGGCCGAGCCGCTCGTGCTCGACCTGACCTACAAGAATCAGGCGATCAACGGCCAGTTCGGTAGCGAGCGCGTGCTGATGGGCGTGTCGTTCGGCGGTACATCGTGGAGCCCGCTGACGTACTTCTTCGACGCTCTCTACCACTCGGTCCGGATCTGCTTGCCGCAGGGCGGCTACGCGCCGCCGACAGCGACCGGCAAGGGAGCGCAGACCACGTTCTCGTTCGGCCCGTACCTCAAGCCCCTGGCGTGCCCGAACTCGATGATCTCGAACTTCGCGATCGATCACGCCGCGATCGTCGCGGCCAACGCGAACGAGTGCGGTTCGGTGCCGGGACAGGGCGCGAACTTCGACGCGGAGGGCGCGGGAGGCTTCACGTTCACGACGAGCGGAGGCTCGAGCGGTGGATTTGTCGCGGGCATCGGGCAGGCCGGCACCAAGGCCGCTCGCCTGAACCTGTCGGCGCGGTGTGATAGCGGTTCGATGGCGACGTCGTTCACCGTGGTGAACACGGACAACCCGGCGCTCGAGATGTTCGTCGGTGCCAGCCCCGGCTCGAGCGCTAGCATGAGGATCGGTGTCGACCTGATGCAGGTGTCGCTCCCCACGACCGGCACGGGTGCGGCGATCCACACGTGCCTGCCGCCGGCGATGCGCGGGCAGACCGTGCCGGTCACGTTCAACGTGTCGGGCGGCTCGGGATTGTGCACGGATATCGTGAACGCTCAGGTCTGGGTCGACAACGTGAAGACGGTCGACGATCCGGCTTGTGCCTCCACGGCGAGCTTCGCGAACCCGGGCTTCGAGCAGGGGGCCGTCCCGCTCGGTGCCTTCGGCTACCAGTCCAGCAGCACCGCGTCGGTCGCGATCCGCAGCGGCGCGGCCGCTCACACGGGGACCAAGGCGCTCTCGCTGGACTCGCAGGGCCGGTGCTCGAGCTCCGGTTACACGATGTTGCCGGTCGTGCCGGCTCCGAGCGGAACGTCGGGTCCCGCGCTGAAGTTCTTCGCGAACGTTGGCGTGAACCCGGATGCGAGCACGTCGGTCCGCGCGAGCGGAAACAGCGCCGTATCGATCCCCCTGACCGAGGGCAATGGCTATCAGCCCTACACCGTCTGTCTCGATCCGGTGGCGGCGGGCCGCAGCCAGATCGTGACGATCAGCCACTCCGGTGGTAGCGGCCTCTGCGACAACAGCAACTATATCCAGCAGAGTGCGCTCATCGATGATATCGAGCTGACCACCGACGCGGCCTGCCCGGCGCAATAGCGACGCGTTGACGCACGCGGGGCGCGGACCGAGCGTGCTATAGCGCTCGCATGCGGTCCCTGGTCCTCGTTCTCGCGCTCGTCATCGGCGGTCTCGCCGCGACGAGCAGCGCCGAGCCGCCGACCACGCACGAGATCATTTACACCCGGCCATCGGGGTTCTGGACGAACCCGAACCCGGCGGTGGGCGGCTCGTATCGCTGGCGCCTGCTCGGCATCGGTGTGGGGCTCGCGGCCATCACAGGCTTCGGCATGTGGCGCCTGGTTCGCCGTGCGAACGCCCAGCGCGCGGCCGCGAACCGATAAGTTGTCCCCCGGAGCGGGCGGCGCGACCATTTCGGCGTGCGTTTCGCGCTCGCTCTGATCCTCGTCCTCGCCGCCCCCGCTCGGGCGGACGATGCGCTCGGCGTCGGAGCGGCGGTCGGTGCGGGTGGGCAGGGTGCGGCGACCTACGGCGCGCTCGATCTCTCGCTCGATGCCGAGTGGCGGGGCGCGAGGCTCGGTCTCGGTGCGCGGGGGGTGTGGCTCGATGGCGACCTGCGCACCAGCGACTGGAACGAGGCGTCCGATGCGGTGCGCGTGCTGCGGCTGCTCGAGGTTCACACCGCCGATGGAGCGGTGGCGTTGGCCGCGGGGACGCTCGCCCCGGCGCAGCTCGCGCAGGTCGCCGATGGATATCGCGCCGTGCTCGACGACCACCCGCGCACGGGCGTGCGCGCGGTCGCGGTGACGACGAGGTTCGCGCTCGGCCTGGAGATCGATGACGTGGTGTCGCCCGCGCTGGCCGGCGGAGCCTTCGCGCTCCAGCTCGCACCGCGGTGGTCCGCTCGCGCCGCCGCGGCGATCGATCCGGTGAAGGTCGAGGCCGCGACGGAGGTCGCGCTCGCGCGCACGTGGATCGCCGACCATGCGCGCACCGAGGTCGGCGGAGGGCTGGTCTACGAGCCCGGGTTCGGCGCGAGCGCGGTCGCGTTCGCCGGCATCGAGCGCGATGCCGCGGGTGCACGATGGAGAGCCAGCGCGGAGCTGCGTGCGGGGACCGGAACCGTTGGCGCGGCGTTCGGTCCGCTGTACCGGCTGGAGCGCGCCGAGCTGTGGGAGCGCTCGGAGAGCGGTGCGGGCGCGGCGGCGTCCGCGGGCGTGATCGCGCCGGTGGGCTGGGTCAACGCGAGCGTGCGCGCGCGCCCGGGGCGCGGCGTGATCGGCGCGGTCTCCGCGGGAGCTCCGATGGGCCGCTGGCTGCAGGCGGGCGCGTGGGCAGCGGCGTCGCGCGACGCGGCCGCGGGTGCGGGCGAGCTGCGCGTCGCGTGGGCGAAGCGACTGTCGAGCGCGCTGCAGGTCGCGCGCATGTACGACACCGATGCGATGACGCCTTCGGCGCAGTGGAGCGTCACGGCGTGGTTCGGCGCGACGACGAACTAGCCGAGGCCGAGCAGCGAGAGCGCGCTGCGCACGAGCTTGGTGACGCGGAACTTGCCGTCGAACCAGTCATCGAGCTTCGCGATGCCGGCGAATTGCTCGAGCTTGCGCAGCCAGTTCGCGGCGCGCGCGGCGTTGCGGATGCCGAGGATCTCGAACGCGTGGCGCCGGCCGCGCGCGTAGAGCCACGCGTCGATCCTCTTCGCGAACTTGAACGAATCGGGCTCGGTCACCGGCCACAGCTGGACGCGCGCCGTCGGTGACGCGTCGCGATCGAGGATCGCGTTCGCCGCCATGCGACCGGCCTCGTTCGCGCCCTCCATCGAGGCGAGGTCGGTGCTCGTGCGCACGAAGTCCGCGGCGATCACGAAGTTCGGAATCGCGGTGGCGGCGGTCGGTCGCACGGCAAGCGAGCCCGGCGGATGGACGAGCAGGCGCGAGTGATTCTTCGGCGGGATGCCCGACGTGAAGTCGAGATCGTCGTCGAGGTGCGACGAGTGCAGCATGGCGTCGGTGAGCGTTTCCTCGCCGGGCTCGAGGCCGTTCAGCGCGGCCTTGAGCTGCTCCCAGATCTCCTGGGCGATCTCGTTCGGCGTGCACTGCTTCGCGGGCTTGGTCACGAACACGCCCGGCGTATCCCAATCCGAAACGTCGACCGAGATCAGCCCGCCGACATCGCCGGCGCCGTACCGCGTGCGGAAGATGCCGAGGTCGCGCCAGAACTGCGGCTGGCTGATCGTGGTGAGCGCCCACGGCGAGTCGGGGAAGAAGGTATGGCCGCGGACCAGCGGCACGTCCTCGTAGAGGAAGTACTGGATGCCGACCATCCACGACACCAGATCATCGGGGTTCGCGAGGCGCAGCCGCTCGAGCTGCGGATCGAGGCCGCCCATCGCGGGGGAGATCAGGTTGATCGCGGCATCGATCGGGACCGACAGGACGTAGTGGTCGCCGGTCACGGTCGAGCCGTCGGAGAGGTGGATGCCGCTGATCGCGCCGGCCGCGGTGTCGATGCTGGTGGCGGTGAGCCCGCTGTGGAACGTGACCCCCAGCGTTCCGAGGTGGGTGATCCACGGATCGATCCACATCTCGCTCGTCGGCCCACCCATCGTGCGGTCGTTCGTGACGCCGGTGTCGGCGTAGTCGAGGATCAGCTGCATCGAGATCCCGCCGACGGTGCGCGCCGAGCCGCGGCGCGGATCCATGGCGACCATCGTGCGCGGCACCGCGCGCAGCTGACGCTGGAAGTTCGGCGAATAGAGATCGCCCTCGAGGAAGTCCCACCACGACATCTGCTCGTACTCGCCGAGGCGGCGCTCGGAGCTGGTGGTGAGGAACTCGAGGATCTTCGCGGCGAACAGCGCGATGTCCTCGTCGTCGAAGTCGAGCTCCTGGAAGAACAGCTCGAGCGCGGCGATGACCTCGAACGGCTTGGTCACGGGGCGCCGATAGAACCGATACCAGGTGCCGCGATCGACGAGCGCGATCGCGCTCTCGGTCGTCGGCCGCAGGTGATCGACGACCCAGCCCCCGAACGCACTCGGGATGCGCTTCATCGTGTCGATCACGTGCGTGTAGAACCGCGGGTAGAACCGGAAGCCGTGCTCGCCGGGTAGATCGGCGCGGCCTCCGGAGCCCGAGCCGGGGACCGGCTGGCTGCGGGCCTTGCCGCCCCAGGCGGAGCGCGACTCGTAGATGTGAACGTCGTACCCGCGCTCTGCGAGCTCGTGCGCCGCGGTCAACCCGCCGACGCCGCCACCGATGACGATTACCGTAGCTGCCATACTCCTCCGGTACTCCAGGCGACCGCGGGTCCGAGTGGACCGGGCTCGATCGACGCGCCCGTGAGCGCGCTGATCGCGAGACGATCGACCTTGCCGCCGCGCTCGGCGGCGACCTGGGCGGCGCGCGTGAACGTGGCGCGGCTCGCGGTCTGGTCGCCGAGCAACTGCTCGGCCTGGCCCCAGATGCGCAGCGCGGTGGCGGCGTAGAACGACGAGCGCCCGCGGCGGTACAGCTTCTTCGCGGTGGCGAGCGCCGCCGTCGCCGCCGCGCGATCTCCGCCGTGCGCGAGCCCGAGCTCGGCGGTGCTGGTGATCACGTCGACCATCGCGGAGATCGCCGGCATCGTCGACAGCCACTGCGTGCGCGCGGACTTGGCGAGCTCGTCACCGACCAGGCGCGCGCGCCGCCAGTCGCCCTCCGCGAGAGCGAGCTCGCCGAGGAACACCTGGCGATAGATCGAGGACATCCCCTGGCGCGCGGCCGGCGTGCGCGCTAGATCGTCGGCGACGTTGCGCGCCGCGACGAGATCGCCGGCGAGCACGTGCACGCGACCGCGACACGAGCCGAGCATCGCGCGCGTCCACAGATCCTCGCTGGTATCCGTGAGGCCGGCGAGCAGCTCGAGCGCGCGCGGCGGTTCGCCCGCGTAGAGCTCGCCGAGCGCCCAGTACGTGCGCAGGAACGACGCCTCCCACGATCGCTCGAGGCCGAGTCGCTTGCACACGGTCTCCGCCTCGGTGTGCGCGGCGCGCATGCCGGCCCAGTTGCCCCGCAGCGTGGCGAGCATGCCGCTCGCGCCGGCGACGACCATCCCGGGATACGGCGCGCCGCTCTGCGCGCTGAGGCGCTGCGCGTTCGCGATCGCACGATCGCCGAACCGTCCGAGCGAACCCGTGGCGACGTACGCCGAGAGCATCGCCATGCCCATCGCGTGCGCCGCGCGATCGCCGCTGTTCTCCGCGTGCGCCACGCCGCGCAGCACGTACTCGAGCGACTCGATCGGGTACGGTGTGGACAGGAAGCTTCCGATCACGCGGTACACCGACGACAGCACATCATCGACGGGGTGTTGCTTCGCGCGGCCCGGTGCGAGCCAGCGCGCGGCCACGCTGACGGCGCGGATCACGGAGGTCGCGCGGTTGCGCGCGCGGTGCTGACCGCGGCTCTCGAGGATCGCGTCGAGGAGCCTCGTGCCGCGGTCGAGCTCTCCGAGCTTGAGGTACGCCTCGGCCGCACGCACGCGCCAGCGATCGCCGTCGGTGTCGGTGGCGGCGAGGGTCAGGAACTCCTCGGCGGCCTGGGCGAGCTTGCCGCCGAGGAACAGGCACTGCGCGAGCTGCGCGCGCACCGCGAGCGTGGTGGTGCCGAGCTGCACGGCGCGCGCGAACCAGTCCGCGGCGACACCCCAGGCGAGCTGCGCCTGCGCCGCCTCGCCGGCCACGAGCGACCAGTGCGCGGCGCGCGTGGGATGGCCGGCCTCGCTCCAGTGATAGGCGAGCTGACCGGCATCGGAGGTGGTGGACTCGAACCACTGCGCGAACTTCTGGTGC
>JBBRED010000190.1:0-16119 GCA_038203335.1 Haliangiales bacterium | reverse complement strand
GATCTTCTTGTCGCCGTCGGCGCGCGACTGGGTGATCACGTCCTCGAGCGAGAGGTTCTCGTACTTCGTGCCCGGCGCGAACTTGTTCAGGTTGTCGACGTACGTCTTGTGGTGCTTGCCGTGGTGATACTCGATGGTCTCCTTCGACATGGTCGGAGCGAGTGCATCGGGTGCCCAGGGGAGCTCGGGAAGGGTAAAGGCCATGGCGCGGTTGTAGCGCCGGGAGATGGCGTGCGGGAGTCGGGAGCGGAGTAAAGTGATGCCGTGCTCGGTCCTCTCGGTCACATCGGCTCGGGTCTCGCGTACCTGGCGACCGCGCGCGGCCAACACACGAGCGATCAGCTAACCGCTCGGCAGCTCGCGTGGGCGCCCGATCGCTCTCCACTCCCCCCCGGCCTGACCATGACCTGGTTCGGGACGGCCGGATTTCGCCTCGCCTACCAGGGCACGGTGATCTGGATCGACCCGTACGTCACCCGGTTGACGCTCGGCGAGCTGGTCCGCCGCAAGGTGGTCCCGCCCTCGGAGGCCGCGGTCGATCGCTGGGTCGATGCTGCCGATGCGGTGCTCGTGGGGCACACGCACTTCGACCATGCGCTCGACGTGCCGGCGATCGCGAAGAAGTTCGGCTGCCGGGTCTACGGCTCGCAGTCGCTGCATCACCTGATGGGCCTGCACGGGCTTGGCGAGCAGAGCGTGATCGTCACGCCGCATCTCGATCACCACGTCGGACCGTTCCGGTTTCACTTCGTCCCGAGCCTTCACTCGAAGCTCCAGCTCGGGCTCGGCATCCCGTACTCGGGCGAGCTGACTTGCGATCACGTCGATCACCTGACGCCGCAGGCGTACAAGTGCGGCCAGGTCTGGGGCATCTTGATCGAGGTCGCGGGCATCCGGTTTTATCACCAGGGCAGCTGCGATCTGCTCGAGGGTGAGATCCACGACAAGGACGTCGACGTGCTCCTCGCCGGCATCTCGGGACGGCGGTTCACGAAGGGCTACGTTCAGCGGATCATCGCCGCCGTGAAGCCACAGCTCATCGTGCCTACGCACTACGACGACTTCTTCGTTCCGCTCGGCCAGCCGAGCAAGTTCTCGTTCAACGTCAATCTGACCGACTTTGCCGACGAGGTCCACGCGGCGACATCGGATGTCCCGATGGCGACGCTGGAGGTCGGCGTGCCCGTGGGGGCGAGCTCGTGAACTACTGGTTGATGAAGTCGGAGCCCGACACGTTCTCGATCGCGGATCTGGAGCGCGTCAAGGTCGAGCCATGGAGCGGCGTGCGCAGCACGTTTGCGCGGTTCCACATGCGCAAGATGGAGGTCGGTGATCTCGCGCTGTTCTATCACTCGAGCGTGCTGCCCCCGGGCGCGGTCGGCGTGGCGAAGATCGTCAAGACGAAGGTGATCGATCAGACGCAGTTCGACCCGAACAGCCAGTACTACGATCCGAAGGCCACGTCCGAGAAGCCGATCTGGGACTGCGTCGACGTCGAGTTCGTCTCCACGTTCCCGCACCAGGTCACGCTCGAGCGCATGCGCTCGGATCCGATGCTCGCCGACATGCCGGTGCTGCGGATCGGTCGGCTCAGCGTGCAGCCGTGCGCGGAGCACGAGTACCTGCGCGTCGTCGAGCTCGGCCAGACCGCACCACCGCCGCCCGCGCCGAAGGTGACGAAGAAGCCCCTGGCCAAGGCGAAGAAGGCGAAGAAGGCGAAGCCGGCTCCAGCGAAGAAGCCGCCGAAGAAGCCGAAGAAGCGATGACCGTCGAGGACGAGATCGACGCCGCCTACGCCCACGATCGCGAGGGCCGCGAGCGCGAGGCGATCAAGCACTACGACCGCGCGTACCAGCAGGGCGTTCCCGCGGAGCTGCGCCGGAAGTTCCTCGTCGGCTATGGCTCGACCCTGCGCAACGTCGGCCGCACCGACGAGGCGATCGCGCTGCTCGCCGAGGCAGCGGCCGCGGATCCGGGTTACCCGGCGTACGCGGCGTTCCTCGCGCTCGCGCTGATGTCGGGAGGTCACCCGCGCGCCGCGCTCGCCGCGATGATCGGCTGCGCTCTCGATGCGGTGCCGCCAGATCTGTGGGACGGCTACGACCGCGCGCTCGCGAGCTACCAGCACGAGCTGCTGGCGCCGGCGCTCACGGAGTAGGTCACGCTGCACCCGTGCGGGCACGATGGCGATGGCCGCCGGGCTGGGCGGGCCGGGGGCCGTCGCGGACGACGTCACGAACCGCGGTGTGCTGCGCGGGGCCGCGCTAGGCCGTGAGCCAGGCGACGAGAGCGTCGCTGCGCTCGGGCGAGAGATCGACGCCGGGCTGCGCCATCGCGGCCTCGGGGCCATGCCAGTCGGACCCCGCGGTGCATACCAGGCCGAGCGAGTCCGCGAGCTTGGTCCAGCGGCCGCGCTCGCGCCCATCGTAGCCACCGGCGAACGCCTCGATGCCGCTGAGCCCGGCGTCGCGATACGTGCGCACGAGGTGGTTCGAGAGATCGTCGTAGAGGTGGGGATGGGCGAGCGCCATCGCGGCATTCGCGGCGCGGCCGAGCGCGAGCGCCTCGGTGATCGGCAGCGCGTGGTGCGGCACGTCGACGGGACCGCCGTCGTAGAGGTGGCGCGAGAATGCGTCCTTCATCGATGACGCGGCGCCAGAGGCGACCATCGCGCGCGCGAGATCCGGGCGCCCCACGGCCCGGCTACCAGCAGCGGCGAGCATGCCTTCGATGTCGAGCACCACACCGCGGTGCTCGAGCTTCGCGGCCATCACGCGCAGCCGGTTGATCCGCGCGGTGCGCACCGCGGCGAGTCGCGCCTCGAGGGGCTCCCAGGCACCGCCTCGATCGTAGGCGAGCACGTGGATCGTCTTGCCCGCGTGGTCGCACGACATCTCCACGCCGCGCAGCACGCGCGCACCGCCGACCTCGACCGCGGACCCGGCGCAGGTATCGTGATCGGTCAACGCGAACACCTCCACCTTGCGCTCGACCGCGCGCGCGGCGACCCGCTCGGGCGGCTCGGTACCGTCGGAGCAGGTGGAATGGCAGTGCAGCTCGAACCGCATCCTGGTTGTATACAACGCGCGCCGATCTCACAGTAGGCACATGTAGGAGCACGCGACGCCGGCGGGGACCTGCTAGAATTTAGTTTGGATGGGCATTCCAGGGGTCCAGGCACCTCAACGCCTGGGACGCTACGAGCTGCTCGCTCGGCTCGCGACCGGCGGCATGGGCGAGATCTTTCTCGCGCGGCTCGAAGGCGCCGCCGGGTTTGAAAAGCTGTTCGTGATCAAACGGATCCTTCCGCACCTCGCGGATGACGCGCGATTCCGCCAGATGCTGATCGCCGAGGCCCGGCTCGCGAGCAAGCTCTCGCACGCGAACATCTGCCAGGTCTACGAGCTCGGCGAGACCGATGGCCAGCTCTACATTGTCATGGAGTACCTCGAGGGCGTCACGCTCCTCCCGCTCCTGCGCAAGCAGAGCAAGGAGATGGGACAGCTCGACTTCGGCTTCGTCGCCGGCGTGGTGCAGCAGGTCACGGACGCGCTGAACTACGCGCACGAGCTTCGCGATCGCGGTGGCGAGTCGCTCGGCATCGTTCACCGCGACGTCACGCCGGGCAACGTCTTCCTGACCGACTCGGGCGTCGCGAAGGTGCTCGACTTCGGCATCGCGAAGGTCAAGGACGCGTCGGCGAACACGCAGACCGGAACGGTCAAGGGCAAGTACGCGTACATGGCGCCGGAGCAGCTCCGCGGCGCCGCCATCGATCGCCGCGTCGACGTGTTCGCGCTCGGCGTGTGCGTGTACGAGATGCTCGCGCTGCGCCGCCTGTTCCAGCGCAAGACCGACTACCTCACGTTCCGCGCCGTGATGGAGCAGCCGATTCCCGACGTGCGCCGCTATCGGCCCGACGTCCCCGATGCCCTCGCGATGACGCTGGCGAAGGCGCTCGAGCGCGATCCCGCGAACCGATGGGACTCGGCGCGGCAGTTCGGCACCGCCGTCCTCGACGCGCTGCAGGGCCTGCGCCCGTGGTCGCAGGGCGAGATCGGTGACTTCATCCGCCTCGAGTTCGAAGGCGAACTGCGCAAGCGCACCGACCAGGTGGTCCTCGCCGTCCACAAGACGAACAACGGCTCGCGCTCGACGATGCCGCTGATCGCCCACGAGGACGCGACCCAGCCCGGCATCCACGACGACGACGACGATGACGAGTTTCCCGCGGTCGACTCGACGATCAGCGAGGCCCCGGTCGAGATCCGCGCGATGGGCGGACCGGCGCGCGACCCGAAGGACTTCACCGGCCAGCATACGCCGCCACCGTTCGGCAACGAGTCGAGCACGAGCGGCGTCAGCCTCCAGCCGATCGGCAACTCGATGCCGCAGGCGCAGATGGTGGCGCCGAAGCGCAGCATCGTGTGGCCGCTGCTCGCGCTCGCGATGGTCGGCATCGCCGGTGGTGCGCTGTTCCTGGTGTGGAAGCAGATGCAGAACCAGCAGCCGCCCGCGGTGGTCAACATCACCTCGTCGCCGGATGACACGCGAGCCTCGCCCCCCGATGGCCCGGGCTCCGCGGTGGTCGCCGGGACCAACTCCGGCTCGGATGCGAAGCTGCCGCCCGGGAAGAAGCCTCCCGAGAAAAGGCCGCCGGAGAAGAAGCCGAAGGGCGATCCATACAAGGAAGCGATCCAGCTCCACGGCAGCGGTGTGAAGCAGTGCGCCACCGAGCACGGACCGCCGCCCGCGGGCGTGCGCGTCGTGATCACGGTGTCGACGGATGGCAAGACGAAGAGCGTGGCGCTCGAGCCGGCGAACCTCAACAACACGCCTCTCGGCACGTGCATCAAGAACGTGCTGTCGGCGGCGTCGTTCCCGAGCTCGAAGGACGAGAAGCAGGTCGCCGTGACGCTGACCGGTCCGACCTAGCTGGACAGCAGCGCCGAGACAGCAGCGGGCCAGTCGACGACCGGTCGAGAAAGCCGGCCTTCGGAGCGATCTCCGCGACCGCCACCGCGGCCGCCGTACTCCGCGGCGAGCTGCTTCCACAACGCGCTGCAATCGAGCGTGGAGCCCGCGGCGCGGAACAGCACCACCGCCGCGCCGGCCTCGTCGGGAGCGCACAGCATCGCATCGCGTCCCGCGCTGACCAGCTTCGCGCCGATCGTGCGCAATAGCTCTGCGTCGCCCGGGATCGTAGCGATCACCGCGCCGGTCCCGGGCAGGGTCGCGATGATCGCGCTCGCGAGCTGACCGCGGAGGGCGGTGACCTCGGCCTTCACGCCATCGGCGTCCTTCCGGAGCTTGTCGAGCGCGGCGGGCACCTCCGCCGGGGCGCACGAGAGCTGGGTCCCGAGACCGCGCAACACGTGGTCGTGGGCGAACAAGCTCGCGCGGCCGCGGCGCGCGGCGGTGAACGTCACGCGGGTCATGCCCTTGTAGCGCTCGGCGCCGATGATCCGGATCGCGCCGAGCTGCGAGGTGCGCGCGCAGTGCGTGCCTCCGCATGGCGAGAAGTCGAAGTCGCCGATCGCGACGACACGGATGTCGGCGTCGACCTTCGGATCGCGCCGCAGCTTGATCGCCGCCAGCTCGCCCGCATCGGGGAACCACGCGCGCACGGCGACATCGTCGTCGACGAGATCGTTCGCGAGATCCTCGGCCGCCGCGAGCTCGGCCTCGGGGATGCGATCGCGCTGGACGTCGATGGTCAGCGCGCTCTCGCCGAGTCGCGCCGATACCGTGGCCGCCGCGGCGCGGTCGAGCAGGGCGCCCGAGAGCAGATGCTGGCCGGTGTGCTGCGCCATGTGCTGGCGGCGGCGGACCCAGTCGAGCTCGCCCGTGACCGTGGTCCCGATCTCGGGCGCGGGCGCGGCGACCACGTGGACGATCGCGCCGTCCTGCTCCTGCGTGTCGACGACCTCGATGCCGCCGAGCGTGCCGCGGTCGCCGAGCTGGCCTCCCGCCTCGGGATAGAACGCCGTCGCGTCGAGGACCACCGCGGGCTTGCCGCCGTGGACGAGGTGGGCGACCACCGTGGCATCGAACCGGCGCAGCGCCGAGTCAGCGTGATAGAGCCGTCGCGTCATCGCGGTCAGTCTACTTGATCGTGATGACCCACGAGTCGCAGCCGCCCGGCCCATCATCGCCGCCGATCTTGCCGGTGGTCGGGCAGGCGTCGTCGTCGAGATCGGTGCGCAGGATCGTGGCACCCTCGGCCTTCAGCTCGTCGATCACCTCGTGATCCGGGAGCGTGGTCTTGCCGTAGCGCTTCGGACCGCTCGAGACCAGCGCGAGCTGCGCGTGGACGGCGACGAGGAAGTCGCGGCGGCTCGAGGTCTTGGACCCGTGGTGCCCGACCTGCAGGATGTCGGAGCGGATCTCGGACCGGTGGTGATCGAGCAGGTACTCCTCCACGTCGCCCGGCGGATACGTCGGATCGCGGCGATCGCCTGACTCCGCGTCGCCGACCAGGAGCACGCGCGTCGCACCGAGCTCGACCGCGATCACCACGGAGTTCTGGTTGGGATCCTTCAGCGCCTTCGCCTCGGCGTGGAGGATCGTGAACTTCGCGCCCTCGCCGAGCTGTACCACGTCGCCCTCGTGGAACGTCTCCCAGGTCGGGATGGTCATGGTCGCGCCCTTGACCGTGACCTCGTGGCTCGCCGGCACGTCGGCGGCGGTGTGATAGGTCAGGCCCTTCGCGTTGCCGATGCCCGCGAGCAGCTCGCGATAGAACACGGTGTCGTTGACGCGGCCCGAATCCCAGAACTGGTGGACATCGTAGCAGTGGAGGACGAGGTCGAGCGCCGAGGCGTGATCGAAGTGCGGATGCGAGAGCACCACGTGATCGATCGTGCGGCGCTCCGTCGGCGGGTCGCTGCCGGGCGGCACGCACAGGTCATCCCCCGACGGTCCGAGCGCGGCCGCGAGGTAGCTCGCCACGCGCAGCGGCTTCTCGTCCTTGTCGTTCGACCCGGCGTCGTAGAGCAGCGCGAAGTCCGCGCCCTGGATCAGGATCGCGAGACCGGTGCCGACGTCGATCAGGTGCAGGCGAAACGTGCCCGGCGCCGGCGGGGTGTGCGGGACCTCCGCGGCCGTCGACGCGTGGATCCAGCCGAGCTTGTCGGTGCCGCCCGGCGGCAGCGGCTTGACCGGCTTGGGTCGCGACGCGGGACACGCCGCGAGCGCCAGGATCAGGACGAGGGTCGAGCTACGGGCCACCACGGGCCCATCGTTTCACGTTACGGCGTGATGCGCTCGACGGCGCCGGTCGGAACCCAGCCCGGCGTGCCGTTCGCGACGCGGATATGCGTCCAGGTATCTCGCCGCTCGAGGACGGTGACCTCGGTCCCGCGCGGCAGCGGCTGGAGCAACGCGGCCGGCGCACCGGCGCTATCGGCGGCGCGCATCACCACGTCATCCATCACCACGGCGTCGTTCTCGTGGCGATCCTCGAGCACGACCGAGGCGATCATCGCGAGCCACACGGCGAACGGAAGGACGGCAAGACCCGCGAGCCCGCGGCGCCGCACGCCCGACCACGGCACGAGCATCAGGATCGCGAGCGCGAACGCCGTGGCGCCGACGATCAGCTTTCGCGCGCGCGGCCACGCGTGGAAGAACAGCAGCGTGTCGGTCGCGCCGCCTGCGGCCTGCGGGCGGAACGCATCGGCGGAGCGGCTGCGCAGCCACGCGAGGTTGTGACGTGCGCGCGGGTTCGTGGCGTCGAGCGCGAGGGCGCGCCGATAGGCGAGCACGGCCGTCGCCACGTCGCCGGCGCCGAGCGCGGCGTTGCCCCAGTCGGTGAGCAGCTCGGGACGATCGGGGGTGGCGCGCACCGCCTCGCCGAGCGCGATCTCGGCGCGCGCGAACGCGGCCTTGCGCGCGGTGGCGTTGGTCGTCATCTCCATCGCTTCCTGGTACGCGGCGCGGCCATCGTCGAGCGCCGCGTCGGCGTTCGTGGCGCCGAACGCGAGGAGGACCAGCGCGGCGGCGGCGGTGCTGCGGCGCGCCGGCGACGTGCGCACCACCCCGAGCCAGCGGCGGAGCAGGCCTGCCGCATCGGAGCGCAGATCGGCCGACAGCGGCATCGACGAGCCTGACGGCGCGAACGCCTCGGTCTCGAGCTTCGCGATCAGACCGTGATCATCCAGTTCCCGACCGAGCACGCGCGCGAGCTCGCGCAACGCCGCACCGAGCGGGCCCGCAACGTCGCGCGCCGGCGCGGACGCGCTCTGATCGAGCAGCGCCTCGACCTTCTTGCGCGCGGCGCGGACCTCCGCGGCCTCCTCGCGGGAGCCGCGCGTGCGGATCTGCCAGCTACGCGCGGCGAGGAGCGCGAGCGGGATCGCGTAGAGCAGACCGACGAGGATCCACAGCACCGTGCCGCCGAGCGGCTTGTCCTGCACGGCGCTGCCGCTCGACAGAGCGAGCTCCGCGTTGACCAGCGCGGAGTCATCGGTGACCGCCGCCGACGGCGAGGACTTCTTGGGCGCCGCCGACACCACGTCGCCTGCGCCGACGAGCGTGCCACCCTTGACGGACAGCGCGATCGGCTCGGACGTGATCGTGCGATAGACCTCCTTCGCGGGGTCGAAGTAGGAGAAGGCGAGGGCCGGGACCTCGGTCGCCGGGCCGGTGACCTGCGCGGTGATCTTGAACGTCTTGCTCTTGCCCTCGTCGGCGAGCTCGCCGGTCGGCGGATCGGCGGGCACCGTGAACTTGTCCTTTGGCAGCCGGCCATCGCCGTCGAGCTTGCCGAGCGAGAGCGTGTCGAGCGGCTGGTTGCTCTTGATCGTGACGTCGAGCTCCACCGGCTCGCCGAGCGAGACCACCGATCGGCTGGTCTTCACCGCGATCGAGAACTGATCGCCGACCGCGCCCGCGAACGTCGGCGGGCGATCGGTCTCGGGCAGCGGCTTGACCACCAGCGTGTGCGGCACGTCGACGGCGCGGAACATCTGCGTCGGCGAGTTGCCGAAGAAGTCCTGTCGCCCGACCGGCAGCGATGCGACGACCGAGGCGGGCGCGATGTCGACCTTGCCGCCTGGCGGGATCGATCGCGGCGCGACGAACAGGGTGACGGTGAGGCGGTTGAACTCGGTGCCGTTCACCGTGGTCTGATCGATCGTGTAGGGGAGCTGCAGATCCTTCGCGCCCGCCGAGATCGTGAGCGCGCGGCGCTGGTTCGTCACCGGCGGCGCGCTGACCGTGAACGCATCGCTCGACAAGAGCGGCACCGCGAACGTCTGGTCCTGCGGCTGGTTCTGAAACAGCCAGATCAACGTGACGGGGACGGTCTCGCCGACGAACACCGCGCGGTTCGGCAGGTCGAGCGTGATCTTCATCGTGTCGGTGGTGGGCACGGTCTCCACCGGCACCTCGCCCGCCGACGCGGTGACCTTCTTGCCGCCCTGGGTCACCGTGGTCTGCGGCACCCGCAGCGTCCCGGCCTTCTTGACCTCGACGCGCCACCGCAGCGACCACGACACGCGCGACGTGTCGGTCCGCCGGCCGTTGACGATCTGGATCGAACGCGAGACGTTCGGCGTGGCGCCGAGCGGCGTCACGGTCGCGTCGGGCATGTCGAGCTTCGGCACATCGGGCGCCGGCGCCTCGTCGAAGCCCTCGATGATCAGCTCGAGCTGGAACGGCACGCCCACGTGCGGTTGCCCGCTGCCGAGCCGGAACTGCGCGCGCGGCTCCTCGGCGGAGGCGACCCCGGCGAGTCCCACGAGCACCAGCAGTGCGATCCAGAGGCGACGCATCACCAGTCTTTCTCGACGGGATCAGTCCCGCCTTCCTGCTTGCGACGCTCCTTCTGCCGGCGCGCATCCTCGTCGCGCGCGCGCTGGCTGGCGCCACCCTTCTGCTGTTGCTGCTGGTCCTGCTTCTTCTGCTCGTCCTGCTTCTGCTGGTCCTGCTTCTGCTGGTCCTGCTTCTGCTGGTCCTGGTTCTTCTGCGGCGGCTGCAGGAGCTTCAACGCCTCCTGCAGGTGCTCGATCGCCTTGCCCTGGCTCTTCACGCTCGGGGTGAGTGATTCGCTGGTCTGCTTCGCATCGCGGGCCTTCACGAGAGTGCGGCTAGCATCGCTCATCTCGGACTGCGCCTGGCGAACCTCGTCCGCCGCAGCGGAGAGCGTCTTCGGATCCGGCGCGCCGGGCTGCGATGGTCCCTGCTGCTTCTTGCTCGCGGCATCGGCCTGTGCCGCCAGCGCATCGGTGATCGCCTTCGCCATCTGGCCGTGGCCCTCCTGGCGGCCGACGATCCCGGGCAGCTTCGGCTCGCGCGTGAACTGGTCGTCGGCGTTCGCGGCCGAGGTCTGGTCGCGGGTCTCGCCCTGGTCGCGCACGAGCTGCTGCAGGTGCTCGATCACCGAGAAGAACAGCCTCCGCAGCTCCTCGAGCTTCGCCTCGGCCTCCTTGGCCGGCGTCTGCGGATCCTTCGCGGCGGTCAGCGCCTTGTCGAGGTCGTCGAGCTTGGTCTGCGCCTGCGCGCGCAGCTCCTCGGCGTGCGTCATCTGCTCCTTGGCCTGCGCGAGCTGCTGCTTCGCCGCTTCCTGCTGCTTCGGATCGGGAGGCTGCGCGCCGCTGCCGGCCCCCGCCGCCTGCTGCTCCTTCGCCGCGAGCTGAGCGACCTCGTCCGCGATCAGCTCCTTGAGCCGTGCCACACGCGCGAGGTTGCGCGCGAGGCCATCGCGGGTCCCCTTCGACCGCTCGGCGACCGGGAGCTTCTCGCCCTCGGGAGACAGCAGCCCCACGATCCGCTGCTGCTCGCCATAGGCGAGCTCGATGGTCTGCTTGAGGTCCGAGAACTGCTCGATCGCACGCGACAGCGCGATCAGCGCGGTGCGCTCCTGCTCGATCGCCTCGGGCAGCTTCGTCGCCACGAGCGCCTGGCGCGCCTGGTCCATCGCGCCACTCGCCTCGGTGACCGAGGGTAGCGCTGCACGCACGCGCTCGAGGATCTTTGCCTGCTTCGGATCCTGCGGCTTGGCCGGATCGGGCGGGGTCTCGACGGCCGCGGCGAGCCGCGCGCGGACCTCCTCGAGCCGGTCGCGCAGTCCACCCTGGCGCTCGCCGATGACCGGTGGCGCGAGCCAGGTCCCGGCCGGACCCTGCGGGGTCTGGGGCTCGGGCCCGAGCTCGAGCGTTCCCGCGGCGGCACTCGCGCGCGCCGTGTCCTGAAGGACCTCGACCTCGTCCTGCGCGACGCCCTTCAGCACCGTGATCGGATCGAGCAGCTGTTCGCGCGCGCGCTTGAGCGCGATCAGCGCGGCCTCGGCCTTGGCCACGCCATCCTCGGCGGCCAGCTCCTGCAGCTTGCGTCGCGCATCGGCGATCCGCGTGCGGCCATCGATCAGATAGAGGTCGACGTTCTTGAGCTGCAGCACGCGGACCTTCTCCTCGTCGCTGCGCTTGTCTTCGGACTTCTTGCCGATCGCATCGATCTCGTCGGAGGCGAGGTCGGCGATCACGCCGGCCTCGGCGACGATGCCGCGCTCGCGATCCGCGAGGTGGGTCAGCGTCCCCTGCTGCGCGAGCGGATCCGTGCCGCCGGCGGTCTTGATCGCGAGCCACGCGCCGCGCGCATCGTCGAGCACGCTGCGCTGGTCGGCGATCAGCGCGTCGAGCCGCGCCTCGAGCTTGCCCGCGCCCTTGTTGAGCTCGTCGCTGATCGACTGCACGCGCGCGCGCACGATCGCGAGGTTCGCGATCGTGTTCGCATCGTCCTTGCGGAGCCGCAGCGCGTCGCTGAACCACGAGACGGCCTGCTGCGCGAGCTCGAGCGCCTTCGGGAGGTCCGCTTCCTTGGCATTGCGCAGCTTGTCGGCGTGCAGCGCATATGCGACGCCGAGGTCGTACGCCGCCGCGAACCGCAGATCGGGATCCACGCCTGCGGCGCTGCGCGCATCGAGGAGGAGCTTCTCGGCGCCCTCGAGGTCGCCCGAGGCGAGCGCGGTGACTCCGTTGTTGTAGGTATCGCGCGCGCCTCGGTGCTCGCCGCCGCACGCGGCGATCACGAGGGTCAGGATCACGATGACGCGGCTCACGCCCCCCTCCGATCGCCGGCACCGGCGCCGACCCACAGGGCGGCCATCAGGAAGACCAGCGAGAACAGCACGAGCCACTGGAACCGCTCCGACGGGATCCGCCGGATCGAGGCATCCGCGGCCGCGCGCACGATCGGTTGCACGTGGCTCTCCATGATCGAATCGAGGTCGATGGCCGAGGTGCCGGCCGGGACGTACGCGCCCTCGGTGACGAGCGCGATCTTCCGCAGCTGGTCACCATTCAGCTTGCTGATCACGGGCACGCCCTCGTGCATCAGCGTGGTCTTCGCGCCGGTCTGCGGATCGGTCAGCGTGATCTGGCTTCCGGTCTCGCTGCCGAGGCCGACGGCGATGATCTTGACGCCCGCATCTCGGGCCGCCTTCGCCGCCTCCTCCGAGTACGGGTCCTGGTCGTCACCATCCGTGATGAGGACGATGAGCTTCGCGCCGGGGCCGGTGGGGAAGCCGCGCAGCGCGACCTTGATCGCCTCGCCGATCTTGGTGCCCCCACGGCCCGCGCTGGTGGTGTCGATGGTCGACAGCACCGTGGTGAAGAACGCGTGGTCCGGCGTGAGGGGGCAGACCTGGGCCGCACGGCCGGCGAACGCGACCATGCCGACGCGGTGACCTTCGAGCCGCGCGACGACCTGCGCGATCTCCGCCTTCGCCCGGGCGAGCCGGTTCGGCGCGGTGTCCTCCGCGAGCATCGAGCGCGACGTATCGAGGACGAACACCACGTCGGCGGACGGCGTGGAGGAGCTGACGGTCTCGGTGGTGCCGCGCGCCTGCGGCCGCATCACCGCGATGATCGCGGCGAGCATCGCGAGGAACAGCAGCGCGAGGCGCAGGCCGACCCGGCCCATGCTCGCCTGCGCGGTCAGCCGGCGCTGCATCACCGGCGACAGGAACGTGCCGAGCACGTTGCGCGATCGGATCTCGAGGCCGAACAGCGCGAGCGTCACGCCGAGCGCGAGCCAGACCAGGTGGATGTACTCCACGTGGACGAAGCTCCAGTCGATGCCAAACCAGTCCAGCATCAGGGCAGCCTCCGCAGCACGGTCGCGCGCAGCAGGAATGCGAGCACCACGAGTGAGAGCGCGATGCCCACGAAGGTGCCGAAGTACTGGTGGTACTCGGTGAACTGAGTCGCCTCGATCGAGGTGCGCTCGAGGTGATCGATCTCGCCGTAGATCTTCGCGAGGCTCGCGTTGTCGGTCGCGCGGAAGTACTGGCCGCCGGTCTTGTCGGCGATCTTGCGCAGCGTGGTCTCGTCGATCGAGACCTGCATCTGCCGCAGATCGCTCGAGCCATCGCCGCGCGGCACGCGGATCGGCGCGATGCCGGTGGTGCCGGCGCCGATGGCGTAGACCTTCACCCCGGCCTTCACCGCGTCGTCGATCGCCGTGTCCTCGTCGATGTCGTGGACGTTGGACTCGCCGTCGGTGAGGAGAATGACGATGCGCCCGACCTTCTCCTTCGGCTTGAAGTCGGCGAGCCGCGTCACCGCGAGCTCGAGGCCCGCGCCGATGGCGGTACCGTCCTCGCCCTCGGGAGCGAAGTCGAGCTGTCGCGCGGCGGTGGCGAGGTTGCCGTGGTCGAGCGTCAGCGGGCTGCGCGTATCCGCGTAGCGCGCGAACGCGACCAGGCCGATCGCATCGTCGGGGCGACCGTCGAGCCCCGAGCCGCCGAGCGCGAACTGCTCGAACACCTGCTTGACCGCATCGAGCCGCGTCAGCTCCTTGTTGCGCGCGGAGAGATCGAGCGCGCGCATCGAGCCCGAGATATCGACCGACATCATGATCGCGATGCCATCGCGGCGCACGCGCGAGGTCTTGTCACCGGCGCGCGGGCCGGCGAGCGCGATCGCGAGCGCCACGATGCCAACGCCGATCATCAGATCCGGCAGCCATGCGATACGCGTGCGCCAGGTATCTCCGCCCATCGGCAGCGCACGCAGCGACGAGAACACCACGCGGCCCGAGCTCCGGATCGACCACCACACCGCCGGCAGGGCGAGCAGCGCCATGACCAGGAACCATGGCTGCGCGAACTCGACGTGGAACAACCGAGCCATCACGCGGCACTCTCCCGGAGGCGCGTGTCCTCGACGAATCCGCGCGCAGCCGTCAGCGTGCCGATCGACTCCTCGCTCTCGGGCCGGTAGCCGGCGAACTTCACGCGGTCGCAGCGCTCGAGGAACTCGGTGAGCATCCCGCGGTGCTCCTCGGTGAGCTCCGGCCGCGCCACGGCCACCTGCAGGAACTCCTCGGTGGTCAGCTCGGGCGCGCGGATCTCGTACCGCCGCTCGAGGTAGCCGCGCACGATCGACGACAGCCGCACGAACCACGCGTCCGCGCCCTCGGCATCCGGCGCGCCCTTGTCCTCGAGCGCGCGGAGCTCGGCCACGGCATCCTCGTATGCCGATCGCTGCTGCTCGATCCGCCGCCGCGCGCGATAGCCTCGGAACGCGAGGATCGAGCCCGATCCGAGCATCAGGATCCCGCCGCCGATGCCGGCGATCAGCGACCAGCTCGTGCCGCCGACATCGGCATCGAGCTCGCCATGCGCGGGCTTGAGCTCGGCGGTCGCCTGCTCCGCGGGGACGGGCGCGATCTCGAGCGGCACCTCGTCGGTGAGCAGCTCCTGCGGCTTCTTCGAGTCGGCGCTGCCGGTGTGGCTCGCGCGTGCATCGATCATCTCGAGCCGCAGGGGCGGGATGCGCTGGCGACCGCTCGCCGGCGCCTCCAGGGTGTAGGTCTGGATCTGCTTCGAGCCACCGCTCGGCTGCCGATCCGTGTCGCGCGTGAAGCCGACGACGCGGAACCGTCCGAGCCGCTGGTCGCCAGCCTCCTGGAACGGCGCATCGATCGATACGCCCGCCGGGGCCTCGATCTCGAGTCGCACGTAGATCGCATCGCCGAGCGTGGGCTTCGCCGGCCACACCCGCACGGTCGCCTTGACCGGGCCGTTCTCGGTGGTCTTCGCGATCGCGTCCTTGGTCGGCTCGATCGGCGCCGTCTCCGACGTGGTCTCGGACTCGCCGCCGCCGCACGCCGCGAGCGCGACGAGCAGGACCATCGCCCGCCTCACTTGCGCAGCCTCCGCTTCCGCTCGCGGAAGAACTTGAGCAGCGGATCCACCATCGACTCCGACGCGTCGAACACGATCAGATCCATGCCGGTCGCGCGCAGCTGATCACGCAGATCATCCTGCCGCTTCTGCGCGCGGGTCTTCAGCTCGCTGCGGAACGCAGAGCTCCGCGTATCCACGAGGCGAGTCTTGCCGCTCTCCGCATCCTCGAGCGTGACCAGACCCGTCGGCGGCATGTCGGCCTCGCGCGGATCGGTGATCAGCGCCGCGACCACGTCGTGCTTGCGGTTCGCGTGGCGCAGCACCTGGAGGTAGCCCTCGTCGAGGAAGTCCGAGACCAGGAACAGCACCGCGCGGCGCGGCAACACCTTGCGGCAGAACTCGAGCGCGGCGGAGATGCTGGTGGAGCGTCTCGGCTCGTTCTTGGTTTTGTCCTTGAGCTTTGCCCACCACGTCCGGATCGTGCGCGGCAGGTCGAGCATCGAGCTGCGCGCGGTCAGTCCGGCCGCTTTCCCCTGGCCGACGGCGAGCACCTCGCGCACCACGCGCAGCGCGTGCTTGCCGCCCTTGCGCGGCGGGATGTACTGGTCCGCGCCGCCGTGGAACAGCAGCAAGCCGACCTTGTCGCCGTTCTCGACCGCGCTCATCGCGAGCAGCGCCGAGAGCTCGACCGCCGCCTCGAGCTTGCTGCGCCGGCCCGATCCGAAATCCTGCGACGCGCTGACGTCGACCAGCAGCATCACGGTCAGCTCGCGCTCCTCGACGAACCGCTTGATGTGCGGCTCGCCGGTACGGGCGGTGACGTTCCAGTCGATCGCGCGGATGTCGTCGCCGGGGACGTACGGGCGGACCTCGTCGAACTCCATGCCGCGGCCCTTGAACACGGAGAGATAGGCACCAGCCATCACATCGGAGACCTGGCGGCCGGTGACGAACTGGATGCGCTTGACGGCTTGCGCGATCTCGGC
>JBBRED010000189.1:0-16187 GCA_038203335.1 Haliangiales bacterium | reverse complement strand
CAGCGTGCGCGCGAGCCCGGGCGACAGCGCCGGTTTGCCGCTCTTCATCAGCGAGACCGCGATGTCACGGCTCGGGTCCGCGTAGACGAATACGTTCGTGAACCCGACGTGGCCGAACGCGCGCTGCGTGCGGAGGCCGTAGAGGCTCGCGAGCCTGCCGCCGAGCATGAAGCCCATGCTGTACCGGATGGGCACGCCGAGGGTCAGATCGATCTCGAAGTAGGTTTGCTCCGCGACCGCGCGCTGGATCGTCGCGGTGTCGAACACGTGCACGCCATCGAGCGTGCCGCCGTCGAGCAGGAGCTGCATGAACCGCGAGGCTTCGTTCGCGGTGGAGATGATGTTCCCGGCGGGCACCACACTGGTGAGGAACCGCGGATCGTTCGAGACCCGCACCGCCTCGACGAAGTCGACCGAGAGCGCGCGCCGCAGGAACATCGAGATCGGCGGCAGCACCGTTGGTCCGGTGAACGCGTTGACCGCGACCTCGGAGAGCCGCGAGCGCGGCACGCCGAAGTTGAACGCATCGAACCCGAGCGGCGCGAGGATCTCGCCCTGCATCACGTCGCGCAGCGATCGTCCCGTCACCTTCTCGACCACCGCGCCGAGCACGAAGCCGCCGGTCAGCGCGTGGTACGCGAGTCGCCGCCCGGCGCGCCAGCGTGGCTTCTGGCTCGCGAGCAGCGCGAGGATCTCGTTCGGGCGCTCGAGCAACCCGACGTCTGCGAACTGCGGCGGGATGTTGGGGATGCCCGCGCGGTGCGTGAGCACGTGGCGCAGCGTGATCCGATCCTTGCCGTGCGCGCCGAACTCCGGGAGGTACCGGGTCACCGGATCATCGAGGTGCAGAAGAGAGCGCTGGTCGCACAGATGCACGAGCATCGCGGTGACCATCTTCGACGCGGAGAACAGGTTGAACAGCGTGCTCGGGGAGGCGACCACGCGCTGCGCATCCGGCGGATCGTGCGGCGAGTTTCCGCGAACGTGCCCGAGCGATCGATCGAGGATCACCTTGCCGCGCCGCCGCACGCACAGCGCGAGCGCGGGATACAGCGCGGTGCGGTAGGTCGCCGTGCATGCTTGCCAGATCGAGTCGATCGCCTTGCGATCGAGCCCCACCTCGCGCGGATCCACCTCGGGGCCGCGATCTGCGACCTCTTCCGGCGGAGACACGCGAACCAGCGTCTCGAGCCGACTGCGCAGCGACATCGTCGTCACGATATCACGGGCGACTTGCAACGAACTTGCAGTACAGTGACAGCGTCATGGCGAAGAACACCGAGGAGATCCGCGCCGCGCTGCGGACGCGCGGGCTCCGCGCCACCCCCTCGCGGATCGCCGTGGTCGACGTGCTGCGATCGGCGGGCGCACCGATGTCCCACGGAGATGTCGCCGAGCGTCTCGCGACGCAGCCGTGGGATCGCGCCACGATCTACCGCAACCTGACCGACCTCGCGAGCGCGGGTCTGGCGCGCCGCACGGACGTCGGCGATCACGTGTGGCGGTTCGAAGCCGTGACGAACGACCACGACACCGCGCACCCCCACTTCGTCTGCACCGAGTGCGGCACCGTCGAGTGCATGCCCGAGATCGAGCTCGCGGTGCGCCGCGCGAAGGCGCCGCGAGCCGTGCGCAACCGCCAGGTCGAGGTCCACGTGCGTGGCCTCTGCGACGCCTGCATCTAGCCGCGCGCCGCGTCGCCGAGGACGAGCCGCGTTCGACCGCGTAGGAGCCAGCCGCCACGCAGCCGGACGAGGTCGAGGAGCATCGCGATGGCATCGATGCCGGGCCGCACCTTCGAACCGGATGCGTGAGTCCACGCCACCGGCACCTCTGCGATCTGAAACCGGCGATACGCGAGCTCGAGGATCTCCACGTCGAACGCGAAGCGAGGGATCGTGAGGTGCTGGAACAGCGCGACCGCGACGCTCCGGCGGAACAGCTTGAACCCGCACTGCGTGTCGCGGAGCGTGGTCACCGCGGCGAACCCGAGCATCCGCACGGCGAGGTGAAACATGCGGCCCTGAAGCCGACGGAGCAGCGGTTGGACCACGGTCGATTCCGCGCCGGCCCGGGATCCGATCGCGACGTCAGCGCCGGCGGCGAGCGCGGCGCGGAGTCGGGGAAGCTCGTCGATCGGAGTCGAAAGATCGGCATCGCTGAACAGCACCTCGTCGCCACGGCTCGCGAGAATCCCGGCGCGCACCGCTGCTCCCTTGCCCTGATTCGCGCTGAGGGCGAGCAGCGAGATCGCGGGGTGCGCGCGCCCGAGCTCCGCCACGACCTCACGCGTCGCGTCGCGCGAGCCATCATCCACGACGATGAGCTCGTACGAGGAATGCGAGGCATCGAGGTATTCGGTGATCGCACGAAGTGTCGGTCCGATCCGCTCCGCTTCGTTGTAGGCAGGAACGACGATGGAGAGAGTCGGGGTTGGCATCATGCGATCGAGCAGTGCAACTCGGCGGCCGGTCGCGAAGGCGTCGCACCTCGTGCCCACCCGCGCGGCCGGGGCGAGATCCGCAGCTTCCGGCCCGCAGGTGATGGCGCCGGCCTGCATCAAGTTGGGCCGATCTCCGTCATGAACGCGCGCGTCGCCTCGTCGAGGAGCGGCGCGAACGTGGCGACGCGCAGATAGATGACCACCGGTTCTGCGTTGTCGCGAAAGAGATAGGTCCGGCGCAGATATCGGCCCGTCAGCCGCGCCTCGATGGCCGGCGCGCGGCTCCGCGCCGCGATGATGACGTGCTCGTCGCCGCGGGCCTGCCACCGCGTATCGCGGTACGGCGTCAGTGCCCACGGCAGCGGCCAGGTCACGCTGTCCTCGACGGCGATGCGGACGTCGTCGCCGTGGACGCGCGCGGCCATGCGTACGTAGCCGATCCACTGGTTGTAGTCGGCATCGGTGTGCACGTACGCGAGATCCTCGCCGCGATCCGCGGGTGACACGAACGACGACCGCCAGGTGATCACCAGGGCCGGCAGCATTGCGATCGCGACCGCGCCGACGGCCGCGGCGCGCCCGAACCGCGGCCGCGCGATGCGGACCACGGCCGCAACGCCTGTGCCCGCGGGAATCGCGAGCAACATCAGCCAGCCCAGCGGCAGCCACGGCATCTTGTACGGGATGACGGAGTAGAGGCCCAGCAGCGTGAATCCGACGATCGCCGCTCCGCGCACCGCGCGGTCGCGAAACCCGGCGATGGTGCCCACGAGGGCGAACAGGTACAGCACGAGTTCGTACCGCGCTCCGAGATGCACGTAGTACCAGGCGCTCTTGGCGTGGCCGCTCTCGTGGACACCCGTGCGCTTCCAGAGGAAGTAGGCCTGCACCGACCGCGACAACTGGTCGACAATCCGCCCGGGCGCACGGAACGCGCCGGTGTACGCGATCACGTGGATGATGGCCATGACCGCGAGCAGCGACACGATGATCGCGGCGACGCGGATCGACATCGTCCACCGCCGACCGAGCGTCACGAGCCGGCGGCTCCGGATCGACTCGATGACGGTCTCACCGCCGAGCCACAGGCCGCCCGCCGCGATGAACAGGATGGTCGTCTCCTTCGTCGCGATCATCCCGGCGATCGCCGCGGCGGCACCGTATAGCCACCGCACCTTGTCGCTGTCGGCCCACCGCAGGGTGCAGGCTGTGGCCAGCAGTCCGAGGGCGGCGAGCAGCGACTCGTGAATCGCGTAGCGCGCGAAGTACACGAGGGTAGGGGAGACCGCGAGGATGCCGCAGGCCGCGAGCGCCGCCGGTCGGCCGATGCGACGGCGCAACAGGAGTGGGAGGAAGCACGCGCCGAGGCCGATCAGCACTCCGGGGAGTCGGAGTTGCCACAACCCGAAGCCGAACACCCGGCGCGCGGCGGCGAGCAGGTAGAAGTACGTGGGCCCGTGGTAGTTCGCGGGGTCGTAGCGGTAGTAGCCGTCGCGGGCGACGCGCTCCGCAAACCAGCCGTTGACGCCCTCGTCGTGATGGGGCGGGCGGAGCTCGAGGTGCCAGAGGCGAAGAATCGCCGCGACGGCGATCAAGAGCAGGATCAGGATCGCGAACCATCGACGGGAACCAACGCCGGGTGCAGTGGTCATGCAGCGGCTACCTGCACCGACCGTTCCGAGATCTAGTGAAGCGCGACCCATCCGATCGCTGCGCCGACCGCGGCGATCGTCGCGCCGAGAGCGCAGATCACGACCCGCTCCAGGGCGTGCACGGGTGGTCTGGCCGCGAGCAGGGTCTGCGCCATCCGCAGTGGTTTCGTCGTGCCGAGCGCGTCGTCGACGGCATCCGCGAGCTCTCCGATCGATTGAAACCGCCGATCAGGATCCAGGTCCAGGCAGCGCAGCAGGATCTGGTCGACCGCTGTCGGCACGAGCGCGAGCTCCGACGGCAGCGGGGGCATCTGGGTGAGCACCGCGGACAACAGGGCCGCACTGTGAACGACGTCGGGGAACGGCCGGCGGCCGCAGATCATCTCGTAGGCGATCACCCCGAGCGCATAGACGTCGGAGACCGGCGTGCACGGAACGCCGGCGAGCTGCTCTGGGGCCATGTAGTTCAGCGTACCGATCACCTGCCCCACCGCCGTGATCTCGCTTCGGCCGGCCCGCGCCCGCTCCCGGGAGAATCGGGCCACGCCGAAATCGAGGACCTTGAGCTGGCCATCCGCGCCGATGAACAGGTTCGCAGGCTTCAGATCGCGGTGAACGATGCCGTGCGCGTGCGCTTCGGCCAGCGACCCGCATGCATCGCGCATCAGCACGAGCACGTCACGCCAGCGCAGCGGCCCGTGGGCGCGAAATCTGTCGAGCAACGTCTCGCCATGGAGCAGCTCCATCGCGATGAACGGCGTGCCATCGCGAAACTCGCCGCGCTCGTAGGTTACGACCGTGTGAGGATCGCGCAACCGTGCGAGCGCCATGCTCTCTCGCCGAAATCTCTCGGAGATCAACGGGTCTCCGGCGAGGTCCGCGTGCAGGATCTTGAGCGCGACCTCGATCCCGACCGAGAGGTGGGTCGCGCGGTACACCACCCCGAAGCCGCCCTCCGCGATCTTGGCCTCCACGCGATATCGGTCGCCGAGGATGGCGCCCGGGTGCGATTCTCGCCGGCGACGCGAGCGCTGGCCACACTGGTCGCAATACAGCGCCTCGTCCTCGAGCGTGCGCCCGCACGTCCCGCAGCACGTCCGCGCAGTGAACTGCATCGCTACACGCAACCTGCGACAGCCGTGCCGAGTCCGATTCCGCCGGCGACCAGCGCGATTGCCCACAACTTCCAGCGCGACCGGACCGCTGGAACGGCGACCTCGGGCTCGCTCCCCCGGGCGATCACGATCCGCGGCGGCAGGAGCTCGAACGCCGAGGTATGCCCGTAGATCCGCCGAGCGGCGGCCAGCGATGGGATCTCGTCGGGGGCGCGCGGCGCCAGGAGTCCGTCGATCTCTCGCCGAAGCTCGGAGGCGGTGCTGAACCGCTGCTCGCGATCGGGCTCCACGCACCGCCGGACCAAGCGCTGAACGTCGAGCGGGAGGTTGCGCAGCGACTGGGGGCGCACGCGCGGGAATCCACCGACGACGATCTCCCAGACGATCATCCCCAGCGAATAGAGGTCGGCGCGCCCATCGCACGCTTCGCCGGCGAGGACCTCGGGCGCGGAATATCCGAGGGCTCCGACAGCGCGCCCGGCGCGGGACAGCTCGTCATCGCCTTCCTCGACGGTGAGCTTCGCGAGACCGAAGTCGAGCAGAGTCGCCGTGAGGTCGTGCGCGAGCATCACGTTGCGCGGCGACACGTCGCGATGGACGATACCGTGGGCGTGAACCTCCTCGAGCGCGCAAGACAGGTCGCGCATGATCGAGAGCGCAGACCGCCAGGGCTGCGGACCGTGGACCCGCAGCCGGACGTCCAGGCGTTCTCCCTCGAGGAGATCCATCGCGATGTAGGGTGCTCCATCGTCGGTGTGGCCGTGGTCGTACGCCGCGACGGCGTGCGGCGAGCGCAATCGCGATAGCGTTCGCGCCTCGCGACGGAACCGCGCCGCTGCCCCCTCGTTCGTCCCAGCCGTGGTGTGCAGGACCTTGACCGCGAGATCCTGGCCCGTCGGCAGATACCGTGCGCGGTAGACGGTCGCGTGCGCACCTTCGGCGACCATCGATGCGATCTGGTACAGCCCGTCGATCACGTCACCGATGCGGGAGGTTCGCGCGCGCACGCGGCGGCCGCACATGCCACAGAACTGAGCCTCGACCTCGAGGTGCGCTCGGCATGACTGACATCCGAGCCCGGCCCACGCCACGCGCGACACCACGGTCGTCGCTCGTTCTGCATGGTTCCGGATCAGCCGGGTCGGCCGAACATGCACATCTGATCCGGCGAACGGTGACGAGTCGACGGGAATGGTGAACGCCAGTGAAGTCCTCGGCATGGAATCCTCCTCGGAAGCAGCGGTGAGTCACGGGCAGTCGCCACGAACGACGCCAACGACCGGAGCACGAACTTCAAAGCACCCGCAGTGCCAATCCACGGCGCCGTCGGTGACCCTCAGACACATGCCCTGACGCACCCATGCGCCGAGGAGTGTGGTCGCTCCCTCCCACGGCACGAGCTGGGCGGCGTCCGATGTGGAGCCGGCAACGCCGTCGGCGTTCGGCCCGACCGCATCGCGCACGTTGCGAACGAATCCCGGGACGTAGCCGAGCTCGGTCCGCATCGGCAGCGTACACGCGAGCAACGCGAGCGTCTCCGCCTCGACCGCGTACGGCGCGCGGTCCACGACCTCACCGGGACCGTCTACATAGCGGGTGACGCGAAGCGCGAGCTCGCCGCTGGCGCCTCGCACCTCGAGGTCCGTCGCGGAGGATCGCAGGGACATCAACGGGCCTGCGTCTCCGGCGATCTCGATGGCGAGCGGCAGCGCGTTACTCTCGTCGACCTCGTACGTGGCGGTCAGCTCCTGACCCGCGGCGGACGCCTCGTAGCTCACCACGCGTGCCGCCTCGTCGTAGACGCGGCGATGGAGGAACGTCTGGCACACCTCCGGCTCGGTCCACTCGAACTGCTTCTCGTAAACATCGATCCCGCCGAGTCCGGAAGCGCCGGAACCGATGTCGAGGTCCGCGGCACATCCGGAGAGCGCGAACGTTGCGAGTGCGAACATGCGCATCATGACCGACTCCGATCCGTTGAGCGGCGAGTGCCCCGCGATGGCCACAGAACCATGGTGAGTAGAAACGTCACGAACCCCGCGACGAGATTCATCGGAGCGTGTTCTCCGAGCTCGCACCCACATCCCGGCATCCCTGCGTCCGTGCACGTCGCAGGCCGAGACGCGTAGAGCTCGCAGACCGCGCGCACCTCGTCGGGACCCGGCGCACGCTTGTTGCGCTCGCCGGGCTCGGCGAAGTTGAACATCGTGCTCTCCGTGACGGCCTCGGGCAGCCCCGACAGCGGGAAGCAATACGGGACCGCGTCCTGGTTGCTGTCCATCGGCGGCGCGCCGCCGCGCCGCGTGTAGCAGGTGTGATCGAGCCCCATGAAGTGACCGAGCTCGTGCGACAGCGTGTTCTGCATGTCCATGCGCCCGGCCTCGCCGTCGTCGCCGAACGCGAACGCAACTCCGTTGAGCTCGAGATCGGTCTCGAGAAGCTCGCCGTCGCGTGGATCGCCGGGTCGGTCGATGTAGAACACCGTCGTGATCGCGGCGGCGTTCGGCGAGCGACAGATCTCGGAGTCGGCCTGGTCGGGGTCTTCGCACGCACCGCTCAGACGCCAGCGAATCAGGCTCGTGCCGTCGTACCCGATGTCCTTCACCGACGTGGACTCGCTGAAGAGCGAGACATTGAGAGGCGCGCAGTGATCGAGAGCCGTCTCCCACCGCGAGACCACCAAGGAGAACGCGGCGCGCAGCTTGTCGGTCGGATACTCGGGGTTCTCCACGCTGGAGAGCTCCATCTCGGCGCAGGCACCGTTCCACAGCACGGGCCTCCCCGACGAGGTCGTGGTCCTCACGTACGCGTCCGCCGCCGCTGGTAGCGCGACGACCGCGAGTCCAATCATCACCGCGCGGATCATCGCGCGAGCTCCGCGGTGAGCTCGTCGACCGTGCGCGATCGTCCGGCGTCGAGAACGCGATCGATGCCGTCGGAACCGCGCTCGATCATCAGCGCGCCATCGGCCAGATCCAGGATGTGTCGTGCCGCGGTTCCCGGGCGCTCGTGCGCCAGGAACATCACGGCACGGGTTCCGCGCCCGAGCACGGGTGCACCGAGGACACGCATGGCCACGCCGTCGATCGTGCCGCCCGGCGTGACGATCTCGAAGCTCGGAGCGAACGTGCCCGTGAGCGTCTTCTCGGTGGTCACCAACGAACGGGTGACAATGCGCAGCCCGGACCATTCGGCTCGTGCCGACTCGACCCGGCCCACGATCACGCCATCACCGCGGCCGGCGCGTTCGACCGCGGCGGAGCGTACGAGCAAGGTTGCTCGCGTGGTGCGCGCGCCGAGCAATGTGGCCAGGCCGACACTCGATGCGAGAGCGATCAACGTGCGAGGCGACATTCTCGCCAGACGAGCAAGTTCGGGACCACGCGGCGCAGGCGCGGGGGGGGACCGGCGGCGTGGCGCACCGCAGGCTGGATGCCGCAGCTGCAGCCGCTGCCCATCAGCGCCGTCGCCGCACGAGTATCGCGAGAAGCGCGATCATCGAGGCCCCCCCCCACCCGTGCCCGTTCGCCGCCGAGCATCCCGCTTCGAGGGTCGCGACCTCGTGCGATGACTTGCAAACCGCTCGCTGTTCTCCCTCGCCCATCGCGCACGTCTCGTCGGAATTGCACGTATCCGGTCGCACCGGATCACACGCGCGTCCACACCAGCCGTCGACGCAGAACGCGCCGGGTGCGCAGCTTCCCGGGCCGGGGCAGGTCTCGCCGATCGTCCATTCCTCGCAATCGGGATCGACCTTGCCGTCGCACACCTCACAATCGCCGTCGGCGACGCACATGCAGTCCGGATCACCGGCGCAGCCCGCGGCGCAGCGGCCATCGGCACCGCACTTGCCGCCGAGCACCGCCCCGCGCTCGTCGATCCATGACGCGACCATGTCGACGCGCGTGGAATACGAATCGCCGAGGTTCGAGCAGAAGCGCGGACCGTGCGATGTGATGCCGACGAGCTCCTCCACGCCGGACGCTCCCATGAGAAACGCGGGTCCACCGCTATCGCCGTTGCACGTCACCTCGCCGTACGACAAGAACTCCGGGCTGAGCCCCTTGAGGTGCGCCGAACCGACGAACTTCGTGCCGGTCTTTCCTCCGCCTCCTTCTTCGGTGTATCCGAACCCGACGAACCGGAGCCGC
Organism: Haliangiales bacterium; assembly: GCA_038203335.1. Taxonomy (GTDB): domain Bacteria; phylum Myxococcota_A; class Polyangia; order Haliangiales; family Haliangiaceae; genus JABFXX01. The sequence goes on along the minus strand of JBBRED010000189.1, from coordinate 6,826 downwards.
GTATCGATGTCGTCGTTCGACATCGGTTGGTGGCGGATCGGAATCGGCGGGACCTCAGACGGCCAGGCTAGACCGACGAGCGCCGCATCTCCGAAGAAGGTCTCGCCGCCCCAGCGTGGATGCGACTCGACCCAGGAGACGGCGATCCGCTCGGCATCGACATCGATCTCGGTCGTCAGCTGGACCGCCATCGGAAGCACCACCTCGCCGTGCTGGACGATGCAATGCGCCGCGGTCACGACGAGCTGCGGGGCGATCAATGTCCCGGTGCAGTAGGCGCCCTCCGCATTGACGAGCACGACGACGGCCGGATCTGCTTCGTCGCGGGTACCGCCGATGATGTCGCCGTGGTTCTGCCCAGGCTCGTCGGCACACGCGGCGAGAACGGAGGTAACGAACAACGCCCAACAACGCATGCGTACGCACGACGCAACAACGATGCCGCGATCGCTGCAGGCACCGGCCGTCAGCGATCGCAGGCGCGAGCCTGCACGCGCTTGCGATCACGTCGCTGCAGATGTCATCGCAGCGCGATCCGGGTTGGATCGCAGCTTGCTCTCTGTCTCCTCGTCGAAACCACCTTCGAGGAGATACGCATGATGAACCTGACCCGAATCAAGACCCCGATGTTCATGGCCGCGATCGCAATGGCGCTCAGCGTCTCGGCTGCCGCCTGCACCGACGACGATCAGCCGAACACGCCTGCCGAGCGGCTGCTGCAGGTGACCAAGGACAGCAACAGCAAGCTGGATGGCCTGATCGACAAGCACACCGTCATCACCAACGACACCGTCGTGGACATTCTCGGTCCCGTCTACGATGCCTCCGCCGAGGTGAACGACGAGGTCGTCGGTTGGCAGGAACAGCCCGCCACCGACGGCTACATGCGGTCGGAGCTCGAGACCTTCCGCATCGCGGGCCTCGAGCTGAACCATCTCCTCGATCACCTCGCCGCGGTCGGGTTCGCGGCGGGCAGCGCGGAGCAATGTGACGCGACGCCGACGCCGAGTCCGAACCCGAGCCCCACGCCGGACCCGAGCCCGACGCCGAACCCGAGCCCGGGCCCCGGCCCGACGCCGCCCCGCACCACGGTGGCAACGTCGAACGTTCTCCTCGATAGCGCGCTCGGTAGCTCGCAGTACGGCTGGCGCTACGCGTGCTACGCGGGTTGCACGGCGGTCGCCGCTGCGTGCGCGGCTGCCTGCACGGCGCTGGTCATCCCGCCGCTGACGATCGCGTCGCCGGCGATCGTCGCCTGCTACGCCGCGTGCGCGACGGCATCTGGCGCCTGCGTCAACGAGTGCAGCCAGCTGAAGTGCTGGTAGCGCACCGCTAACTCATCGCCAACCCGACCGGGGCCGTCGCTGACGGCCCTTATCGGCGTTTTCGGCGACCAGCGCGATCGAGTCGCCGCTGATGGCTGCAGCCCGCACATCTCGCGGACCCCGCAGATCTTCGACAGGGATCCGAAACGTTAGGCGCGGCGCGCTCGTTGCAGTTGTCCGATTCATGAACACCAAGACGCTCTTCGCTGCCGCTGCGCTGTCCTCGCTTGTCGCCGCGTGCTCGCCTGCAAAGCGGCACGCGCTGCTCACCACGCATGTCCTCGAGCGGATGTCGCTCGCCGATCAGGAGGCGTTGCTCGGCCCGCCCGGCGTCAACGAGGGCCGGAGCCGCGTGCTGATCGCGCCATCGGATCTTTCGCTCGGACCCAAGGACGCACCGGTCGTGCTCGTCGGCTTCATCGACATCTCCGACGAAACCGGAGGCCTCGCGATCCGCGCGATGCGCACGGTTCAGGAGGCGCACGCGAACAACGTTCGCATCGTTCTCAAACCAGTGCCGCGTCCCGATGCCGACATCTCGCGACACGTCGCGGAGGCGATCGCTGCCGCCAACGCGCAGGGCCTCGGCTGGGAGCTCGCCGCGTGCGTGGCTCAGCCAGACGTGCCCGCGACGGCCGTCGTGCTCGATGGCTGCGTCGGCAAGCTGCGGATCGATCTAGCGCGATTCGCACGCGACTTGATCCCTGCCGGCACCCAGATCCACGAGATCACCACCGTGATGGCGCGTCTCGCGGTGACCGGCACGCCGACGATGTTCCTCAACGGATACCGCATCAAGGGCTTGCCGCCCACCGAGCAGCTCGACGGTGGTGTGATCGCGGCGATCTCCGAGGCCGAAGACATTGTCGAGGGAGCGAACATCGCGCGGGCAGCCGTGTATCCCGAGATCATGCGCGGGGCGAGCGTGCCCAGCACCCGGCGCACTCCGCTCGTCGAGTCGGACGACGCGGTGAACTGATGAGCTTGATCTCATTGCTCGCCGTCGCGGCGCCGATCATCGGAGGCATCCCGGCGCCGCACGACCCCGGCGTCGTCGCGCTGACGACGAGCGGCGGGACGACGTTCTGCACGGGGACCGTCGTGTCGCCGAGCGTGATCGTCACGGCGGCGCATTGCGTCCACGATCAGCCCGCGCCGGGCTGGGTGTTCGTCGGCACCGACCCCTCTGTCGATGGTGTGTTCCTCCCCGTGGCCGACGCTCGTGCCCACCCGAGCTACCGCGCTGCCGACACCACGGCGGATATCGCGGTCGTCGTGCTCGCGCGGCCAGTGCCCTTCGCGGTCGTGCCGTTCGCGCTGTCACCTCCGAGCGAAGTGGAGCTCGGCCGTGTCGCTCGCTTCGTCGGCTTCGGCGCGATCTCCGGCGACATCTCCGCATCCTCGGGGGTCAAGAGCTCCCAGCAGCTACGCATCGACGCGGTCGCCGACAACTGGCTGGCGTACGGCGTGGTCGGCTGCCACGGTGATTCGGGAGGCCCCGTCTTCCTCCGCGGCGCCGACGGCGTCGAGCATCTCGCCGGCATCATCTCTCGCGGCGATCCGAGATGTATTGTCGGCGGTCTGGCGACGCGCGTCGACCAGTACGCGGACTGGCTCGTCCATCAGATCGCAGAGGCCGATCCGCCGAGCTGCTTCCTCGATGACCGGTGCGCGATCAACTGTGTCGATCCGGACCCTGATTGCGGCGAGCCCCTCGAGGAGGTCGCGAGGACCGAAGGCTGCTCCGCGGGCTCGGGACAGGGCCTGGCGCTGGTGCTGGCGGCGCTCGCGAGCCTGTGTGGCCGGAGGCGGTCGTGAAGGTCCTCGTCGTCGCCTTGCTGCTGGCAGGCTGTACCTCTGAAACGGACGAGCCACCCGCGCGTGCCCTCTGCATCTCACGACAGATCGGGAACGCAAACGCGCCGATGGCGCTCCGCATCTCGGGCCGCGCGGTCGGCCCGAGTGTGATCGAATTGACGGTGCACGCGACGAACGTCGATGGCTGCGCGGTCGCGGTCTCGGCACGGGCGACGAACGGACACCGCAGCGATGCGCTCGCCGAGCTCGATGCCAGGGGCGAGATGCTCGTGACGGTCGATCTCGACGATGTCATCGACGTGACGGTGCAGGACGCGACAGGAAGATGGGCGTCGTCGAGATGGACGCCCTGATCAGCTCTACTCGAGCAGCGCCACGACCTGCCGCACCTGCGGAGACACCGAGCCATTCAGGTAGCTCTGGCACCGCGCGAGGATCTCCTCTGCATACGCGGGATCGTGAGCGCACAGGGCCGCGCGGGCGAGCGCGGTCCAGCACGCCGCGGCTGCTGCGCTCTCGCCTGCTCCCGCAGCGTGGTACGCGAGGCGAGCGAGCCGGCCGGTCACGTTCGGCTCGTCGGTCGTGCTCAGGTGCTGCATCATCCGGCGATGCACGAGCTGGCGATCGTCGAGAGCGAAGTCGTAGATCGCCTCCTGCAGCGCCGGGTCTTCGAACTCGTACCAGCGGTTTCTCTCGGTGAAGATGCGTTCACGCAGCAACAGTTCGAGCCGCATGTCGAGGTCGATGATTCCCGTGGCCGCCGCGATCTCGTCGTGGGTGAAGCGCGGACCGAGACCGGCGCAGATCCGGACGATCGGTGCGAGCTCGACGGGAAGATCCTCGAGCAACCGGCTCGCGAACCACGATGGACCCGGCGGCACGAGCAGCGTATCCAGCTCGTCCACCGCGACGTACCAATCACCGCCGAGCACGCGCCGCACGGCACCGCGGCGCTTGATGTCGCGAGCCATGCCGACGAGCAGACCGGGATTTCCGGTCCCGCGGATCGCAAGGCGCTCCACGAGCGCATCCGGCAAGAGGCGCGCCGGCTGCAGCAAGGACCGCAGGAGCACGTCCGCATCGGCGTAGGAAAGGGGAGGGAGCTCGACGAGGATCCGGTGGCTGGCATCGAGCGGTACTTCGAACAACGGCTCCACACTGGTGATGACGCGCAGCATCGGTGCAGGTGGGTCGAGCACGAGCCGCTGTACCCGGGTGGAGAACTGCGGCAGGTCATCCATCACGAGGATCGCCCCGCGAGCCGCCGCACTCGCGAGCGCATCGGCGAGCGCGTCCCCTCCTCCGAGCGCCGCTGTGAGCCGATCGTCGTCGGGACGATCGCCGAGGAACCGCCGCTGACCGGGAACGACGACGACCTCGCGGCCGTTCGCGTGAAGCCGCTCTGCGACCGCCCGAACCAGGCGCGACTTGCCAGCACCGGCACCGCCGCTGATGCCGACCAGCAGACCGCGCGCCGAGGTCAGCCCCGTCGTGAGGCTGCGGACGAGTTGTTCGCGGCCGACGAGCGGTGGATCCATCCGTGCGTCGGTGGCATCCGTGCGATCGCGCTGACTCTCGCGAAAGAACCCCGGCACCTCGTCGATCGCCGTCGCTCCACCGACCACCTCCGCGGCGGCCGCGCGCGTGAGGACGTTGCCCGTGTACGGGCCGCCCGGGACCCAGCGCTCCGGATGCTCGAGCTCCAGGCCGTAGACGGTGGCCTTGCCCTGCGCCGATCGCCGTACGAGCGCAGTGGTCAGGTGAATGGCGGCGCGGCGTCGCTCCCCGGCCAGCGTTCGACACACGCCCAGCGCTGCGCCGAGGACCGGCTCGCCGTGACGCCCGGGGAACGCCGCGAGGAGCCCGTCTCCGCGTTGCCGCACGATGACTCCGTTGACCTCGGCGACCAGACGCGCGACGACGATCGGATCGGCGTGCTCGACCCACGCGAGTGCAACGGGGCCGTGTGTGCCGAGTGGTCGGCTGTCGCGCTTCACTTCGGACGACGGGAACACGCCGCGCATCGTCCCGATCGAGTTGAGCGCCACCGACAGAGCGACGCGTAGTGCCTCGGCGTTGGCGGGGCGCGCATCGGGCGGCTTCGCGAGGCACGAGAGCACGAGATCATCGAGCACCTGGGGAACGGTGCGGAACTCGTTCACCGATGGCGGTCGCACGATGAGGTGGTGGTACTCGATCGCGCGGCGATCTCCGGTGAACGGCGGCCGCCCGGTCAGCATCTCGAAGGCGATCACACCGACGGCATAGAGATCGGTGCGCTGATCGATCGGTGTGCCGGGTCTGATGCTCTCGGGGGCGAGGTAGTGCGGAGTGCCGACGACACTCCCGACCTGGGTCCAGCTCGTCGCCGATGCGCGTGAAGGCTTGACGAGTCCGAAGTCGAGCAGGCGAATGCCCTTGCCGCCGATCACGATGTTCTCCGGCTTGAGATCGCGGTGCACGTAGCCGGCGGCATGGAGGTTCACGAGTGCGCCGGCGATCCTTGTGAGGATCGCGATCACTTCGCCAAGCCCGCCGCGCTCGCTGTTCCGTGACATCCACGCCGCGAGGGTCTCTCCAGAGACGTGCTCCATCACGAGATACGGGCGCTCTGCGACCAGCCCGTGCTCGATCAGCGTCGGCGTGGTCGGCGAGCCGACCGAGCGCAGCACCTCCGCCTCGAGGGAGAACCGTGCACGGATCTCGTTCGCGCCCCAGCGCGCGAGCTTCATCACGGCCGGAGGCGCACCGGTCCGCATGACCTGGTAGACGATCGCCGTACCGCCGCTCGCGAGGGCGGGCCCCAGCGTCCAGCCCGGCGGCGCCTCGGCTATCGGCGGACGCTCTGGTTCGGGCACATCCGAGATCGCCGTCAGCCGTCCATGCTCGGGGCACTCCTCCGTCGGCGGAAGCCGGCGCTGGCATCGCAAGCAACGGGACAGACGGCCACTCTACCAGGTGCGCGTGGTGTCGGCGGTCGTGGAACGGAGTACCGTGGAGAACAAGATGAGTGACGGCAATCCGCCCGATCGGACCCGCATCATTGCCGATGCGAAGGAAGCTCGGTTTCCGAAGTACCGGCTGGTCGTCTTCGAAGGCGCAGATGCGGGCAAGCAGGTCGAAGGCGGGAGCGAGGAGATCTCGGTCGGGACTGCCGAGGCGAACGATCTCATCATCAGCGATGCATCGGTGTCTCGGCATCACGTGGTGCTTGCCCCGACCGCGAAGGGCTTGCTCGCGCGCGACCTCGGGAGCACGAACGGAACCGCGATCAACGGCGTCACGATCGAGCGTGCATATCTGTCCCCGGGTGCCGTGATCTCGATCGGCGGGACGAAGCTTCGGTTCGAGCCGGGGGGCGGGGACGCGCGCGCCGCGCTCTCGAAGGAGAGGCGATGGGGTCGCGCGCTCGGCACGAGCGAGGCGATGCGGAGGATCTTTGCCGTGCTTCCGAAGCTCGCCGAGTCCGACGCGACCATTCTGCTCGAGGGCGAGACCGGTACCGGCAAGGGCTTGCTTGCATCCGCGATTCACGAGGCGAGTCCGCGCAAGGGCGGACCGTTCATCGTCATCGATTGTGGATCGATCCCGCCGAACCTGATCGAGAGCGAGCTGTTCGGGCACGAGAAGGGCTCGTTCACCGGCGCGACCGCGGCGTACGCCGGCGCGTTCGAGCGGGCCCA
>JBBRED010000188.1:0-16189 GCA_038203335.1 Haliangiales bacterium | reverse complement strand
GGCACCGGCGTGTACTGCACCCCCGGCCTCACCCCGGCGCCGAGGTCATCGCTCGCGGCGCGCGTCGGCGGGTGCACGTAGGCCGGCGTGCCGATCGGCCGGAGGCTCTGCGTGAGCAGCGGCACGTCGTGCGCGTCGGCGTCGGGCGGGAAGAACCGCAGCTCGGTCTCGGGCCCGAGCGGGCCGATGACCTCGCCCTGGAACATGCCCATCGAGTCCTCGGCGACAGCCAACGTGCGCCACGGCTCCGGCGGGGTGCCGTAGAGGGTGCGCATGAACTTCTTGAGGTCGCGCTGTGCGAGCGCGATGCCCGCGTTGTCGGCGACCTGCTCGAGCGCCTCGATGAACGCCTGCGCGGACTCGTAGCGATCCTCGGGCGACTTCGCGAGCGCGCGCAGCACGACCTCGTCGAGGCCGAGCGGCAGATCGCGATTGATCGTCGACGGCGGCGGCGGATCGAAGCGCACGATCGCGGCGAGCGTCTCGTAGTCGGTCGAGCGCTTGAACGGCCGCGTGTTGGTCAGCATTTCGTAGAGCACGATGCCGAGCGAGAACTGATCACTGCGATGGTCGACGCTGACCGTGTTGCACTGCTCGGGCGAGAGGTACGCGATCTTGCCCATGATCGTGCCGGCCTCGGTCTCCGTAGAACGCGACCGCGCCTTGGCGACACCGAAGTCGAGCACCTTGACCACGCCCTCGAAGCTGACCATCAGATTCGCCGGCGAGACATCGCGATGCACGATGCCGAGCGCCGAGCCATCCGAGCTGGAGCGCGCGTGCGCGTACGCGAGGCCCTGGGCGGCCCCGATGGTGATGCCGAGCGAGACCGCGATCGGAAACCGCTCGCCGTTGGCGTTCGTGCGCGTGAGCATGTCGAGCACGTCCTCGCCGTGGACGTACTCCATCGTGTAGAAGTACGAGTCCCCGATCTCGCCGAGATCGAACACCTGCGCGATGTTCGGATGCGTGAGCTGCGCCACGAGGCGCGCCTCGTCGAGGAACATCTGGACCCACAGCGGATCGTCATCGCGCTCGCTGCGGATGCGCTTGAGCACGACGTACCGCTCGAAGCCCACGATCCCGCGCACGCGCGCGAGAAAGATCTCCGCCATCCCGCCCTGGGCGAGTCTCGCCAGCAACTCGTAGTCGCTCGACGCGCCTCGTACCACGGCGTCCACACCCAAGGATCACAACCCCTGCGATCGGGGTCAAGTCCCGTTTCGGGGACTCAGGTCACGGAAATCACTGGGCCTTGAGGGCCGCGACCACCTTCTCGACCGCATCCTTCGCATCGCCGAACAGCATTCGGGTCACCGGCTTGTAGAACAACGGGTTATCGATGCCGGCGTAGCCCGCCGCGCGACCGCGCTTGTTGACGATGACGAGCTTCGCCTTCCACACCTGCAGCACGGGCATGCCGGCGATCGGCGACGTCGGATCGTCCTCGGCGGCCGGGTTCACGATGTCGTTCGCGCCGATCACCATGACGACGTCGGTGGTGGGGAGATCGTCGTTGATCTCGTCCATCTCCATCACGATGTCGTAGGGCACGTTCGCCTCGGCGAGCAGCACGTTCATGTGGCCCGGGAGCCGACCGGCGACAGGGTGAATCGCGAACCGCACGTTGACGCCCCGCGCGCGCAGCACCTCGGTCATCTCTCGCACCGCGTGCTGCGCCCGGCCCACGGCCATGCCGTAGCCCGGGACGATGACCACGGACTTCGCGTCCTTCAGCTTCTCCGCGAGGTCGGTCGCGTTGATCTCCTGGACCTCACCTGCGGGCTGCTGCGGTGCACCCGCGGCGGCCTTCGGTGGTGCGGCGCCGAAGCCGCCGAAGATCACGTTCCAGATCGAGCGATTCATCGCCCGGCACATGATGTACGAGAGGATCGCGCCCGACGAGCCGACGAGCGCCCCGGTGATGATCAGCAGATCGTTGCCGAGCATGAAGCCGGCCGCCGCCGCGGTCCATCCCGAGTAGCTGTTGAGCATCGAGACGACGACCGGCATGTCGGCGCCGCCGATCGCCGCGACGAGATGCACTCCGAGCACGCACGCGATCGCGGTACCGACGTGGAGACCGAGCTGGTTGCCGTTCTTCGCGTAGAGATACGCGCCGATCAGCGAGCCGGTGATCATCGCGAGGTTCAAGAAGTGACGCGCCGGCAGGAGCAGCGGCGTCCCGCTGACCTTCATGCCGAAGATCTTCCCCTTCAGCTTCGCGAACGCGAGGATCGAGCCGGTCGTGGTGAGCGCGCCGATCCAGACGTCGATGTAGATCTCGACGCGGTGGGCGAGGTGCGGCGGTCCACCGTTACCGTCGCCGAACAGGTCGAGCGAGTAACCGACGAGCACGGCCGCGAGGCCGACAAAGCTATGGAGCAACGCGACCAGCTCCGGCATCTGCGTCATGCCGACGCGCGAGGCCATCACCGCACCGAGCACCCCGCCGCCGAACACGGCGAGCATCCACGCCTCGTGGAACTTGCCGCCGACCGCCGGGTTCGTGGTGATCGTGACCGCGATCGCGATCACCATGCCGATCACACCATAGAGGTTGCCGCGGCGCGCGGTCTCCTGGCTCGACAGGCCACGGAGGCTGAGGATGAACAGCACGCCCGCGACCAGGTAGGACGCGTTGATCAGGATCTGCGAGTTCAGGAACTGCATGGCGTTACTTCCTGAACATCGCGAGCATCCGGCGAGTCACGAGGAACCCGCCGGCGATGTTGATGGTGGCGAACAAGGTCGCGGCGATCGCGACCATGGTCGAGCCGTGCAGGGAGCCGTCGGTGCGTGTCCCGAGCAAGCCGCCGACGACGATGATGCCGCTGATCGCGTTCGTCACGCTCATCAGCGGCGTGTGCAGCGCGGGCGCCACGTTCCACACCACCTGGAAGCCGACGAACACGGCCATCACGAACACCGTGAGGTGCTGGAGCAAGTCGCGGGTCTCTTCGCTCGCGAGCGCATCGGCCTTGCCGTAGCGCAGGCCGACGAACGCGATCGCGGCGACGATGCCGATCACCGACATCACGATGCCGACCGTGCGCGACGGCGGCCGGGTGGCCGGGCCGTGACCGTGCGACTTCGCGGGCTTCGCGGCCGCAACGGGTGCGGGCGCGACCGCCGCGGGCTTCGGGGTTGGCGGGTCGACCTTCTTCGCAGGCGGCGGTGGCCACGTCGTCTCGCCCGCCTCGAGGATGAGCGCCGGGCGAACCGCATCGTTGTCGTGATCGATCTTGTGGCCGGCCGCGCCGCCCATCTCGTCGAGGAAGTGCAGGAGGTTCGTGCCGTAGAGGTCGCTCGCGACGTTCGGCATCCGGCTCGCGAGGTCGGTATAGCCGACGATCGTGACGCCCTTGTGCTCGATCACCTCGCCCGGCTTGGTGAGCTCGCAGTTGCCGCCCTTCTCCGCCGCGAGGTCCACGATCACGGAGCCGGGCCGCATCAGCTCGACCATGTCGGTGAACCACAGCTTCGGCGCCGGCTTGCCCGGGATCAGCGCGGTGGTGATGACGATGTCGACCTCTTTCGCCTGCTCGCGAAACAGCGCGTACTCGGCGTCGAGGAACTCCTTCGACATCTCCTTCGCGTAGCCGCCCTGCCCTTCGCCCGACTCCTGGATCTTGACGGTCAGGAACTCGCCGCCCAGCGACTTCACCTGGTCCTCGACGGTGGGGCGCACGTCGAACGCGCGCACGATCGCGCCCATTCCCTTCGCGCAACCGAGCGCCGCGAGACCGGCGACGCCGCCGCCGATGATCAGCACCTTCGCGGGGCGGACCTTGCCGGCCGCGGTGATCTGGCCGGTGAAGAAGCTGCCGAACCGGTTCGCCGCCTCGATCACCGAGCGATAGCCGGCGATGTTCGCCATCGACGACAGCGCATCCATCTTCTGCGCGCGCGAGATGCGAGGCACCTGGTCCATCGCGAGGACCGTGAGCTTCTTCGTGGCGAGCCGCTCGAGCAGCTGCGGGCTCTCGGCCGGGAAGATGTACGAGATCAGCGTGGCGCCCTCGCGCATCTGATCCGCCTCGCACGTGCCATCGGCGTGGACGACCGGGGAGCGCAGCTTGACCACGATGTCCGCGCGCCACGCCTCGGCGCGATCGACGATCGTCGCGCCCGCCGCCGTGTACAGCGCATCGGGGTACGACGCGCTGTCACCAGCACCGCGCTCGATCGCGACCTCCCAGCCGCCCTTCACCCACTTCGCGACGACGGCCGGCGATGCGGCGACCCGGCGCTCCTCCGGCCGCGTCTCCCTGACGATGCCTAACTTCATGGACGGGCGGACGATGCCAAACCAACGCCGGGAGCGAAAGGGCCGCACGGGTAAAGCTGTTAGGTTTCGCGGGTGCAGCCGCTCGAATCCGTCACGGACCGCACCGGGCACCGGTGGGCGGAGCTGACCTGGGCCGATGGCGGCGAATTGATCGCGCTGCGGGTGCCCGGCGCGACGATCCACCGCGCCACGCTGGAGCACCCGATCCTCGGTCTGGTCGCACCGATCACGGACGATCGCGGCGATCAGCTCACCGTGATCAGCGCCGTGAACTGGGCGCGCCCCACCGAGATCCCGGCGATCGCAGAGCCGGGCCGACTACCGGCCGGCGCCGGCGGCGTGATCATCGACGTGCTCGCGCGGCTCGCTCCGACGTCCCTGCGCTACGCCGGGCCATGGCCCACGAGCGCGCTGTACCAGACGCTGCTGCGCTCGTTCCGGACCACGGCGAGCGAGGCGGAGTTCACCGCGGGAGGGATCGAGCGGGCGCTGCGCGGCGCGCGCGACGAGCTCCCGTTCGACTTCGTTCCGGCGCCGCACGAGCGGATCGCGATCGCTCGCGGCCACGTGGAGCTCCGCGACGGCCTCGAGCGCGCCGTCATCGACGGCGTCGCGTACGGGCGCGATCACGGCGTCGCGCGTCTCGTGGGCGATCGCGCCGAGGTGTGGTTCGGCGATGCGCCGTGGGCACACGTCGCATCGTTCGCGCCCGATGGCAGTCTGATCGCCGGCCCGCACGCCCTGCCCGCGTGCACGAGCGATGCGGTTGGCAAGACGTTCCCCCCGGCGCTGTGCGAAGCGATCGCCGAGCTGGTCGCCGACGCGGTTCCCGCGCCGCTCGCCGACGCCGCCCGCGCGATCGTCACGCGCGGGCCGATCGCATGGGCCGACCTCGGCGCCCGCGCCGCGTGCCGCACGAGCGCCGGTCTCGCGGTGCACGCGGCGCTATGGGAACGTCTCGCGCCCGCCGGCCTCGGCCGGGTCGCACTCGCGATCGCCGAGGCCCTGACCCCCGTGGTGACCCTCGCCGTGGTCGCTGATGTCGGCGTGATGTCGCCGCCGGGGACCGTCGATGCCATGGTGACGACATGAAGCACCTCGTCGCCGCCACGCTCCTCGCGCTGACCTCGATCGCCTCGGCCGAGGTCTCGATCATGGACAACGATCAGACCATCGAGGTGGACTGCGCGAAGGACAAGCAGGTGAGCGTGGTCGGTAACAACGCCACGATCACCCTGACCGGCACCTGCGCGAAGGTCTCGATCTCCGGCAACCACGCCACGCTGATCGGCGCCGCGACCACGGTGTGGATCGCCGGGAACCAGAACACGGCCACGCTCTCCGGCGTGGACTCGTTGATGGTCGCCGGCAACGAGAACACGGTCGCCTACAAGGGGCCGATCGCGGCGAAGACCGTCAAGATCAAGAACCCGGGCAACAAGAACACGATCACGAAGCAGAAGTGACGCCGCCGCCCGATGCCGCGAACGCCTCGGCATCGAGCTCGAACGTCCATGCGCCGCGCTTCGTCGGCTCGTCGAGCGCGATCTTGAGCAGCTCCAGATAGCGCAGCCTCGGCACCTCGTAGGCGCCGAACCGCTCGAGGTGCTCGGTGTGGACCTGGCAGTCCACGAGTCCGATGCCCCACGCATCGAGCTGCTGGATACACGCGACGTACGCGATCTTCGATGCGTCGGGTGCACGCGCGAACATTGACTCGCCGAAGAAGGCCGCACCGAGGCTCACGCCATAGAGCCCACCGACGAGCTCGCCGTCGTCGCTCCACGCCTCGATCGAGTGCGCGAACCCGAGCTCGTGGAGCCGCCGGTACGCATCGACCATCTCGGGAATCAGCCACGTCCCGTTCTGGCCGGGCCGCGGCACGCTCGAGCATCCGGCGAGCACCTGCTCGAACGCCGTGTCCATCTTCAGGACGTAGGGTCGCCGGCGGATCGCCTTCTTCAGGCTCCTCTGCACGACGAGGTCGCGCGTGGTCATGATCATGCGCGGATCGGGCGAGTGCCACAGGATCGGTAGGTTCTCCGCGTACCAGGGGAAGATGCCCTGCGTGTAACCGAGCAGCAGGCGCTCGGGGCGCAGATCGCCGCCAAGCGCCAGCAATCCATCCTCGGCGAGGTGGACCGGTGGAAACACGAGGCGATCATCGAGCCGGTAGACCGGCATGCCCGCAATATAGCGCGCGATCCTCAGGCGCGACGGCGGCGGCGCAGCAGCATCAGCGCGGGCGCGAGCATCGCGAGCCAGCTGCCATTACCGCTTGCATTGCAACCGCCGCTGACCTCGGGCGCGTCGTCGTGCGTGTCGTCGCCCTCGTTCGAGATGTCGTCGTCGTCGTTCGGCGTGACGGTCACCGACAGCGCGATCGATCCGAACGTCGTGGTGCCATCGGTCAGCTCGAACATCGACTGCAGCGCCGTCTCGGCGGTCACCATCGGCGCCGCGATCTCGACATCGATCACGCCCTTCTCGCCGGCCGCGATCGCCGTCCTGATCGGCCCGACCTCGGTGCCCGACGTCCAGCTCGAGTCGTCGTACAGCGGGCTCGCGACGCCGCCCATCACCATCAGGCGCGTCGTCGCCGGCCAGTCCGTCGTCCCCGTGTTCTCGATCGTGATCGAGAACGTCGCGTGCCCACCGGCCGCGATGCGATCCGGTCCGTTGACCGAGACCACGTCCGCGCCGATCTGCCGCGTCGAGCCGCACACCGCGCCGGTCGTGAATCCGGTCGCCGGCGCCTGCTTGAGCCGCGCCTCGGTCTGCGGACCGTACGCGCCGTCCTCCGAGATCTTGTCGGCCGGGTTGTTGCGGTTCCACAGCCGCTGGAACGCCTTCACGTCCATGCCGCGGATATCCGGCGACGCGAGGTGATCGAAGTGGACCGGATCTCCCGGCACGTCGTGCGCCCAGCCCTGGTTCGACATCGCCGTGATCCGCGACGAGTAGTTCGAGATATCGAGCGCGCGGCCGCTCTGGTGGTTCGAGCGACCCGGCGTCGCGGCCGCGGTGATGCCGCAGCGACCCTGCTGGTACCAGCGGTAGAGGAGGTACTGCTGCGCGACCGTGCGGAACGCACTGTTGATCTGGAGAGAGTTGTTCGCGCCGACCTTCACGATCGCCGCCTTCGCAGGCGCGCCGAGGTACGGCAGCACCGCGTTGCTCGAGAACACGAGGTTCGCGGTCGGAGCAAACTTCTGCAGGCTCGCGGGGCTCATGCATCCGATCTCGTCGGCGATCTGCTTCGACAGTCCGACGACCACCGCCGTCGAACATCCCGAGGACGTGTAGGCGGAGACCGACAGCTCCGACGATGTAGCGCTGAGGTCGGGATCAGTGGGAGACGTGCAGCCCGGCACGAGCAGGCCTACCAGTAGGATGTGCAACCGACCGATTGCAGCGTTGGTGGTCAGGTCCTGCGGTTTCGTGCGCTTGCTCGACATCGTCATCGTGCTCCGCGCTTTACGCACGAAGCGGGCCGATCTCCGACCAGGCGGCGGTTGCGCGAGTCGTGCACATCGCGACACGCCTCCCGCGTTCGGTTGCCCGCGCACGGGGTGCTACGCGGCGTGCACAACCGATCGATTGGAGGCCCGACGTACCAGCCAGGGGCCCGGTCCCCTCACGGCGAGGAGATCACGAGGATCGATTGGAAGCGCGCAGGATCGGACTTGGTCACCAGACCGACCGTCGTGGTCGCGTCGGGCACCGTGACGATTCCCGTGATGGCTCCACTCGAGATCCCCGAGAAGCCCTGGCACTGGAACACGCCGTTCGGCAACGCCTGGAGCTGGATCCGGATCGTCCCGGTCGCGTTGAGCGGCGACTTGCCCGCCGCGAGGTCGTTGATGTAGAGCACGACCGCGTCGTCACCATTGAGGTATTCGAAGAGGCACGTCACGCGCGCCGCCGGATACGTGATCTGCGCGCCCGCGCCGCAGTTGCTCTGGCACACGTCGAGCGTGAATCGGACATCGATCGTTGGATGGCGCACGGGCGTCACCGTCAGCTCCGTGTACGCGGCTCCGACCCCGATCAGCTGCGCGTACTCGCCGCGGTTTCCGTCCCTGCGCACCCAGGTGCCGCTCGCCCGGCTCCACGCACCGTCCATTGCGAACCCATCGAACGCGATGATCGCGTTCGACGCCGCGAGGTCCGGGTCGCACTGGTCGCCGACGCCATCCCGATCGCCGTCCGTGACCGCCGTATCGACATCCTGCGGGCACTGGTCGCAGCCATCCAGTAGCTGATCCTGATCCTCGTCGCCGCTCTGCCCGGCCGCCCAGCAGCCCTGCGCCGCATCGGGTCCCGCGCCCGCATCCGGATCACCCTCGCGCACGAGGCCGAACACCTGGTCGCACCCGCACACGAGCGCTAGCAAGAAAGCGAGCCGAGACAACCCCCATCATTGTAGGCCGAACCGTTGCTCCACGTGAACAGTTCGGTGATGTTCGGGCGTCACCATGCACCCTCCGGCTGCATCCAAGGACAAAGGATTCCCGTGAGCTGGTTCGTACGCTACGCGCGCTCGTCCATCGGCGCGAAGCACATCATGGCCGTCACCGGCCTGCTGCTGTTTCTGTTCGCCGTCGTCCACATGATCGGCCACCTCCAGATGTTCGGTGGTCGCGATATGTACAACACCTATGCGCACTTCCTGCAGAGCCTGTGGGAGGTGAAGTGGCCGATCCGCGCCGGGCTGATGGCGCTCCTGATCATCCATATCGTCGTCGCGATCGGCCTCGTCGCGAAGAACCGCGCCGCGCGTCCCGAGCGCTACGCGAAGTACAAGCCCGTGATCTCCCGGGCCGCCGGGCGCGCCATGGCGTTCACCGGCCTGGCCGTGTTCGCGTTCATCGCGTTTCACATCCTCCACTTCACACTTGGCCAGATCCAGCCGGGCTCGTTTCACACCCTCGACGACAAGCACCGCTATGACGCGTATTCGATGTTCGTCATCGGCTTTTCGAACCCCGCGATCTTCGGCGTCTACCTCGCCGGCATGGCCGTGCTCGCGCTCCACCTCGGGCACGGCGCCGCGAGCTGGCTTCAGTCGCTCGGACTGCGCCACCCGAAGTACCCCACCGATCGGCTGGGCCCGGTGATCGCGGCCATCCTGTTCCTTGGCTACATGGCGCCGCCGACGGCGGTGCTGGTGGGCCTGATCCGCCTGAATGGAGTCGGCTGATGTTCAAGCTCGACGCACGCGTCCCCGGTGGCCCGATCGAGCAGAAGTGGGCCAACGCCCGCTTCGAGATGAAGCTCGTCAACCCGGCGAACAAGCGCAAGTACAAGGTCATCGTCGTCGGCTCCGGCCTCGCAGGCGGTGCCGCCGCCGCCACGCTTGCGGAGCTTGGCTACGACGTGGCCTGCTTCTGCTTCCAGGATTCGCCGCGCCGCGCGCACTCGATCGCCGCGCAGGGTGGCATCAACGCCGCGAAGAACTACCAGAACGACGGCGACTCCGTGCACCGCCTGTTCTACGACACCGTCAAGGGCGGCGACTTCCGTGCGCGCGAAGCGAACGTGCACCGGCTCGCCGAGGTCTCGGTCGACATCATCGACCAGTGCGCCGCGATGGGCGTGCCGTTTGCGCGCGAGTACGGCGGCACGCTCGCGAACCGCAGCTTCGGCGGCGCGCAGGTCTCGCGCACGTTCTACGCGCGCGGCCAGACCGGCCAGCAGTTGCTACTCGGCGTCTACTCCGCGCTCGAGCGGCAGATCGGCGCCGGCAAGGTCACGATGTTCCCGCGCGCCGAGATGCTCGATCTCGTCATCGACAACGACCGCGCCGTCGGCATCGTCACCCGCGACCTGATCACCGGCACCATCACCTCGCACTCCGCGCACGCCGTGGTGCTCGCGACCGGTGGCTACGGCAACGCGTACTACCTCTCCACGAACGCGAAGGGCTGCAACGTCACCGCGACCTACCGCGCGTACAAGCGCGGTGCCGGCTTCGCGAACCCGTGCTTCACACAGATCCACCCGACCTGCATCCCGGTCTCCGGCGACTTCCAGTCAAAGCTGACGCTGATGTCGGAGTCGCTGCGCAACGACGGCCGCGTCTGGGTCCCGCGCAACAAGGCGGATGCTCCGAAGCACCCCGACCAGATCGGCGACGACGCGCGCGACTACTACCTCGAGCGCAAGTATCCCGCGTTCGGAAACCTGTCGCCCCGCGACATCGCCTCGCGCGCCGCGAAGGAGCAGTGCGATGACGGCCGCGGCGTGGGCCCGGGAGGCCGCGGGGTGTATCTCGACTTCCGCGACGCGATCCAGCGCGACGGCGAGGACAAGATCCGCGAGCGCTACGGCAACCTGTTCGAGATGTACGAGCGGATCACGGGCGAGAACCCGTACCGCGTGCCGATGCGCATCTACCCCGCCGTGCACTACACGATGGGGGGCCTGTGGGTCGACTACAACCTCCAGACCACGATCCCCGGCCTGTTCTGCCTCGGCGAGGCGAACTTCTCCGACCACGGCGCGAACCGGCTCGGCGCCTCGGCGCTGATGCAGGGCCTCGCCGACGGCTACTTCATCATCCCCTACACGCTCGGCAACTACCTCGCCGGCATCCCCTCGAAGGATCTCGCCTCCCCGACCAGCGCTGCGTTCACCTCCACCGAGGACCAGGTGCGCTCGCGCCTCGATCGTCTGATGAACGTGAAGGGCAAGCGCTCGATCGATTCGTTCCACAAGGAGCTCGGCCACATCATGTGGGAGCACTGCGGCATGGCGCGCTCTCGCGAGTCGCTCGAGGCGGCGCTGATCTCGATCCCGAAGCTCCGCGAAGAGTTCTGGTCCGACGTCACGGTGCTCGGCTCGCAGGACTCACTCAACCAGTCGCTCGAGAAGGCCGGCCGCGTCGCCGACTTCCTCGAGTTCTCCGAGCTGATGGTCAAGGACGCGCTGGTCCGCGAGGAGTCGTGCGGGGGCCACTTCCGCGTCGAGCATCAGATCGATGGCGAGGCGAAGCGCGATGACGACAAGTTCTGCCACGCCGCGGTCTGGGAGTTCGCCGGCGACAAAACCGCACCGATCCGCAACATCGAGCCGCTCGTGTTCGAGAACGTCAAGCTCGCCACTCGGAGCTACAAGTGAGCAACCTGAACCTCACGCTCCACGTCTGGCGCCAGCCGAACGCGAAGTCCAGCGGAACGATGGTGACCTACCAGGTCAAGGACGTCTCCACCCACGCCTCGTTCCTCGAGATGCTCGACATCCTCAACGAGCAGCTGATCGCGAGGAGCGAGGAGCCGATCGCGTTCGATCACGATTGCCGCGAGGGCATCTGCGGCATGTGCTCGCTGATGATCAACGGCCGCCCGCACGGTGGCCAGCGCGGGACCACCACGTGCCAGCTGCACATGCGGCACTTCAAGAACAACGACGAGATCTGGATCGAGCCGTGGCGCGCCGAGGCGTTCCCCGTGATCAAGGACCTCTGCGTCGACCGCACGCCGTTCGATCGCGTGATCGCCGCCGGCGGCTTCGTGACCTCGAACTGCGGCTCCGCTCCTGACGCGAACGACGTCCTCGTGCCGAAGGAGTCCTCCGATCGCGCGATGGACGCCGCCGCGTGCATCGGCTGCGGCGCGTGCGTGGCCGCGTGCCCGAACGGCTCGGCGATGCTGTTCGTCGCCGCGAAGCTCTCGCACCTGCATCACCTCCCGCAGGGGCAGCCGGAGCGCCAGCACCGTACGCAGGCGATGGTCACCGCGATGGACGCGGCCGGGTTCGGCAACTGCTCGAACCACTACGAGTGCGAGGCGGCGTGCCCCAAGGACATCAAGCGCGATGTGATCGCCGAGCTGAACCGCGACTACGCGAAGGCCTCATTTGCCTCGCGCGAGCGCACGCACAAGTCCGACGGCGGCGGCTGACGCGGTTCAGTCGACGCGCGCGATCGAACCCGGCGCCGCGACATGATCGATCGTGTGCAGCAGGAGCTGTAGCGAATCCGTCGGGCGAAGGCTGAGGCGCGTGCTACCGGCCTCCGACAGCCAGTAGACCTTGCGCTCCCACGGGTACTGCGAGCCGCGGGCGACGATCGCCACCTTCATCGCACCGGACTTCTTCGCATCGGAGACGATGCCCTTGACCTGCGCGAGCGAGATGTCGGGGCGGAGGTGTAGCGCGATGGTGTCGCTGTCGGAGCGCAGGTCCTTGAGTGCCTCGATCCGCGCCGCGCCGCTGTAGCGCTGCCCACCGATCACGACCTCGCCAACGCTGTTGATCTCCGCCTCGCGCCACAGCGCGGTCGGGTCCTTCATCGCCGCACCGGTCTCGGAGGCGCTGCCGGCGATGGGCCAGTTATCGGGATCCGCCTTGCGCTCGATGTCGTGCGCGGTCGCCGCCGCCATGCGGTCCAGCGACTCCCACGCGCGGACGGCCTCGTGCCAGCCGGGTTCGGTCGCGCACATCACGCAGCTGGCGACCGCGTTGCGAACGCGCTCCATCGCGCGATGCGTGGCGATCGAGGCGATGATCTCGCCTTGAAACTCGGGGACGATCTGCTTGCAGTCGCTCGCGAGCGGACCACCGCACAGCCGCTGGATGTACGTGCGGGCGTCCTCGCCCGGTTGCGGGAGCAGCTGCTGTGCGTTCGGATCGCGCTTGATCAGAACTTCATCCGCGGTGAACGGGGGCGTGAGCAGCGTGGGCCACACGGTGAGCGCGAGCGTCTCGATCTGCTCGGCCATCGGCTTGGCCTGGGCGGCCTGGATCGGCGGCAGCGCGAGCACGATGAGCTTGAGCTCTGCCTGGTCGGCGACCGTGCGGTCCATGCCGGAGCGCAGCACGAGCGACTGCTTCGACAGGTCCGCGTACGCCTGCGCACTGCGGCCGTTGGTGACGAACTCGTCGATCGCCGTCTGCAGGGCGCGCTCGTTGTAGTCGCTCGCCTTGTCGCCCGGCGTGACCTTGATTCGCTCCTGACCGCAGGCGGTCAGGGCGAGGAGGGAGAGGGCTAGCAGGCGGGCCGACATGGAGAGTGTACGGGTCAACAAGCAAGTCGGATGCCGGTCACCGCGTCGCGCCTCGTACGCACGCTGAAACGGCCCCCGCGTTGACCCCGGGACCGAGCGCAACGATGCGACCTTGCTCGTGGTCCTGGCCAGTCGCCTGCCCCAGCGGTTCGCTCGAAACCCGCGGGCCGACCCGGTGAATCACGGACCATCGAGGGGTGGTGGATCCCGTCCGACCATCGACGGAATTGACGATCCCCTTGATCCTCACGTAGTTGCTCGGCAGGGTCGCCAGCTGGTCCTCGAGCTCCTCGAGATCCACGATCTCCGGCACGAGCACCGAAACGCTGTCGATTCCGTGTGCGGTGTAGCCGAGGGCGTTGTCGGGATGCCGACAGTTCTCGTCGTGAACGTGACCACTTGCCTGGTCATCCGAGCGGGTCAGCGGCGGGTCCGCGAGGACGCTTTCGAGCCACGCCGCGTGCTCGTCGGTGCTGCCGTGGCGAAGCATGGCCCGCGGCGCCAGCGTAGAAACCGTGGCGATCGCGTCAGCGATGTCGCGGTCGGTGGCGGTCTCCGCCTTCGTCACCAGCACCACGTCGGCGTAGGCGAGCTGCGCATCGACCGAGGCCGACAGCGGGCGCGAGGCGGCGAGGTTCGGCGCATCGAGCAGCGTGACCACGAGCGCGAGCCGCACGCTCTCGACGCGAGCCACGGACCACGCGATCGGCAGCGGCTCCGCGACGCCGGTGGTCTCGAGCACGATCGCCGACAACGCTGGCGTGCTCGAGACCAGCTCCGCGAGCGTGGTCTCGAGCTCGTCGCCGAGCACGCAGCACACGCAGCCGCCGGGTAGCTCGATCTGCCGCGCGCTCTCACCGCCGAGCAGCGAGCCATCGATCCCGATCTCGCCGAGCTCGTTGACGATGATGCCGAGCTTGTCGGTCTCGCCACGCTCGGCACGCCGCGCGAGCAGCCGGTTGACCAGCGTGGTCTTCCCGCTGCCCAGAAATCCGGTCACGACGACGAGCGGCACCCGCACCGTGCGAGCATAGCTCCGGGTCAGGCGGCTGGCTTCTCGACGACGACCACCTTCCGCTTGCCGGCAGCCGACAGCGGAATGTCATCGACGTACTCGATCGCGAAATGCGCGCCCGGGAGATACTTCGTGGCGAAGTCGTGAATCTGGCGAACGGCCGCCTCGGGCAGCTCCTCGGTGCCGTTCGGCACCACCTTCATGACGATGCTGCTGTCGGCGCGCTGGATGACCTGGAACTTCAGGGCGACGTGGCCGAGCACGCCGAACAGGATGTTGAACACGAGGCCATTGACGGGATTACCGTGGCCATCGCGCATCGTGTCGGTGACCCGGCCCTCGATCGGTCCGATCCGATCGAGGCCGCGACCGCACGAGCACGCCGATGGTGCGCGCGCGACCGCGAGGTCACCGGTGACGTAGCGGATCATCGGGCACGCCAGGTTGTGGAGGTCCGTGATCGCGACCTCGCCGGCCTCGCCGGGCTTCGCCGCGCGAACGTTGCCATCGTGCTCGCGCACGATCAGCTCGACGATCATGGTCTCCATCGACGTGTGCATGCCGTCGTGCGCCTCGCACTCCGATCCGATCAGCATCACCTCGCGGCACCCGTAGGTCTCGAACGCCGGACCGAACGCCTCGCCGATCGCCTCGCGATCGTGCGGCCACAGTCGCTCGGCGCCGACCAGCACCGGGATGTCGCCCCAGTCGCGCAGCTTGTTCTCGTTGACGTATCGCGCGAGCGCCGCGGCACCTGCCGAGTATGCGACCATCACCTGCGGGCGGAACTTGCGCAGCTGCGAGACCGCATCCGCGAGCGCGGCATCACCACGCGGCGTGCAATCGACGTAGAGGTCGCGCTTGAGCACGCGATCGAGCAGCACCTTCTGGCGCTTGACCCAGCTCGCGGTCGCGGGACCCGCTCCCCAGTAGTGCATCGCGCGATTGCCGATGCGATAGCCGCCCCAGCCGTACCCGCGCCATCGCGTGGCATCGCGCCAGTGCCGCGACTCGGCGTTGTAGCGGACGACGACCGGCTGGCCGGTGGTACCGCTCGTCGACTTCGTGATCACCGAGAGCGGTGGCGCGGTGGACGTTCGAGACTCTAACGAGACCCTCACGGTGTCCCGATCGAGCAGCGGGAGCTGCAGAAGCGCATCGGGTGAATCGAAGTCCTCGGGCCGCATTCCGCGGTCGTCCAGGAGCTCGCGATAGAAGGCAGTGTGTGCGTACGCGTGGCGAACCAGCCGACGAAGAAATCCGGTCTGGAGATCGCGGAGCTGGTCGCGCGACCAGCGTTCACTCGCCTGCAGGTACCGGAGCAGCGGCACGGTCGGCCGACCACGCGCCGCCTCGAAGGCGGGGAAGAGTGCTTTCTGCAGCAGCGGTCCGTAGAGATCCATCACGAGGGTTTCGGATTACCATGCACCGCTCGTGCTAGGCCGTCTTCGCAAAAAGAACCTGCATTATTGGTTGAAGGACTACGCCCGGCACCTCGTGCGACGTGCGCGGACGTCACAACCGCGCGGACCGAGGCACGTCTTGTTCGCGCTGTGCGACCACTACGAGCCCCTGTGGGGCGGCGCTCCGGATCCGACGGGGATCGCCCGCGTCGACGCCTGGGCCGACCGATATCCGGCGCTCGGCGAGTTCCGAGACGCCAACGGTCGCCCTCCGCGCCACGGCTTCTTCTTTCCGGGCGAGGAGTATCACCCGCACTTCCTCGATCGCCTCGCCCAGCTCGCGCGCGCCGGGTTCGGCGAGGTCGAGTTTCACCTCCACCACGATGGCGATACCTCGTCATCGCTCGCGCCGCGGATCACCGAGCACCTGAAGACGTTCGCCGAGCACGGTCATCTCTCGCGCGATGCGAGC
>JBBRED010000187.1:0-16221 GCA_038203335.1 Haliangiales bacterium | reverse complement strand
GCCGCTTCCTCGACGAGCTGCTGGAGCTCGTCGCGCGACAGCCGCGCCTCGGTGAACGTGGTCTTGTCGCCGAAGAACCGCAGAAACAGATTCGAGACCGCGGTGAGCAACCAGATCACCGGCCGCATCACCTTGCCAATGATGACGAGTGGCCGGCCCATCACGAACGAGTAGCGATCGGCGTAGCGGAGCGCGAGGGACTTCGGGACCAGCTCCCCGATCACGACCTCGAGGAACGTGATCATCACGATCACGACGACGAGCGCGGTCACCGTGCCGAGGCCGATCGACTGGAAGTGCGGCAGGAGGTCGTGCTCCAGGCGCGCGCCACCGAGCGCTGCTGCCGCAGTGCCTGCCGTGGTGATGCAGATCTGAACCGTGGACAGGAACCGCTCGGGGTTATCGCGAAGCGATTTCACCGCGAGGGCGCGCTTGTCGCGGCGGCGGATGAACTCCGCGAGCCGGGTCTTGCGCACGCTGAGGATCGCGATCTCGGCCCCCGCGAAGACGCCGTTGCACGACAACAGCGCCAACACGATCAGCAAGTCCGTACCCATGCGTGCCGGCGCGGAGCATACCGGATATGCTGGGACCGATGTCGCCGCGGGAACGATCGCCGCGCCCAGCAAACGATGATGACGATGGCGGCGAGCCGAAGCAGCCGGTCAAGCGCATCGCGTACATCACCCCGGAGGGTGCGAAGCGGCTTCGCGCCGAGATGGACCAGCTGTGGCTCAAGGAGCGCCCGCGCGTGACGCAGCAGGTCGCGGACGCGGCCGCGATGGGAGATCGGAGCGAGAATGCCGAGTACATCTATGGCAAGCGACGCCTGCGAGAGATCGACCGCCGCGTGCGGTTCCTGTCCAAGCGCCTCGATCTGATCCGCATCGTCAGCGAGCCGCCGAGTGATCCGAAGCGCGTGTTCTTCGGCGCGTGGGTCACGGTCGAGGACGAGGACGGCGCGGAGAAGACGTACCGCATCGTCGGCGCCGACGAGAGTGATCTCGAAAAGGGCTTCATCAGCATGGACTCGCCGGTCGCGCGCGCCCTGCTCGGCAAGCGCGAGGGAGATGAGGTCGTCATCAAGGTGCCGCGCGGCGATGCCGAGTACACGATCCTGGCGGTGACGTACTCGTCATGACGAAGCCCCGGATGAGCTCGGTGCCCGAGCCGATCGTCGATCACCCCTCGCGCGCGATCGTGGTGTCGCTGCCGCGCGAGCTCGCCCGCTATGCGCGCACGCAGCTGCGCTGGCGTCAGGGCTGCACGGTCACGGCGCTCCGCGACGGCGGCGAGGTGTTTCCCGCGATGCTCGACGCGATCGCCGGGGCGACGAAGACGGTGTCGATGGAGACCTACATCCTCGCCGCGGATCGGATCGGCAACCGGTTCAAGGACGCCCTGGTCGAGCGCGCCGCCGCGGGCGTGGTGGTGCGGCTGATCTACGACGCGGTCGGCTCGTTCGGCCTCCCGGCGAGGTACGTCGACGAGCTGCGCGCCGGCGGCGTCCAGGTCGTGGACTTCAACCCGATCGCGCCGTGGCGCCGCCGGTTTCGTCTCAGCCACCGCGACCACCGCAAGGTGATCGTCGTCGACGACGTGGTCGCGTTCACCGGCGGCCTCAACATCGCGGACGAGTACGACTCCATCGAGAATGGCGGCGGCGGCTGGCACGACATGCACTGCAGGGTCACCGGACCGATCGTGCTCGACCTCGCGCGCATGTTCCGCCGCACCTGGTTGCGCGCCGGCGGCGGCACGTTCGACCCGATCGCACCGGGCTCGATCGCCCCGCCCGGCGATGGCTCCGCGTACACCCGACTCCTCGACAACACGCTCCGCCGCCAGCGCGGCATCGTGCGCCGCGCCTATCTCCACGTCATCCGGTCGGCGCGGAAGTCCGTGCTGATCGAGAACGCGTACTTCCTCCCCGACCGCGGGATGCGGCGCGCGCTGAGCCGGGCCGCGCGGCGCGGCGTGGATGTTCGCGTCATCACGCCGGGCAGCTCCGACGTGCGCGTGATCGAGTGGGCGAGCCTGTACGTGGCGCGCAACCTGGCCAAGATGGGCATCAAGATCTTCCACTGGCGCGGACCGATGCTCCACGCGAAGACCGCGACCATCGACAGCGCGTGGTCCACGATCGGCAGCTACAACTTCGACGCCCAGAGCCGGTTCTCGAACCTCGAGGTCACCGTCGAGGTGCTCGATCCCGAGGTCGCGCACCAGCTGTCGCGGAACTTCGAGATGACGCTCACCGCCTGCGATGCGTACGACGCTCAGTCGTGGCGCAAGCTGCCGTTCTGGAAGAAGGCGCTCGCCTGGCTCTCGTTCCGGCTGCGCCGCTGGCTCTGACCATCGGGCCGTGCGCGCGCGCCACAGCGAGAACCTAGGACGTCTGGGCATGCGGGGTGCAGCACCCGCGGCACGACCATGTCTCTCGCTCACAAAGCCGCTCGCGGTGCGCTCTGGACGGTGATCTCGAGCATGGGAGGCCGCGCGGTGGGCGTTCTCGGGACGCTCGTCATGACCCGGTTCCTCGCGCCCGAGGTCATCGGCGAGGTCTCCGACGCCACGATCATCTGCATGACCGCCAACTGGCTCACGATCTGGGGCTTCGGCCAGTACTCGATCGTCAAGGGACGCGGCGATGACGCCACCGAGGTGCGATGGCACGCCACGGTCGCCTACGTCGTCCTCGGTGTCCTGGCGCTCGGTACCGTGGCGCTGCTGGGTGGGCGCCTGACGCCACTGTTCGATGCACCTCACGCGGCGATCTACGTCCCCGGCATGGCGCTGGCGATCTTCATCCGCCGCATCGGCGCGATGCCCGAGCGGGTCCTGACGCAGCAGATGAAGTTCCGCGCGTCGGGCATGTCACTGGCCTTCGGCGAGCTGACCTACACGATCACGGCGCTCGGCCTCGCGATGTCGGGCATGGGCGGCATGTCGATCGTGCTCGCGAACATCGTGCAGTCGGTGGTCGTCGTCGCGATCCTCGTCCGCGCGGCCGGCTTCGCGAGCTGGGCCACCCCCGCGAAGCTGCGGTGGTCCCGCTACAAGGACATGCTGAGGTTCGGCCTTCCCCTCGGCGTACAGGGCATCGCGCACCAGGCCTCGCGCTACTGGGACAACCTCGCCATCTCGCACTTCTTCGGGACCGGCGCCGTCGGTGCGTACAACCTGGCCTACAACCTCGCCGACGTCCCGGCGATCCAGGTCGGCGAGCAGATCGCGCTCGTGCTCATGCCTTCGATGGCCGAGCTGCCGCGCGAGCGCCGCCCGCGAGCGCTCGAGCGATCCAGCGCGATGCTCTCGCTCATCATCTTCCCGCTCGCCGTCGGCCTCGGTCTGGTCGCGTACCCGCTGATCTCGCTGCTCTTGCCATCGAACAAGTGGCAGGAGGTCGCGCCGCTTCTGACGGTCCTCGCGTGCCTCTCGGTGTTCCGGCCGATCACGTGGGTGCTGTCCGCGTATCTCGAGGCCGAGAGCAAGACGAACCGCCTGATGTTCCTCGAGGTCGCGAAGGTCATCGTGCTGATCGGCGGCATCGCGCTGCTCCAGCCGTATGGACTTCGCGCCGCTGCCGGTGCGGTGGGGATCGCGTTCGGCGTCACCGCGCTCGCCGGTGTGGCCGTGGTGGTGCGCGAGGGCGTGTCGCCCGGGCGGCTGTTCCTCGGGTTCTTCCAGCCGCTCCTCGCGTGCATGGTGATGGCCGGCGCGGTGTGGCTCGTGTGGCGCGGGATGTCGGCCGCCGGGATCACACACCCTGCCCTCGTGCTCGTCGCCGAGATCGTCGTCGGCGCGATCGCCTACGTCGCGGCCGCGCTGCTGATCGCGCGCGAGACCTCGAACGATCTGCTGGCGCTCCTCAAGCGCGCGCTGAAGAAGCAGTAGCCGAGCGCGCCTGGGCGACGGTCGCCGCGTTCGCTGCAGATTCCTGCTGGAACATCGGCACCTCGATCGCGAGCGCCGCCGCGAACGCCGGGCGCGCGGTGAGCCGCCGTACGTACGCGCGCAGCGCCGGGTACGCCTCGAGCGAGACTCCGCCGTGCGGCAGGATGAACAGCGCCCACCAGAGGTACGGATCGGCGACCGTGAAGTGATCGCCCATCGCGAACTCGCGGCTCGTACCGAGCAGGCGCTCGAGCAGCGCGAGCATCGGCGTGCCCTGCGCCTTCGCCCACGCCTTGACCTCGGGCGTCGTCGACGACGAGAACACCATGTACGCGAGCTTCTTGTGCACCTCGGTGCTGATGAAGTTCAGCCACTCGGCGAGGTAGTAGCGATCCCGCGACCCCGGCGGCGGCGCGAGCTTGGCCTCGGGCGCGAGGTCCGCGATGTACTGCAGCACCGCGGAAGACTCCGCGAGCACCGCGCCGTCGGGCAGCAGCACCGCGGGTACCGTGAGCTTCGGCGTCAGGTCGCCGTAGGCAGAGCCGTCCTCGAGGAGCTTCGTCGCGCGATCGACGCGGCGAAGGTTGGGAGTGATGCCCGCCTCGAGGCACGAGATGTGGGCGGCGAGCGAACACGACATCGGCAACATGAACAGGTCCATGCCTCGACATTCCCGTAGCCCCATCCATCTAACCAGCGCATAGTTCGCATACGAACGATGAAACGCACGCATGATTCCAACCCACGCCTCCTCGAGGTCCGGCACCTCAAGCTCGTGCGTGCCGTCGCCGAGGCCGGCGGGGTCACGCGCGCCGCCTCGACGCTGCACCTCTCGCAGTCGGCGGTGAGCCACCAGCTGCTGTCGCTCGAGCGCGAGCTGGGCGCGCGGCTGTTCGACCGCGTGGGCAAGCGGATGGTGCCCACGGCGATGGGCGCGCACCTCGCGCTCCAGGCCCGGCGATTGCTCTCCGAGATCTCGGACCTCGAGCGCTCGATGGACGGCACGCGTGACGCGCGGATCCCGCTGCGGATCACGTCGAGCTGCTACACGTCGTACAGCTGGCTGCCGGCGGCGCTCTCGCACTTCGCGACCTCACATCCGCAGGTCGAGCTCGAGATCGTGATCGAGGCGACGCGCCGATGTACGGAGGCGCTGGCCGCCGACGAGGTCGACGTCGCGATCGTCACCGATCCGCCGCGCGATGATGTGTGGGAGCGCGAGGTGGTGGTCGCGAGCGAGATCGTGGCCGTCGCGGCGAAGCGGCACCCGATCCGGAAGCGCCTCGTGCGCGGCGCCTTGCGCTGGGGCGCGCTGCATGACTGTGAGGTCCTGGTGCCGGATATCGCGGATCACGATCTCGCGCGACTCGACGACGCAGTGCGGACCTCGTGGCAGCGCGAGAGCGGGCATCGGCTGCCCAATCCGATCGCGGTGCGCAAGGTGCCCGTCTCCGATGCGCTGCTCGAGCTCGCGCGGACCGGAGCGGGCGTCGCGATCCTCGACCGGTGGACCGTGCCCGCGCACCTCGCCGGGCTGGAGGTGCATTCGTTGATGCCGGCCGCGCCGCGGGTGTTTCACGCCGTGTGGCGGCGGTCGAATCCGCGGCAGCTGCCGATCACGGAGCTCGTGGCGATCGCGAAGTCCGCGGCGACCAAGGCCGTGGGGAGACCGAAGGCCTGAGTGGCCGGCGCGGTGGCCCCGCACCCACCTGGAGCACCCTGCTTCGTCCCACTACCAAGGCTGCTCCAAAACGGAGCACGGCGCACCGTAAGTCCTGGTAATCCTACCTGGCATCGAAGCTGCTCTATCCATCTGCAACCACGATGGAGGTAGCGATGTCCACCCACGATCTGACGGTTCGGTTTCTCGGCGTTCGCGGCTCGATCGCAACCCCGGGCGCCGACAAGACCGCCGGCGGCAACACCGCATGTGTCGAGGTCACGGCCGGCGACACGCGCATCATTCTCGATGCCGGCACCGGCCTGCGCACGCTCGGCGACGAGCGCTTGGCGAAGGGTCCGCGCCACTCGACCATTCTGCTCAGCCACCTGCACTGGGATCATGTCGCCGGTCTCCCGTTCTTCACGCCGATCTACGTTCCGGGCCATCGCGTCGAGATCGCGAGCGGGCCGAACGGCGTGATGCCGCACGACGAGGCGATCCGCTCGCTGTTCCGCGCGCCGTTCTTCCCTGTCGATTACGCGCAGCTCGCCGACCAGGTCTCCACGCGCGAGCTCCGCGCGAACGAGAAGTTCACGATCGGCGACATCACGATCACGATGGCGAAGTTGAACCACCCGGACCCGGTGTACGGCTTCCGGCTCGAGCACGGCGGGCAGTCGATCGTCTACGCGACGGACACGGAGCACTTCTCGTGCGTGGATCCCACGCTCAAGAAGCTCGCGGCCGGCGCCGACATCCTGATCTATGACAGCCAGTACACACCGGAGGAGTACCCGTCGAAGGTGGGCTGGGGCCACTCGACCTGGCTCGCCGGAGCGGAGCTCGCGCGCGCCGCGGGCGTACCGCAGCTCGTGATGTTCCACCACGACCCGAATCGCACCGATGCACAGCTCGCGGCGATCGAGGCGGCGGCGCAGGCGGAGCTCCCGGGAACGGTGGCGGCTCGCGAGGGCATGGTGCTCGTAGCGCGCGACGCGGAGCGCGCCGCCGCCGCATGAGCATCCGTGCGATGCTGATTCCGCGCATGAGCGAGCACGAGCAGCAGTTCGAGCTCCTGGCCGACCTCGGCGCGATGGTCGCGGGCGAGGTCGAGCTCGACGATCTGCTCGGCACGTTCGCCGACCGGGTGTCGCGCGCGCTCGGCGCGGATCGGACCACGCTGTGGCTGATCGACGGCGCCACGGGCGAGATCCGCTCGCGCGTCGCGAACCTTCCCGAGCTGGCGGAGCTGCGGGTGCCGCAGGGGCACGGCGTCGTCGGGCACGTGGCCGCGACCGGCGAGATGGTCAACATCACCGACGCACAGAGCGATCCGCGGTGGGCCGAGGACATCGCGACGAAGATCGGCTACCGCACGACATCGATGCTGACGGCGCCGATCGTGCGGCGCGAGCAGATCCGCGGCGTGCTGCAGGTGCTCAACAAGCGCGACGGCGCGTTCACCGAGCGCGACGAGGAGTTCATCCGCGTGCTCGCCGAGCAGATCGGCCGCGCGATCGACTACACCACGCTCCGCGGCGACGACGAGCAGCGCGGCCTCTCGCTCCGCGGCCGGTTCAACCACGTCATCGGCATCTCGCCCGCGATGGCCGCGGTCTACGAGATGATCGTGCGCGCCGCGCAGACCGATGCCACGGTGCTCCTCCACGGCGAGACCGGCACCGGCAAGGGACTGCTCGCGCGCGCGATCCACGTCAACAGCGCGCGGCGCGAGGCGCCGTTCGTGCACGTCGACTGCACGACCCTCCCCGCCGCGCTGGTCGAGAGCGAGCTGTTCGGCCACGAGCGAGGCGCGTACACCGGCGCGGATAGCCGCGTGATCGGCAAGGTCGAGGCGGCTGATGGCGGCACGCTGTTCCTCGACGAGATCGGCGAGCTGCCTCTGCCGCTTCAGGGCAAGCTCCTGCGGTTCGTGCAGGAGCGGAAGTTCGAGCGCATCGGCGGCCGCGAGACGCTGAACGCAGACGTACGGATCGTCGCCGCCACGAATCGCGATCTTCCCGGGATGGCGAACGCGGGACAGTTCCGCAGCGACCTGTACTTCCGCCTTCGCGTGGTGGAGATCGAGATCCCGGCGCTGCGCGAGCGCGGCGGCGCCGACATCGCCGATCTGGCGACGCACTTCGTGGATCAGTTCGCGCGGCGCTATCGCAAGGGCCAGCTGCGCCTCGCCGACAACGTGAAGCCGGCGCTCGCCGCCTACGCGTGGCCGGGCAACGTGCGCGAGCTCGAGAACACGATCGAGCGCGCGGTGGTCCTCGTACAGGGCACCACGATCGGGCTCAAGGATCTGGCGCTCGAGCCGCGGCGCGTGGTCGCGGTCCCCACCGACTCGAGCATCGGCGTCCCGGTGCCGCCGCCCGATTCGATCCTTCTGCCCCCGGGTCTCGAGCTCGAGGAGGCAGAACGCCGGTACGCACGCGCGATGCTCGAGCGCCTCGATGGCAATCAATCCGCGGCCGCCCGCGCCCTCGGCATCAGCCGGAACAAGCTCGCGCGCCTGTTGCGCGGCTGAACGCGGCTCCGAGACGTCAGCAAGTTGCCTCGCCGGGTTGGAGCGGGCTAGCGTCGGGGCATGAGGCGTGCGCTCGCGGTCATCTGTCTGCTCGGCTCCCTCGGCGGAACCGCGCTCGCCGACGACGGCGCGACTTCGCGCATGGACAAGGGCACGATCGGCATCGGCCTCATCCTCGGCGAGCCGACCGGCATCTCCGCGAAGCTCTACCTGAAGGACGATCAGGCCGTGCAGGCGGCGGCGGGGTTCGCGTTCGTCGGTGGCGGCTTGCACGTCCACATGGACTACGTGTTCCACCCGTTCATCCTTCAGTCGAAGGACAGCTTCGTGCTCCCGTTCTACTTCGGGCCGGGCATCCGCGTGATCGACTACCGCAACGGTCGCGACACCAGCTTCGTCGCGGTCGGTCTGCGCGCCGTCGCCGGACTGCTGTTCGATTTCAAGAACGTGCCGCTCGATGCGTTCTTCGAGGTCGCGGGCGTCCTCGAGTACGGATTCGCCGACAACGAAGGCGCGGGGATCGCGCTCAACGCCGCCGCCGGCGTGCGCTACTACTTCTGATGGTCGACGAGCTCGTCGCGCGCACGGCCGATGGCGTGACCCTGCGGATCGATCGCGTGCGGGCCACGGGGCAGCGCCGGGGCGCGGTCGTATGTCTGCACGCGATGATGACCGACGGCCGCTACTTCGGCGCCCGCCGCGCCGGCTCGTTCGCGGCCACGATGGCCGCCGCCGGCTTCGACGTGCTGGTCGCGGACTTCCGCGGCCACGGCCGGTCATGCCCGCCGACCGCCGGCGCCGATGACTGGAGCTTCGACGATCTCGTCGAGCTCGATCTGCCTGCGATCATCGCGACCGCCGCGAGTGAATCGCGATGCGCGCCGGAGGAGCTGATCCTCCTCGGCCACTCGCTCGGTGGCCTCGTCATCACGGCGGCGCTCGGCACGGGACGGATCGCGGCGCCGCGCCTGCTGGTGCTCCCCGCGACGAGCGTGTGGCTCCTCGGCGACGAAGGCTCGCTCCGCCGTCGCGCGCTGATGGCGACCTATCGCCACGCGACCGCGCTCCTCGGGAGAGCGCCGATCCGCGCGCTGCGCGTCGGAACCGCCGATGAAGCGAAGACGTACGTGCAGCAGCTCACCGGCTGGGCGAGCGCGGCCCGGTGGACGAGCCTGCGCGGGGTGGACTACACCGCCGCCGCGGAGACCATCACGGCGCCGGTGTTACCGTTCGTCGGGGCCGGTGACTGGATGTGCACGCCGGCGGATGCGCGCGCGTTCCTCGGGCACCTCCCGAGCACCGCCGAGCTGCGCATCGTCGGCCGTGCGCACGGCGATGCGCTCGATCCCGATCACTTCCAGCTGTTCACGCGGCCCGAGCTCGAGCCGCTGTGGCGCGACCTCGCCGATCGCATGGCGTGAGCGCTACTGGGCCGGCCCCGGGGGCGGCGGCGGCGGGGCTTCGAAGCTGACGAACGCGGCGATCTTGGTCTCCGTCGCGTCCTCGACGTGATCGCGGCCCTGCGTGGCGCTGCGCGCGCGATCGAGGTTCGTGACCACGAGGTCCGAGCCGATCATCGTCAGGATCAGCACGTTGGTCTCGAACTTCATGACCGCGAGGATGACGTCGGTCGCGCGCAGGTTGAGCTTCGCGACCAAGCTGCCGAGCGCGACGATGATCAGCACGCCGGAGGTGATCATCACCGTCACGTACATCTTGCGGACCTTCTTGATCGCCCGCATCGCCTCTTCGTCGTCCATCGGCTTCGCGAGCGCGAACCCGGCGCGCGCGAGCAGGCCCTGGCCGATCATCACGCCGAGCACGCCGGCGATGAACCAGCCGCTGCCGGTGAACTGATACGGCACGATCAGGATGACGTACGCGAGCAGCGCATAGAGCGGCGCCGCCATCACGATCAGCCAGCCCGGCGCCGACACGCCCGGGAACAGCAGCTTGATCACGAGCGATGCGCGGACGAGGCCCGGCATCAGCGAGATCGCCTTCGGCGCGAGCTGGAGCATCGCCAGCATCGCGAACATGAAGGGCATCAGGACCTGCTTGTAGACACCCTCGAACCCGAGCGCGAGCATCGCATCGCGGTTCATGTTGCCGATGCCCTCGAACACCGTGCGCAGCGGGTACAGGAACACGACGAACGGCGTGATCATGAACAGCAGCCAGCCGTAGAACAGGCGGCGTCGCTGCTTGCGCCAGTTCGCCCAGTCCTTGAGCTGCGTCCAGCACACGTAACAGAACACGCCCTCGGCGAACGCCGGCGCGAACTTGACGAAGAAGATCGGCATCCACCGCGTCGAGCGGAGCGCATCCGTGACGCCCATGATCGTCAGAGGAATCAGCGTGCACGCGACGAGGAACAGCACCGAGCGCCGCCATGCGAGGAAGCTCTGGAGGTTGATGTCGTGGATCGGCGGCGACGCGTGCGCCAGCGCCGCCCGTTCCTCGGGCAGCACCTCGTTCGGCTCGATGCGGAGGCGGAACGCGCGGCGCGCCGAGATCTTGAGGAAGCTGACGAACCGCAGGTACGGCGTCTCGCCCGGCGGCTCGTCGGCGATCCACGCCGGCGGCATCTGCGTGCCACCTGTCGCCGTGTACTGGCTCGGTCCCGACGGCGTAGGTCCGGACGGCATCTGCGGCATGCCGGACATCGGGCCACCCGCCGTCGGTCCCGACGCACCGGCGGCATACGCCTGCGGCGATCCGCCCGGATACGGCTGCGTCGGCCCGGACAACGGCGGCGCGTACGGCGACGGCGCACCGGACGACGGTCCACTCGCCGACACCGGCCCACTCGGCGGCGACGCGTACGGAGACGGCGCGCCCGACGACACCGCACCGGACGGTGGGCCCTGGTTTGGCTGCGTCGGACCCGATGGGCTCGCCGCGTACGGCGACGGTGCGCCGGACGACGGTCCGCTCGGCGACGGCGCGTACGGTGATGACGGCGCACCGGACGACGGCGCACCGGACAGCGGTTGCTGCGACGGCGAATTCGGACGCGGCGCGTACGGCGATCCAGGCGCGGGGGCCGACGGGAGCGGCATCGTCATGTTCGCCGCAGCGGGCTTCGGCGCATACGGCGATGGCGCGGCGGGCGGGTTCGTCTCCGGCACGGGCTTCTGCTCGTTCGTCGACGGTGCGGGCGCGTACGGCGACGGCGCGGCCGGCGGGTTCGTCCCCGGCGCAGCGCCGGCCGGCTTCGGCGCGTACGGCGAGGTCACCGGCGCCTGCGACGGACGCGCCGGACGCTGGCTCGCATTCGGCGGTGGCAGGGTCGAGCGGCGCGTTGGCAGTGGGACGCCGGCCAGTGTGGTCGGAGGCGCAGGACCGTCGGGCGGTTTGCCCGAAGGAGGATCTCCACCATCCGAAGACATGCGCGCATCGTAGCGAAATCGGGGCCCGATGCACGCGGTCGACGGGCCCGGCCGCAGAGATTTCCCCACGAACGACCTGCTCGGCGTGAACGAGCTGGTCGCGCGCACCCTTCGCGAGCATCTGCCCGCGTTCCAGCTGTGCTACCTCGAACGGGCGCGTGTTAGAACGGGCGCCGTGGCGAGCAAGCCGAGCAAGGGGAAAGAGGATGCTCCCAAGGGGGGCAAGGACGATGGCGGCACGCGCGGCGATCGAAGCAAGCGCCTGCTCGACCTCGTGATGATCCTGCTCGGGGCGCGCACGCCGGTGACCTATCGCGAGATCCGCGAGCAGTTCTCCGCGTACCAGACGCTGAATGTCGAGGCCGGCCTGCGCGCGTTCGAGCGCGACAAGGCGGACCTGCTCGAGCTCGGCGTGCCGATCCGCTACATCACGCCCGACGAGGACGACTCTCTCGAGGACGGCGGCTACGTCATCGATCTCAAGCGCTTCAAGATGCCCGAGGTCCGGCTGACGCCCGACGAGATCTCCGCGCTGGTGCTCGCCGCATCGGTCGCGCACGCGATGCCCGGTGGCACGTATCCGAAGATCGTCGACCTCGCCCTCAAGAAGCTCGCGTTCGATCTGCCCGAGCTACCGGATACGCCGACGCAGTTCCCCCGCCCTGCCCCGGTGCTCGTGCACTTCCCGGAGCGTCGCGGCGTCGCGATGGATCGCCCGGAGCTCGGCGAGATCTACGCCACGCTCGAGTCGGCCACGCGGCTGCGCAAGCGCGTGACGATGAAGTACCAGGCCGCGGCGACCGGCATGCTGTCGACGCGCGATCTCGATCCGTACGCGCTGGTCTATCGCGAAGGTTCGTGGCTCGCGGTCGGCTGGTGCCACCTCCGCAAGGAAGTGCGCTCGTTCCGCGTGGACCGGATGCACGAGGCGATTCAGGCGCCGAAGCCGAAGTCACCGGACTTCGAGCGACCCGCGAGCTTCGACGTCAAGGCGTTCGCACAGCGCTCGCCGTGGACGTTCACCACCGATCTGCCCGAGGAAGTGCAGCTCGCGCTCTCGCCCGAGGCGGCGGAGGTCGGCAACGAGGACTTCGGCCCGAGCGCGGTCAAGCGCCAGGATGGCGACCGCCTGCTGATCACGTTCGACTGCGGCAACTTCGAGTTCGCCGCCACGCGCATCCTCGCCGCGAAGGGCGCGATTCGCGTCGAGCGTGGCGAGCGGCTCCGCGCCCGCATCGCCGAGGAGCTCGCCGCGATCACCGTCCACTACGAGAGAGGGATCGCTGATGCGTGATGTCTCGCAGAAGATCCGCCGGCTGCTCTACATCGTGCCGTACGTCGCGAAGCACCCCGAGGGCGTGGCCGTGGACGCGCTCGCGAAGATGCTCGGCGCCGAGCGCGACGAGATGCTCGCGGATCTCGAGCTGCTCTCGCAGGTCGGCCCGCCCGACGGAGATCCGGGCGAGTATCTGCTGGTCTCCGTCGACGAGGGCCGCGTGTTCGTGGACCTCGCGCATCGCCTCACCCGCCCGCTGCGCCTGACGCCCGCCGAGGGCGCCGCGCTGTTGCTCGGCATCCGTGCGCTGCGGGAGAGCGGCATCGCGCCGTTCGATGCGGCGATGCAGGGTGCCGAGAAGAAGCTCCTGACCGCGCTTGGCCGCGATGCGCGTGAGGCCGAGAGCCTCGCCACCAGCACGATCGTCGCCGAGCCAGATGCCGCCGTCGCGAGCCACCTCCGCGCGCTCGTCACTGCGGCACGCAAGAACGAGCGCGTCGAGATCGAGTACGCGGCCGCATCGCGCGCGCAGGTCGAGCGCCGCCCGTTCGATCCCTACGGCATCGTTCACCACGCGGGCGAGTGGTACGTCGTCGGCCACTGCCACAAGCGCGGCGACGTGCGCACGTTCCGCATCGATCGCATCGCCGCCCTGCATGCCACCGGCACGAAGTTCGAGCGCCCGGCCAACTTCGATCTCGAGGCCTATCGCCGCGACCGGCTCTACGTGCCGTCGGCCGACTCGGTGAACGTCAAGATCCAGCTCGATGCCCTCGCGGTCACGCGGATCGGCGCGAACTGGCCCGTCGGCGAGATCACGATGCAGGACGACGGCTCCGCCGAGCTGCTCGTCGACTGTGATGGCTTCGAGTGGGTCACCCAGTGGGTGCTCGGCCTCGGCCGTCACGCGGAGATCATCGCCCCGGACGAGGCGCGCAAGGCCATGCGCGAGCGGCTCGCGCGCCTGCGCACCGAGCTCGCGATGCCTACTTCTTCGCCGGAGTGACGGCGCCGCCGACCTTGAGCGCGAACTGGACCGCGCCCTCCTTCGGATCGCTCGCGGTGAACTGCGTCTCGAGCGACGACTTCGTCTGCGGGTAGAGTACGCCGTCGGAGATCGTGGCCTCCGACGTGCCGGTGCCCTTGATCGCAGAGATCCGCGCGCCCTCGCCGACGTCCTGATCGGTGCCGGTGACCTTCGTGGTGCTCTTGATCGTCCACACCGCGCCCTTGTGGGAGACCAGCTCGTAGTCGGTGATCTGGGTGATATCGAGCTTGTCGGCGAGCTTCGTGCTCGTGGTCGCCTGCCACTTCGCTCCGACGGCGATCGGCTCGGTAGGGAGCACCGGGAACTGCGGGAGCGTCATCTTCAAGAGCTCGAGCGCGCCGCCGGTCATGTCGTTCGGCTTCTCGATCTTTAGATTCACGTCACCCGCGGTGCCCGTGGGGTTGATCGTGGAGCTGATCACGAGGCCCGCGAGCGAGCCCAGCACCAACTTGAACTGCTCGATGGGGATCTTCGATTCGTTCGCGCGCGCGTCCGTGGAGCTCACGGTCAGCACGTACGCGGCGTTGCCATCCTTGTCGACCGACTTGATCTCGGCCTCGCCGGCGAGAACGATCGTCGGGACGATCTGATCGGCGGGCGACTTGCCGGTGTGGATCTCCTTCGCCGCGAAGTCCATCGCGACCTCGACCTGCTGCTTCGCGCCGGCCTTGTTCGTGTAGCGAAGCGGCTCGCGCTTGCCCTTGCCGGGCGACACCAGCTTGACCGTGGTCTTCATCGCCGGGACGGTGATCTCGGCAGGACCAGCGGCTGGGGGCGGTGTGGGATCCGGCGTCGCCGGCTTCTCGGCGACCGGAGCCGGCGGCTCGGCCGGCTTGTCGGCCGGAAGCGGCGCGAGCTGCGGTTGCTTGGAGGGGCCACCGCAGGCGGTCGCAGCGAGGAACAGCAAGGTCGACAGGCGTGACATGCCCGAACGCTACACCGGCGATCTCGCAGAGTCGAGGCGAGCGGCTGTGCCCCAACGAGCCACCGCGCCACGCTCCCGGACCACCATGCGCGCGTGATCGCCGGCGTGCGTGGCATATCGACTGCACCTGCGTGTGCAGATGTCGGGTCCGGCTCGAAGACTGCCGATCGGTGCGGAGCTGACCGAAGGAGAACCCGGTGTGGCCGTGCGCGTGTGGGCCCCCACGCATTCCACCGTGACGGTCGTCGTCGAGTCACCGGAGCGGCGCGAGGTCCAGCTCGGACGCGGCCCGACCGGTCATCATGCCGGGTTCGTGCCCGGCCTCGCCGCGGGCGCGCGATACCGGTTTCGCCTCGGCGATGATCCGGCGCTGCTTCCCGACCCCGCGTCGCGGTTCCAGCCCGAGGGTCCGCTCGGCCCATCCGAGGTGATCGATCCGACGACGTTCACGTGGACCGACGCCGCGTGGCGCGGCATCCCCGTGCACCAGCACGTGCTCTACGAGATGCACATCGGCACGTTCACGCCCGCCGGAACGTGGGCCGCGGCGGCGGAGTGGTTGCCGTACCTCGCGGAGACCGGGATCACGACGCTCGAGATCATGCCGCTCGGCGAGTGCGCCGGTCGATACAACTGGGGCTACGACGGGGTGAACATGTTCGCGCCGTACCACTCCTACGGCACGCCCGATGACATGCGGCGGTTCGTGGATCGTGCGCACGCGTGCGGCGTCGCCGTGATCCTCGACGTCGTCTACAACCACTTCGGTCCATCGGGAAACACGATGTACGCGTGGTCTCCGCACTACAAGCGCGCCACCGCGAACGACTGGGGCGACGCCCTCAACTTCGACGGCGAGCACTCCGCCGGCGTGCGAGAGCTGGTGATCGAGAACGCCGGCTACTGGATCTCGGAGTTCCACCTCGACGGCCTCCGCATCGACGCCACGCAGGCGATCCTCGACAGCTCGGGTGAGCACGTCATCACCGCGCTGTCTCGCCGTGCCCGCGAGGCCGCCGGCGACCGCACGATCTTCCTCGTCGGCGAGAACGAGCCGCAGGATGCCCAGCTGATCCGGGACGGGCTCGATGCGCTCTGGAACGACGACTTCCATCACACCGCACGTGTCGCCACGACGGGTTTGATCGAGGGCTACCTGCACGACTACCGCGGCACGCCGCAGGAGCTGATCTCCTGCATCAAGCGCGGCTTCCTCTACCAGGGCCAGCTCTATCCCTGGCAGCGAAACCCGCGCGGTACGCCGACGCGTGGCATCTCGCGCCGGCAGTTCGTCCACTTCCTCGAGAACCACGACCAGGTCGCGAACGTGGGCCTCGGCGAGCGACTCGCCGACCTCAGCGACCCCGGCACGATCCGCGCGATGACCGCGCTGATGCTGTTGACCCCGCCGCTGCCGATGCTGTTCCAGGGCCAGGAGTCTGGCTCGCGCAAGCGCTGGCTGTTCTTCGTCGATCACCTCGAGG
>JBBRED010000186.1:0-16291 GCA_038203335.1 Haliangiales bacterium | reverse complement strand
GCCGCGCCCGTCGCTGCCGGCGCTCGATCTCAAGATCCCGCGGCCGCCGCCCGAGGGCCTCCCGAACGTTCGCCCCATGACCGTTGGCGCGGCGCCGCTCGATCTTCGCGGACCGCGCCCGATGACCGAGGCGCCGTATCCCGGAGGCGCACCACCGTATCCGTCGAGGCCGCTGACCGAGAACCCGTTCCCCGTCGGGCAAGGCACCCCCGGCCGACCGGAGGACGCGTTCTCGCGCAGCCAGGGCACACCCGGCGGGCGGATCCCCACGCAGAACCCGTTCCCGATGCGGACGCCGACTCCGCCGGTGACCGGTCGCGCCCCGAGCGTCAACGACTACCCGCAGCGCACGCCGACGCCGACCCCGGGCCCCGAGTATCCGATGCGCACGCCGACGCCGCCGGTGATGGGCCGCGTGTCGACGGAGAATCCGTTCCCCGCGCGCATGCCGACGCCACCGGTGATGGGTCGCACCGCCACCGAGCATCCGTTCCCGCTGCGCAACCCGACGCCGCCCGTCGAGTCGCGCACGCAGAGCGGTCGCCGACCGGTCAACGGCCCCGACGAGGCCGGCGTTCCGCGCAACCGAGGCGCGACGAGCGCACCGCGCACGATGACGCCGACCGCGAGCCCGATCGATCCGCTCAATCCTCCGACCGGCCGCTCGCCGAGGCCCGGCGGCGCACCTCCCGCGGTCTCGCGCACGCCGAGCGATCAGCCCGCGATGGCGCGCGTGCCGACCAGCAACCCCACGCCGCCGCGGACGCGCACCACCGGTCCGGCGATCGCGCGCACCAGCACGTCGCGCAAGACCGCGGCGCTGATCGCCGCGCGCATGATCCTGTTCGAGCAGGGCGCGGATCACTTCTCGCTCCTCGGTGTACCGTTCGACGCGCCCGCCGAGCAGGTGCGCACCACCTATCTGAACCTCGTGCGCCAGCTTCACCCCGACAAGCTCGCCGAGCTCGAGGTCGACGATTCATCCGGCAATGCACAGCGTCTGTTCGCCGCGATGGGCCAGGCGTTCTCGGTGCTCACCGATCCGCTGAAGCGCCAGGAGTACGTCACGCAGATCACCGGCGAGGCACCGCCGCCGCGGACCAAGACCGGGGACGAGGTCGTGCTGACCCCTGCGATGGAGGCGTACCGCCGAGGCGAGAGCGCTCTCAAGCGCGACGCTCCGCACGAGGCGATCGAGCACTTCCAGAAGGCGAACGAGCTGCAGCCGAACGACGTCGACTTCATGGCGATGCTCGGCTGGGCCCAGTTCTGCGCCGCGACCGAGAAGGACAAGGCGGCCGTGGAGGCTCGCAAGCACCTCGAGCGCGCGACCCAGCGCTCGCCCAAGCCCCTCGGAGCGAGGTTCCTGCTGGGCCGCGTGGAGCGCATGCTCGGCCGGGATCGTGAGGCGCTGCGCCACTTTCAGATCGTTCTCGAGGAGCTGCCTTCGCATGCCGAGGCCCGCGCCGAGGTTCGTGTGATCGAGGCCCGGCTCGCGAACGCCCCCCCCAAGAAGCGCTGACGCTCCGGCCCCGGAGTGGAGTATATGACCGGCCCATGAAGGCCGGCCGGGTGTGTGTGATCGCCGCGATGCTCGTCGCCGGCTGCAGCGACGACGGGCCCAGCGACGCGCCTCCGGTGATCTCGAGTGCGCTCGATCTGACCACCGCCGAGGACACCGCGGGCACGCTCTCGATCGAGGCGCGCGACCCCGATGGCCTCGCGGTCACGATCGCGATCAGCGCGCCGCCGTTGCACGGCACCGCGACGCTCGCGGCGAA
Source organism: Haliangiales bacterium (assembly GCA_038203335.1). Classification (GTDB taxonomy): domain Bacteria; phylum Myxococcota_A; class Polyangia; order Haliangiales; family Haliangiaceae; genus JABFXX01. Next base: position 14,510 of record JBBRED010000186.1, on the reverse strand, counting down.
GACGCTGACCTACACGCCCGCGGCGAACTATCACGGCGACGACGAGATCCGCGTGACCGTGTCCGATGGCGTCCTGTCGACCGAGGCCCTCGTGACCGTCCTCATCACCGCGGTCAACGACGCACCGATCGCCGTCGGCGACGCGTACGCGACGATGGAGGACGTTCCGCTCGTGATCTCGCCAGGCGCGCTGCTCGCCAACGACACCGATCCCGATGGCGATCCGCTTTCGGTGACCGCGGTCTCTGGAGGCACCGGCGGCGCGGTCGTGCTCGCCGGCGGCTCCGTGACGTTCACGCCGACCGCGAACTCGAGCGGCGCCGCGGTGTTCTCGTACACGATCTCCGACGGCACCAGCACCGCGACGGCGACCGTCAGCGTGGCGGTGGGCGCGGTCAACGATCCTCCGATCGCGGTCGATGACACCGCGACCACCCCCGAGGACATGCCGCTCGTGATCTCCGCCGCCACGCTCGCGCAGAACGACACCGACGAGGACGGCCAGACGCCGATGGTCACGGCCGTCGCGAATCCGACCGGTGGCTCCGTGGTGCTCCTCGCGGGAACGGTGACGTTCTCGCCGGCTGTCGACTTCAATGGCGCGGCCTCGTTCGACTACACGACCAGCGACGGCACGGCGACCGACACCGGGCACGTCGTCGTCACCGTGACGCCCGTCGAGGATGCGCCGGTCGCCGTCGACGATACCGCCACCACCCCGATCGGGACACCGCTCGTGATCGCCGACACCGTCTTGCTCGCGAACGACACCGATCCGGATCCCGGCCCGGCGCAGCTGCTCACGGCCGTGCAGGCCGCGGTGAACGGCACCGTGTCGCTGACGGCGGGCACCGTGACGTTCACGCCCGCCGCCGGCTATACCGGCCCCGCGAGCTTCGACTACATCGTCGACGACGGCCTGCTCACCGACGTGGGGACCGTGGCGATCACCGTGACGCCGATCTGCGGTGACGGGCTGGTCAGCGCCGGCGAGGCCTGCGACGACGCGGGCCTCGCGCCCGGTGATGGCTGCAGCATGACGTGCACCCTCGAGCAGGGATGGACGTGCGGCGGGCAACCGAGCGCCTGCGCGCCGATCTGCAACGACGGGCTCGTCCGCGGCGGCGAGCCGTGCGACGACGGTGACCAGGACGAGACCAACGGCTGCACCACGAGCTGCGTGATCGGCGTGCCGTGCAATGTGACCGCCCTTCCCGGCGCCGATCGATTCGCCGTGATCGCGAGCACCGGCACCTGCTACACGTCGTTCGACGACGACCAGACCACGTTCGCGGTCGCCGAGACCAGCTGCGTGGCGCTCGGCGGTCACCTCGCGACGATCACGAGCCCCGCCGAGCAGGCTGCGGTGCACGCCGTCCACAACGCGGCGCAGGCCCCGTACATCGGCGCGACCGACGACGCGAATGACACCGACACCGTGTTCGACTGGGTCACTGACGAGCCATGGGGGGCCACGAGCTTCGCCCCCGGTGAGCCCGATGACGGCCCGGCCGGCGATGGCGAGTGCCTCGTGGTCACCGGCGCGACGTCGGCGTGGGCCGATGTGAGCTGCACGATCGTCGGCGCCGCGACCGGGCGGATCTGCGAGATCGAGCGCGCCGCATGCGGCGACGGCATCGTTCAGACCGCGCGCGGCGAGCAGTGCGACGATGGCGGGTTCACGCCCGGCGATGGCTGCGATCCCGATTGCCTGACCGAGACGCTGTACATCAGCGAGTACGTCGAGGGTACGAGCAACAACAAGGTCCTCGAGATCGCGAACCCGCGCACCTCCTCGTTCGATCTCGCCGCGAACGCCTGCGCGCTGAAGCTGTTCGCGAACGGCTCGGCGACCGCGACCAACACCCTCCCGCTCACCGGCACGATCGCCGGCGGCGACGTGTTTGTCGCCTGCAACACCAGCGTGAGTGCGACCATCAGCGCGCAGTGCGACGTCTTCAACGGCGGCGTGATGGGCTTCAACGGCGACGACGCCATCACGCTCGAGTGCAACGGCAGCGTGCTCGACTCGATCGGTCAGACGGGTTTCGATCCGGGCACCGAGTGGGGCACCGGCCTCGTCTCGACGGCGGATAACACCCTGCGCCGAACGTGCGGAATCACACACGGCGATCCGGTCTCGACGGACCTGTTCGATCCGAATGCGACGTTCCGGGGCCTTGCGACCGATACGTTCGATGGCATCGGAGTTGCGACCTGCGCTCCGTGACGTTTTGGCTTTACCGCTAAACCGACCGTTGGGTAGGGTCCGCCCTTCATGCGGAACCTATCTATCCTTGTCCTCCTTCTTGGTGCCACCGCCTGCGGCGGCACCGATCCCAGCGCCAGCGGCGTGTTCCCCTCCGCGGGGTTCCTCGGCCGATCGGTGCGCGTCGAGATCTCCGGCGACGCGACCGAGTGGGGCGCCAGCTCGAAGGTCAGCTTCGGCGAGGGCATCACGGTCGACTCCGTCACCGTTGCCAGCCCGACCGCCCTGTTCGCCGATATTACGATTGCCGCAAACGCGCCGATCGGCCTTCGCGACGTCGTCATCACCGGCGGCGACAACGCGACGTTGAAGCAGGCGTTCGACGTCGAGTCGCCGATCACGATCACCCTCAAGGGCAATGCCGCTCAGGGCTCCGTCGCGCTCGTCGATGTCGTGAATCACGACTTCGACACGCCGTTCGACACCACCAGCACGGGCGACGGTCTGTTCAGCCCCCTCGTGTTCACCGGCATCACGGCACTCGCCGGCACCGGCGTGCGCGTTCAGATCAGCGACGTGTCTCCGTACTCGATCTCCGCCGCGCTGTTCATCGACACCGACGCGAAGAGCGGACCGCTCACGTTCTCGAGCGGTCCGACGGACGACGTGACGGCGTTCCCGCTCGGTGCTGACCTGGCGATCGCGGCTCGCACCGCGATGCCCCTGACCGCAGGCACGAACGCGATCGGCGCCGCGACCAAGCCCTACGAGTCGTACCTCTACGAGTACACGCCGGCGGCGGTGCCGTCGCTGGCGCGCTTCCAGGCGGCGACGGCGGGCGATGGTGCGCCGCGCCTGGCGATCCTGCCGGCGTCCGGACATTTCGATGACCTCCTCGGCCAGGGCGCGGACAAGCGCGTGATCGCGAAGACCGCGACCAAGTTCTACGTGATCATGTATGACCTCTCCGGGGTGATCGGATCGTCCACGCTCCGCCCCACGTCGCTGACCCTCACCGCCGCGGCGGCCGAGACCGAGCCGAACAACACGGCCGTGACGGGCAACACGCTGACGCTGCCCGCGTTCATCGAGGGCGCGACCCTGTCGAGCGATCTGGACGAGGACTGGTTCAAGCTCACGTCGGCCGCGGGCGATGCCGGCAAGAAGATCCACGTGCTGACCCTCGCGGGCGACGACTTCACGGACACCGTCGTCGACGTGAAGAATGCCGCCGGCGCCGTGTCTCTCGGCGGACCGAGCAGCGACTCGAACTACCACGAGGACTTCACCTCGACCGCCATCGCGGCGTCCACGAACTACACGGTTCAGGTCACGGCCTCGACCGAGGCCTTCGACGTCTCCCAGAACCACTACACGCTCGTCGTGTTCCTCGAGTAGTCAGGTCTTCGGCGCGATGTGCAGGGCGTGATGCGTCGCGCCGAGGCACGAGTCCATGACCACGGTGAGGCCAGCGGCCGTGGCGCGCGCCGCGGCGTCGTCGCTGGTCACGCCGAGCTGGAGCCACAGGACCTTGGCCTTCGCGGCGACGGCTTCGTCGGCGATCGCGGGCGTGTCCTCGGACTTCCGGAACACGTCGACGATGTCGATCGGCCCCTCGACCTCCGCGAGGGACGCGACGGCGCGCTGACCATGGACCTCGGTCTCGCGCGGGTTGACCGGGATGACCCGGTAGCCGGCCGCCAGGAGCTGCCCGAAGATCCGGTACGACGGCTTCTCGGGGTTGGAGGATGCGCCGACCATGGCGATGGTCTTCGCGTCGGTCAGGATCGTTCGCAGCTGGTCGTCGGTGGGATTGCTCATGGATTCGTCCGTTCTACGCGAGCGCGGCTTCGAGCTCGTCCATCGCTTCGCCGCAGTACACGGCGAGCCGCTGGAGGTGCGGGACGGAATCGCGGCAGCCGGTGAACCCGAAGCACACGTTGCCCGCGTAGCTGTTGCACGTGATGTTGAGCGCCTGGCCGTGGACCGGAATCGACATCGGGTACGCGGCCTCGAGTCGCGCGCCGCGGAAGTACCGCGCGTCCTCGGGTCCCGGCACGTTCGAGATCACGACGTTGAACGTGGGCCGCACGTGGCCCGCGGTCGACGGGATCATCTGCACCATCGACGGCGCCGTGAGCAGCGCGCTGTACGACAGGATCGCGGCCTTCGACATGCCCTGCAGCTGTTGCTTCGCGTGCATGGTCGACGCGACGATGGTCTGGATCCGCTTCGCCGGATCGGCGATATCGGTGGCGAGCGTGGCGAGAATCGCGCCCACCGCGTTGCCGCCGCCTTCATCGTCCTTCGTGCGCACCGCGACCGGGAGCATCGCGACGAGGGGCGCGGCCGGCAGCGCCCCCTGCTCGATGAGGTACTTGCGCAGGCTGGCCGCCGACAGCGCGAGGATCACGTCGTTGAGCGTTCCGCCCACGGCCTTCGCCACGGCCCGGAGCCGGGCGGTGGCGAGCTTCTGGGTCGCAAAGCGCCGACTCCGGCTGATCTTCGCGTTGAGGATGCAGCGCGGCGCCTCGAGCGGCGACACCAGCTCGTGATCCTTCGCGCGCCGCGAGCGGATCACGTTCATCAGCGCCCTCGCGACGGTCTTGCCCGCACCGTACTGCTGTCGCACGGCGGCGAGGAGCTCGGGGAACAGAATGCCCTCGGGCTCCGCGGCGTCCTTGTCCTTCGGCTTGTCCTCCCTGGGCGGGCGCACGCGCGGCGGGACCGAGAAGAACAGCGGATGCGTGCGGTCGTTCGGATCCGAGGACAGCGCGTTCGAGAGCACGCGCATCGCGGAGAACCCGTCGACGAGCGCGTGGTGAACCTTCACGTACATCGCGAACCGCCCGCCCTCGAGGCCCTCGATCAGGTGGGTCTCCCACGGAGGACGATGGAAGTCGACCGGGTAGCCGTGAAGGCGCGACACCAGGATGCCGAGCTCGCGCTCGTCGCCGGGCGTGGGCAGCGCGGAGCGTCGCACGTGGTACTCGCGATCGATGTTCTCCTCCTCGACCCACGACTGCAGCGGGTTGCGCAGCATGTCGGGCGACTTGAGGCGCAGGTTCCACGGGCTGTGAACGGTCGCCTCGCGAACCTCGTCCATCAGGTCGCGAAGGTGATCGGGCGGAGTCCCGGGTGCCGGCGTGAACGGCAGCATCCCGGCGACATGCATCATGGTCTCGCGCGATTCCCCGTAGAGGAACATCGCGTCGCTCGGCGACAACCGTTTCCCGCTCACGGCACGATCCTACTCTGATGGCGGCGGGCGCGCCCCGATCGGCGCCTTGCGAAGTGGCAGCGCCGGCAAGAACAGGGTGATCGCCATCGCCAGACCCGCGATCAGAAGGCACACCAGGAACACGCGGAGCATCGCGTCGGTGAACGCGCGCTTGAACGCGACCGCGACCTTGTCCACGGCCGCGTGCGCCTGATCCTTGATCTGCGCGCGGCGCACCTCGGGGATCGCCGGGTTGCGATCGACGTCGGCATCGATCGCGGCCTTGATCCTCTCGGCGTCGAACATGGCGCCGCCCTGCTCTTCTCCGCCGCCACCCTGCGCCGGGCCGCGTGCGAATCGCTGCTGCATCTCCGGTGGGAGATCGCGGGTGGCCTCGTTCATCCGCGCGGGCAGCCCGGTCGCGAGCGACGTGGCGAACACGGTGCCGACGACCGCGAGCCCCATCGTGGTACCCATCGAGCGGAAGAAGGTCGCGGCGGCGGTCGCCACGCCGATCTGCGGCGGCGCGACCGAGTTCTGGATCGCGAGCGTGAACAGCGGGATCGCCGGGCCGAGCCCGATGCCGAGGATCACCATCTTCCAGCTCACGTCGAGCTGCGTCGATGCCGGATCGATGGTCAGCACGAGCAGCGTGAAGCCGATCAGCAGCACGAGCTGCGATCCGAGCAGGAGGCCCTTGTACGAGCCCAGCTTCGAGACCATCTGGCCGGCGAGGATGTTTGCCGCCACGATGCCGAACGTCAGCGGGGTCGTGGTCAGGCCCGAGCTGGTCGCCGACAGACCGACGACGTTGACCATGAACAGCGGCAGGAACACGATCGCGCCGAGGAACGCCGCACCGGCGACGAACGCGGCGACCGAGCCCACCGCGAACGTGCGGATCCTGAACAGCCGCAGGTCGAGGATCGGGCTCGACGCGCGCTGCTCGATCATCACGAACGCCACCGCACCGAGCGCCGATGTCCCGAACAGCGAGAGGATCTGCCACGAGCCCCAGGTCCAGCCGCCATTCGCCGTGGCCTCCGTGTGACCGAGCGACAGCGCGAGCAGCAGGGGCAGCGCGAACGCCGCGAGCGCCACCGCACCGGCGATATCGAGCTTCGGGCGCACCTCGTGCTCGCGCGTCAGCGGCGGCATCCGCGCGACGATGAAGCCGATCGCGATCAACCCGAGCGGCAGGTTGATGAAGAACGCCCAGTGCCACCCGAAATGGTCCGTGATGAAGCCGCCCATCAACGGCCCGATCACCGACGACACGCCGAACGCCGCGCCGAAGATGCCCTGGTACTTGCCGCGCTCGGCCGGCGGGAACAGATCCGCGACCACCGCGAACGCGCTCGTGAACAGACCAGCGGAGCCGATGCCCTGGATCGCGCGGAACGCGATCAGCTGGGCGGCCGACTGGGAGACGCCGCACAACAGCGATCCGGTGAGAAAGATCCCGATCGCGATCAGCAGGATCTTCCGGCGGCCATAGAGGTCGGAGAGCTTGCCGTAGATCGGCACCAGCACCGTGGACGCCACGATGTACGCGGTGGTGATCCACACGTACAGCGACGGCTCGATCGCGAGGTCCCGCTGGATCTTCGGGCCCGCGGTCGCGACGATCGTCTGATCGAGCGCTGCGAGCAGCAGCCCGAGCAGCGCCCCGAGCATGGTGAACACCTTCTGCGAGCGCGTGAGCGACTCGGGGGACTGCGCGGGTACTGCCACCCTCCGATCTGCCAGGAACGCCGGCCCGGAGGCAACTACCCGAACGACCGGAGTGCGTGCCACGATGCGCTCCAGGAATGCCCGAAGAGCTCTGTCCCTGCGGATCAGGTGCGCCGGATGCGGCGTGCTGCGCGCCGTTGCACGCGGGCGCTCCGGCCCCCACGGCGCTCGCGCTGATGCGGTCGCGCTACTCCGCCTACGTGCGCGGCGCGATCGAGTACGTGGTCGCCACCCACGACGCGACGACGCGCGGCAACGTCGATGCGGCGGCCGCCGCGACGTGGTCGCGCGACACCGTCTGGCAAGGCCTCGAGATCGTGGGCACGGAGCGCGGCACCGAGACGGACGACACGGGCATCGTCGAGTTCATCGCGCGCGGCGTCACTCGCGGTGTTCCGTTCGCGCAGCAAGAGCGCTCGCGGTTCGGCAAGGTCGACGGGCGCTGGTACTACATCGACGGCGTGGCGCGAGCGAAGGCCGCCGCCACCACCGGGCGCAACGAGCCGTGCCCGTGCGGCAGCGGAAAGAAGTTCAAGAAGTGCCACGGCGGCTGAGCGTGGCCGTCGAGCCTCTCTAGTCGTAGAGCCGGGTCAGCGGCTGCTCGAACAGCTCCGCCCACAGCTCGGTCGCCGCGCCGCGGAGCTCGACGGTGTTCTTGATCGAGAGCGGACCGACCAGCGCCGCGAGGCGATCGCGATCGATCTCGCCGTTGTGCATCACCGGCCCGTGCGACTCGATGCCGAGCTTGCGCGCGAGCCCCTCGACCACGACCACCGCGACGAACGCCTCCTCCACGCGCGGACCACCGCGCCGGAATGCGTGGCGCGTCAGGCTCCACAGCGTGAGCTGCGGCAGCCAGGTGTCGCTCGCGATCTGGCCGAGGTAGCCCGAGAGCTCGTACCGCGCGCGCACCGCGAATGCGTCGCCCTTGCGCTCCGGCAGCATGCGGGCGAGCGGCAGCGGATAGACCAGCGCCTCCGCCTTGTCGAGCTTGTGCTGCGCCTCGTGGTGACGGATCGACGCGACGACGAGCTGGCGCGCGCGGTTCGTCGCCTTCACCGGAGACTGGATATCCGTGTACAGCGCCGCAAGCAGCTCGCGGCGGATCGCGGCGCCGGCGGCCACGGCGAGCGAGCGCCCGCGGGTGCGCGCCCAGGCATCGTCGCCGAGCGGGAACGGCGCGCCGACCAGCACGGGCAGCACCTGGGTGGCGAGCTTGTGATCGATCGAGTCCAGCAGGACCACCGGATCGTCGAGCTCCTCCGAGGTCAGACCGAGAAGCGCCGCGCCGCCGCCGATCGAATCGAGCCGGCGCAGGTCGAGCGTGCGGACCTTCGCGTCGTTTGCCTTCACGAACGCGACCGCCTCGATCCGGTACGCGAAGATGCCGCGCTGCCGTCGCGGGTGCTCGCCCAGGATCTCCGGATCCACGTAGTAGCCGAGCTCGACCGCCGCGAGCTGATCCGAGACCACGTCGATCCGCGCGCGCAGCTCCGCGGAGGTGTCGCCCCAGTCCATGCTGAGCCGCTTGAGCGGCAACCAGCGCTCGAGCGTGGCGAGCATCTCGGTCCATGCGGCGCCGAGGGCCGGGCCGTGCGACGTCATCGCCGGATCTCCCCGCAGCGTGGCGAGTAGCGCGGCGCGCTTGCCCTCGTCGACCGGCGCGCCCTGGCTGATCTCCGCGCTCGTCATCACCAGCGCCGGGAAGCTCTGCCCCAGCAGGCGCTCGATCGCCGGATCGCGGCGCGGTGCGCCACCATCCCGAAACACCCCGATCGCGGGCGGGGGCGTCGGCCGCTCGTAGGCGTACGCCTTCGCCGGACCTTTGACCACGAACGCGGTCGCCGCCGCCACCGTGGTCGCCGTGGCCAGCGCGATCGCGCCCGCGACGATCGTCGCGATCGGCCAGGTCACGGGAGCGGTCAGCTCGTGGGTCTCGTGCGCGGCCGCGACGCGTACCGGATCGGCGAGCGCCACGCCGGTCTCGCCCCGGATGATCAGCGCCGCCGCGCGCAGCACGTGTCGCACGCCGGCCGGATCGGTGTAGTCGGTGACCGCGGTCGCCAGCGCCGCCTCGAGCAGCGCGGCCTCGAGCATCCGGCGGGCGCGGCCGCGCAGGATCCAGTCGATCCGCGCGAGGGCGGTGCGGGCGACGTTGTCGTCGGCAGCCTCGATCGCAGCGGCAAGGGCGGCGAGCACGTGACGGCGGACCACAGCGATCCGACACCACCGTTTCGCCGCGGTTCCCGGAATTGCTAAATGGCTGGATCTAGCTGCATCCGGACGATCCCGCGCCACACACCTCGACTCCCCTCGTCAGGCCTGGATCGACAGGCCGGTGCGCAGGATCGCGCGGCCCGCGAGAAAGCCGATGCCGGAGACCACCGATGCGGCGATGCGCGGGCCATCGATCGCTGTGAAGTCCGGTTCAGCTCATGGATGAACGCTCTCGATCTGCATCGGGATGATGTTGCCGCCCAGGTCGCGGCACGCCACGGGCAGGAGGTTCTCGTCCTTGCACGCGGTCGTCGCGCTCGAGTACGCCGCCGCGGCAGCCTTCGGCTGGATGAACATCGGGTTGATGCGCCAGCTATTGCCCTCGTTGTAGTACGCGGTGCACATCAGCTCCTTCTTGTTCCGGTTGATCACGAGCTTGTAGCTCGCGTCGCGAAGAAACTCGATGTCCGTATCGGAGTCTCCGGCGGCGAAGTACGGGCGCTTGCCGTCGGCGCCACCCGGATGTGACCACCGTTTGTGATCCCTGCAGGTCTCGAACCTGCGGCCTGTGCTTTAGGAAAGCACCGCTCTGATCCAACTGAGCTAAGGGATCGGGAGGGCAGACTCTGCCCGAGGTGGCGTGGCAGCGCAAGGTGTAGCATTCGCGACCCTATGACGCCGATTGGAACGATCGCCTCCCTCAACGCCTCGCTGACCGTCGCGATCTTCGACGCGCGCTCTGCGACGGACTGGGTGCCGACGAAGCCCGCGGCGACCAAGGCGCAGTTCACGGGGACTCCGGCGGAGATCATGCGCGGCCTCGCCAAGGGCGAGGAGATGACGGCGGTCGATGTCGGCGCGAGCAGCGGCTTCGCGTTCGAGCTGGAGGGCAAGTCGGGGAAGATCGATGCGTACCGGCTCGCCGATGGGACCATCGCGCTCGTCGCTCCGCCGCGGGCGTGGTGGGAGGCCAGCGAGGCGGATGGCCTGTTCGACGACGTCCTCGGACCGGGCGGGGTCGACGAGGCGACCGAGGTGGGAGAGCTCGAGCTTCCGTCGGGAAAGCTCGCGATCGTGTACCTGTGGCTCAAGAAGGTCGGCGCCGCGCGCGATCTCGCGGCGACCGTTCCGAGCGGCGGCGCGCTCGCGTTTGGCGATGGCTACGGCGACGGAAATGGCGGCTTGATCATCGACCTGGCCGCGGGCCGCTACCGGCTCCTGCGCCACGAGGTCGCCGCTCCGTGGGATGAGGACCAGGCCCTGGTCGCGATGTACCTAGTCTCGGCGCGGGGTTAGCCGCCTCAGAAGTCCTCCCCTCGACGTGGCGCGGGAGCGGTCGATTGCGAGGGTGTGGCGACCGCACAGTTTGGCCCGTTCGTGCTGCACGAGGAGCTCGGGCGTGGAGGTATGGCCGTGGTGTACCGCGCGGAGTCGCAGAAGCCGGACTCGCTCGGCCGGATGGTCGCGCTGAAGAAGCCGATCTCCCGCAACGGGTTCGACCTCGACTTCGACGTGGTCCGCGCGTTCATCGAGGAGGCTCGGCTCGCCACGCGGTTCGATCATCCGAACGTGGCCAAGACGTTTTCGCTCGGCAAGGTCGGCACCTCGTACTTCATCGAGATGGAGTACGTCCCCGGCCCGACGCTCGGCCAGCTCGCCGCGCAAGGCGAGCACGCGGGCGCGATGCCGATCGGCGTCGTGGTCCAGATCCTGATCCAGATCTGCGATGCGCTCGAGCACGTGCACGGCATGTGCGACGACGAAGGCCGGCCGCTCCGACTCGTTCACCGCGACGTCACGCTCTCGAACATCATCGTGTCGCCCGGCGGCATCGCGAAGCTGATCGACTTTGGCATCGTCAAGGGACACGGCTCGCCGGCGCGCACGGCCGATGGCCACATGAAGGGCAAGCCGGCGTACATGGCGCCCGAGTATCTTCGCGGGCACCTCGATAGCCGCGCCGACCTGTTCGCGGTCGGCACGATCGCGCACGAGCTGCTCACCGATCGACGGCTGTTCCGCGGCGCGAACGACCTCGAGACCGTGCGCCGGATCCAGAAGCAGTGCCTGTTCCCACCGTCGCGCTGGCGGCGCGAGGTGTCGCGTGCGCTCGACGGGATCGTGATGAAGGCACTCGAGCGCGACCCCGAGCGGCGCTGGCAGACCGCGAGCGAGCTCCGCGCCGCCCTCGGTGCACTCGAGCTCGGCGCACCCGATCACGCGCAGGTCCAGCACTGGGTTGGCTGGGCGTTCGCGCAGCCGCCGCGCCGCGATGCGAGTCAGCTGCTGCGCGTCATCGCGTCGCTCGATCAGGCCGAGGCGAGCTTCCGGTAGAGCGTGCGGCGGTCGATGCCGAGAACGCGCGCGGCGTGGGCCATGTTGCCGCCGAGCTCCGCGATCACCTCCTTGATATAGGCAAGCTCGATCGTAGCGAGCGGCAGGTGGCGCTGCGCCGCATCGCCCAGATCGAGCTCCGCACGCGGAGCGCCGGTGGCGTCCTCGCGGCGCACGTCGTCGAGCACGATCGTGTCGTGCTCGGTCAGCGCGACCGCCCGTTCGATCGCGTTCGCGAGCTCGCGCACGTTCCCCGGCCAATCGTGCCCGCACAGCCATCGCATCGCCTCGTCGGTGATGCCGAGCGGCGCGCGCGACCGCGCAGCCCGCGCGAGGAAGGCGTGGACGAGCGGCGGGATGTCGTCCGGCCGGGTGCGCAGCGGCGGCACCTCGATCGGCACCACGTTGATGCGAAACAGCAGGTCGCTGCGGAACCTCCCGGAGCGGATCGCCTCGTCGAGCGCGCGGTTGGTGGCCGCGATCAGCCGCACGTCGATCTCGACCTCGCAGGTCGCGCCGACCGGGCGGACGCGTGCGGACTCGAGCACGTGCAGGAGCTTCGCCTGGGCCTCGATCGGGAGATCTGCGATCTCGTCGAGGAACAGCGTGCCGCGAGACGCCTCGACGAACAGTCCATCACGAGACTCGCGCGCATCGGTGTACGCGCCGCGCTTCACACCGAACAGCTCGGCCTCGATCAGGCCCGCCGGGAGCGCGGCGCAGTTGATCTGGACCAGCGGCCCATCGCGCCGAGCGCTGCGCGCGTGAATCCAGCGCGCGAGGGCTCCCTTGCCTACCCCGCTCTCGCCGGTGACAAGTACCGTCGCGTCGGAGCGCGCCGCGCGCCGAGCCACGTCGAGCACGCCGCGCATCGCCGCGCTGACGGCGATGATCGAATGTTCGTCGTCCTCTCCGAGGTCCCGCCGCAGCCGCACGATCTCTCGCCGCATCGTGCGCTCGCGCAGGGCGCGCTCGATCGCGACGATCAACGTATCGAGCTTGAACGGCTTGGTCACGAAGTCGCACGCCCCCGCGCGCACGGTCTCGACTGCCAGCTCGATCGAGCCGAACGCGGTGATCAGCAGCACTGCCTGGCGCGGCTTCGCATCGAGAATGTTCGCGAGTAGATCGGGCCCGCGCATTCCCGGCATCTCGACATCACTGATCACCACGTCCCAGTCCTCGCGGCGCACGCGTTCGAGGGCCGTAGCCGGCGCGGTCTCGCCCGCGATCGCGTAGCGCGTGCCGAGCGCCTCGACGAGGTAGTCGACGACCGAGCGATCGTCGTCGATGATCAGGATCCTAACCACGGAACACCTCCGGAAAGCTGATGACGAACTCGGCACCCGCGCCGGGCGCCGAGTGCACGTCGATCCTCGCGCGGTGCTCGTCGACGATCGCCCGCACCACCGCGAGGCCGAGGCCGGTGCCGCCATCCGCCGCGCGGGTGGTGAAGAACGGCTCGAACAGGCGCGCCTGGGTCTCGGCGTCGATGCCTTTGCCCGTGTCGCGCACGGCGAGGCGGATCCGCTCATGGTCGCGGTCGATGCGCACCGTGATCGTGCCGCCGGGCGGGGTCGCCGACAGCGCGTTGCGCACGAGATTGAGCGTGACTTGCTGCAGCTGATCGAGGTCGCCGATGATCTCGTGCGACCCTGCGTCGGCCTGCAGATCGAGCACGATCGATCTTCGCCGCGCTTCACCTCCGAGCAGATCGAGCACCGCGACCACCGCCACGGTCAGCTCGCACGGTCCGATCGCCGAGGCCTTGCGCCGCCCGAACGAAAGCAGCTGCTCGATCACGCGTGTGATCCGATCGCACTGCCCCACGAGCAGTCGCGCCTGGCGCTGCACCTCGGGATCCCCGTGCTCGAGCAGCGCCGAGGCGCGACCGGAGAGCACCTGCAGCGGCGAGCCGATCTCGTGGGCGAGCCCCGCGGAGAGCTGACCGATCGTCACGAGCTTGTCCACGCGCTGCAGACCGAGCTCGAGCCGCGTGCGCGCCTCCGCTTCGGCCTCGATCCGCGCTCGCGACTCGGCGAGCGCCGCGAGCATCGCGTTGAACTCGTCGACCAGCGTTCCGATCTCGTCATCGCGGTGCGGATCCACGCGCGTGCTGTAGTCGCCGTCGCGGACGTGGCGCACGCCCTCGAGCAATCGCGCGATCGGCCGCGTGACGTGCAGCGTGCCGAGCACGAGGCCCGCGGCGATGGTGGCGACCAGGAACGCGACGAGCGCGAGGATCAGCCGGTCGCGGGTGCGCTCGAGATCCGCCGTGAGGTCGGCGGTCGGCCGCGCCACCGCGAGTGAGCCGATCACGCTGCCATCGTCGGCGGTCAGTGGCCCCGAGAAGATGATCCGTGGCGCATCGGGGTCGAACGTCACGCTGTCGGTCCGCGCCAGGGCCGCACGGGCCGCGAGCGTTTCGACCAGCGCATCGGTCGCCGCGCCCTTCGAGTGAGCGATCGGCTGCCCCACCGCATCGTGGATGTGGATGTCGAGGCCCGGCGCGAGCGTCTCGAGGGTGCTGAGCGTCTCGTCCACGTCCGCGCGTTGCTTGTCGCGCAGCGCATTCCCGAGCGAGGTCTCGAGCGACTGCCCCACGATCCGCAGCTCGGAGGTCGCGGCCGTGTGCAGATCGTCACGCTCGCTGTAGTACGCCCACAGCGCGTAGGTGCCGAACAGCACGACGCCGACGGCGGTGAGCGCGAGCGTGAAGCGGAGGCGGATCGACATCGAATCAGCCCTGCCCCACGTGGGGCAGAAATGCGGAGGGGGCGATTCCTCCGCCATGTG
>JBBRED010000185.1:0-16401 GCA_038203335.1 Haliangiales bacterium | reverse complement strand
GTGCTCCTCGCCGTTCCAGCGAAACCGATACGGGGCGCGTCCGCAGGTCCGACCGCCGAGGAGCTCCGGGTGCTGCTCGACCAGCGTGACCTCGACACCCCGCTCGGCGAGATGAATCGCCGCGGTCAGTCCCGCCAGCCCGGCACCCACGACGACAGCTGAGCTCTTCATGAGAGAGGTAGTGCCGCGAGCGGCGCGCGCGTTGCGTGCGACACCTCGGTCGATCACCGGCAACGCGCGCCGGGCGCGGCGCACTACCTCTCCCGTGACCCACAACCATCTGTTGCGCCTGGTGTACGGACTCTCGATCGTCACCCACCTGGCCTCGGCCCGCGCGGAGACCGCCGTCAAGGAGGAGAGCTGTGCCGACGTGGCCGCCGCCGCGAGCTGGTACCAGTCCTGTTTGTACTGGTACGGGAGCCTCGGACCCACGTATTGCTCCGCACCGGCGACGACGCAGTGCTGGGACTTCGAGACCGGGCTCTCCGGGTGGACCACGTCGGGAACCGCGTTCGCGAACCAGCCGACGTGGGGCGACAACGTCGCGGCCTGGCGAACGCTGCAGACGCAGGGCAGCCCGCTGCACCCGACGAGCGGCTCCATGCTCGACGATCTCGACGCGATCGGTGGCGACTACTGGAACTCGCCGTATCCGATCGGTCACCAGGGCTCGTCGTGGATCGGCACCTACGAGAATCGCAGCACGGCGAGCGGAACGTGGGGCGCGACGCAGGGTGACGGACCGACCGGCACCGCGATCTCGCCGTCATTCGTCGTCGATCGCAACTACGTCTCGCTCTTGATCGGCGGCGGCTGCGACCTCGTCGCGGAGACCGTCGAGCTCCAGGTCTATGTGCCCGCGGCCCAGGCGTGCTTTCCGCAGCGCTTCGGCGGCCAGCGGTGCCTCACGATCCCCGCGTTCTGGTCGCGTGCGACCGGGTACGGCGGCGAACCCCAGGTCCGCACGGCGGCGTGTGCCGAACCGCTGCATCGCGAGGCGTTCTGGACCGATGCAAACAGTGGCCTGCAAGGCCGCACGGTGCGGATCGCGATCACCGACAGCTCGTCGGGATCATGGGGACACATCAACGTCGATCACATCCTCCACACCAACACGTTCCCGAACGACCTCAACGGTGTCAACCAGCCGCTCTGGGGCTTCGCCGATACGCACGCGCACTTCGGAAATCACCTCTCGATGAAGTCGCTCGGGACCTCGAACCAGGACGGCTACCTGTTCCACGGCTCGCCAGGAACCGTGACAACGGATCACGGTACGCTGTCGACCGAGCTGCCGTCCTGCGACAAGCAGGGTCACGGCACGGTCCACGCCGCGCGCGTGTTCATCGAGAAGCTCGAGGCGGCGAGCCTCGGTGCGTCGCCGAACTATCCGAAGGACTGCAACCCGGGCGACCTCGCCGGGAACTTCGGCAACTGTCTCTACAAGGGTCACGAGGTCCGGCTGAGCACGCCGATCGATCAGCAGCACTTCGGCGGCGGCGTCAGCGCCACCGGCGGCAACGACCTCGTCGGCTGGCCGTACTGGAATACGCGCGCGCATCAGCAGATGCACCTGACCTGGGTCCAGCGCGCATATCAGGGCGGCCAGCGCCTGATGTTCGCGACGGCGGGAAACACCGAGGTCATGGGCATGGCGATGCGCGGCAGCCACCAAGGCGATTACCTCTCGGACTACGGCGCGCTGCGCCGGTTCAAGAACTACATGATGACGATGGTCGCGGCGAACTCGTCGTGGATGGAGATCGCGCTGACGCCGAAGGACGCGCGGCGGATCGTCCGCGCGAACAAGCTCGCGATCGTGCTCGCGACCGAGGTCGACGATCTCGGCAGCCAGTGCGCCGGTGATCTGACGTCGACCGCGCTGGACGATCCGCGCGATCACGGCAAGACGACCACCACCGAGGGCCACGATCCGTGGAACCAGGTGCGCGACCGCGCCCAGGCGGCGTCGTGCACGACGGCGCCGGAGTGGACCGCGCGGATCCAGAACCTCTATGCGGCCGGGTATCGCGTGATCATGCCCGTGCACCTCTCGGACAACGACCTCGGTGGGTCCGCGATCTACGACGACAAGTTCAACAGCAACACGCGGTTCATGACCGGCGCGTTCATGACCGTGACTGCCTCGACCGAGGTGCAGTACGTGTTCCCGCAGAACCCCGCGTATACCGGCTGGGCCGGGTTCTGGAGCGCCGTCGAGGCGGGCTGGACGAACGTGTTCGGGATCGTCGGCGGCCAGTCGGTGATGTACTCGGTGGCCGAGTACAAGGGCTCGCCGATCCCGTACCCGTACCAGGCTGGCTCCGGCCACCTCAACGCGAGGCCCCTGACCAGCGATGGTCTCGCCGTGATCGCCGCGATCCGTGCGCGCGGCATGATCCTCGACCTCGCCCACATGGACCAGCTCGGCCGCGAGCGCATCCTCGGCCTCGGCGCGGCGGCGAACAAGACGAGCTCGCCGCTCAACGCGGGATGCGACATGACCACGCCGTTCTGCCAGGCGAGTGCCTATCCCGCGATCTCGAGCCACGCGGGGATGCGCGAGATGTCGATGCCCCGGGACTACATGGGCGGCGGCACGAACGAAGGCGGGCTCCGCCGGGACATGATCGATCGGATCCGCGACATCGGTGGCACCGTCGGCGTGGGCACGACCGCGGCCGACAGCAACGCCGCCGACGCCGCGTCTCCCGACGGCCGCGGAGGCATCTTCGCGCAGACCGTGGCCAACAGCTGCGCCGGATCGAGCCGCACGTTCGCGCAGAGCTACGTCTACGCGCTGCGCCGGATGAACGGCAAGGGCATCACGCTCGGCACGGATATCAACGGCCTCGAGGATCGGCTCAACCCGCGGTTCGGCACGCAAGGTTGCTACGCCCGCGGCAACATCCCGAACGCGAAGCAGTTCGCGTGGGATGGCTCGACGATGGTCGATGACACCTCACAGGTCCCGTTCAACTACCGGCCGGGGATCCTCGGTCTCGCCGGCGGCACCGCGGGCGAGCAGCGCGCGATGGAGCGCCAGGGCTCGAGCGGCGTCAACTACGCGCACTACGGCGGTGCCGTTCCGCACAACGGCCGGTACTGGACGATCCTCGATCCGCCGGGTTACCGCATGAACATGGCGGGCGCCCAGTTCGGGATCTCGTCGTTCAGCACGTACTCGTCGTACTCGATGCTCGCCCTCAACAGCCTGCCCGCCGCTCACCGCCAGCGTGACCGGCAACCGCACGTTCGATCTCAACTACGACGGGCTCGCGCACTACGGAATGCTGCCCGACATGCTCCAGGACACCCGCGTCGTCGGCATGACGAACGAGCAGCTCGGACCGTTGTTCCAGGGGGCCGAGGCGATCGTGGAGACCTGGGAGAAGTCGTGCAGCCTCAGCAGCGCGTCGGTCAACGCGGCCGGCTGTAACTAGCGCTTCGAGGCGCGGGGTGACGGGTACTCGAGGTACGCGAGTCGCTTCGCCTCGCGCCGCACGTGCGAGACGAGGTCGAGGATCAGGCCGGTGGCGATCGAGATGAACGCCATCAGGACGAGGCCGGTACACAGAACGGCCGTGGGCATCCGCGGAACCAGGCCGGTGTTCGCGTAGGTGGAGATCACGGGGATGCCGAGGATGACGGCGAACACCGCGAGCACGAGGCCGATCAGCGAGAAGAACAGCAGCGGCCGCTCGTTCCGCATGAGGTTCATGATCGTGACGAGGATCCGCCAGCCATCGCGGAACGTGCGCAGCTTGCTGGTGGAGCCCGGCGGGCGCTCCTTGTAGTTCGTATCGACCTCGTCGACCGGCATCTTCATCTGCATCGCGTGCACGGTCAGCTCGGTCTCGATCTCGAACTCGCGGGAGAACGACGGGAAGCTCTTCACGAACCGGCGCGAGAACACGCGGTAGCCGGAGAGCATGTCGACGATGTTCGCGGCGAACAGCCAGCGCACGAGGCCGGTGAGCACCGCGTTGCCGAGGCGGTGACCGGCGCGATACGCGGCCTGGTGCGTCTCGATGCGGCGACCGACGACCATGTCGAGGTTCTGATCGACGAGCCGGTCGACCAGCTCCTGCGCGCGCGAGGCGTCGTAGGTGTCGTCGCCGTCGACCATCACGTAGACGTCGGCCTCGATGTCGTTGAACATCCGGCGCACGACGTTGCCCTTGCCGCGTCGCGATTCCTTGCGGACCTCGGCGCCCGCCGCCGCCGCGACCTCGGAGGTCTTGTCGGTGGAGTTGTTGTCGTAGACGTAGACCACCGCGTCGGGCAATGCGGACGTGAAGTCCTCGACGACCTTCTTGATCGCGGCTTCTTCGTTGAAGCAGGGCACCAGGACGGCGATCTGGAGACCAGACGAAGGCATCGGTGGCCAGCCTTGTATCGCATTTCGCGACCATGTGCGGCATGTTCGCGCCGTGGACCACGCCCGGCGGATGCGTCGCGACGTCGCGTGGAACCTCGTGCCGGTCGTCCTGCTCGCGGTCATCGGCCTCGCCCTCAACTTCACGATCGCGGGGCACTGGGGCGCCGAGGCGCTCGGGGCGTTCAACCTGGTCACCACCGCGATGTTCTCGGCCGCGGTGCTCGGCGCCGGAGGCCTGCAGTTCGCGGTGCTGAAGAGCGTCGCCGAGGATCCCGACGATCGCGATCGCGTCGCCGTGGTCGTGGTCGGCGCGCTGATCCCCACCGTCGTGCTCTCGGCGCTCGCGACCGCGCTGTTCGTGGCGATCCGCGGCCCGCTCGCCGATCTCGTCCATTCGCGGCTCGTGCCCGAGGGCATCCTGTGGACCGCGCCTGGTCTGTTCGCGTTCGCGATCAACAAGACCCTGCTCGGCGTGGTCAACGGGCTGCGTCGGATGCGCGCGTTCGCCATCTACACGTCGCTGCGCTACCTCCTGATCGGTGCGGGCCTCGCCTACGCGCTCGCCACCGATCTCGCCGCGGCGCGCCTCCCGGTGATCTGGACGATCAGCGAGTGCGGCCTGTTGCTCGTGCTCGTCGTCGAGCTGGCCGCCACGGTGTCACTGCGCCGCGGCGGCGGCTGGGTCACGTGGGCTCGCACGCACCTTCACTACGGCGCGCGCAGCGTGCTGTCCACGCTGGTCTGGGAGATCAACTCGAAGCTCGACATCTGGGTCGTCGGCATCGTGATGCCCCCGCACGAGCTCGGCATCTACAGCCTCGCCTCGGTGGTCTACGAGGGCGCGCTGCAGCTGCCGGTGGTGGTGCAGAACAACGTCAATCCGCTGATCGCGAAGCACGTCGCCGCCGGCGAGCTCGTCGAGGTCGAGGGCATCGTGCGGCGATCGCGGCGGTGGTTCGTGCCGGCGATGATCGGCGCGTGCGCGATCGGCGCTGCGCTGTACCCGTTCGTGATCCCGTGGCTCACCGGCGACCCCGAGTTCGGCCACGGCGCCCTGCCCTTCGCGATCCTGATGGGCGGCATCGCGCTGTCGTCGGCATACCTACCGTTCAACCAGGTCCTGCTGATGGCGGGGAAGCCCGGCTGGCACTCGTTCTACATCGTCGCGATGGTGGCGATCGCCGCCTCTGCGCTGGCGATCCTGACCCCGCGCTACGGCATCGAGGGCGCCGCGATCGGGACCGCGATCGGCCTCGTCGGCTCGGCGGTGCTGCTGCGCCAGATGGTGCGCCGGCACGTCGGCATCCGGATCTAGATCCGGACATTGGCAACGTGTGGAGCACGGATCGTGCCGCCGCGCTCTCCGCGAAATCTCACACACGCTGCGTCCGGAGCCTATCGGCGCCGGGCGCCCGCATGATACCGAACACCGTGCGGGCCGCGCTGCGCCTCCTGTTCGTCGCGTACGTGGTCGCGACCGCGGTGCACATCGGCCTCGTGATGGCGAGCGAGCCGTTCGCGTTCGACGCGTGGAACCTCGCCGCCGATACGCACGCCGAGCCGTTCTCGCTGTCACGGTTCTTCGAGTACGGGATCGGGCAATACACGCACTCGAACCCCCGCATCGGCCAGTGGTTCACGTACCTCGCGTACAAGCTCGAGTACTTCGCGGTGATCGCCACGCCGCTCGTCTACGTGGGCCTCGCATGGGTCGTCACCACGCTCGGCCTCGGCCGGATCCCGCGCTGGAAGCACGGCAAGGACCTCGCGCTCTACGCGATCTCCCTCGGCTTCCTGTGGTTCGCGCTGCCGCGGATCGGGATGATCATGTTCTGCCGCGCGTACAGCGCGAACTACGTCTACGGCGCGGCGATCCAGCTCGCGTTCCTCGTCCCGCTCCGCCTGCGTCCCGACGGCGTGGGCTCGATGCGCGCGTGCGTGCCGTACTTCCTGTTCGGAGTCGTCGCGGGCATGTGCAACGAGCACACCGGCCCCACGCTGGTGCTCGGCACGCTCGGCTACGCGGCCTGGCTGCACCGGCGCGGCGGAGAGCGGCCCAAGCTCGCGCTCGCCGGCGCGTTCGGCGTGGTCATCGGATTTGCGATGATCTTCTTCGCGCCGGGCCAGGGCGAGCGCTACGACGGTCTCGCGACGAAGGTCGGGCTGATCGGCCGCCTGCTCCAGCGCGGCGTCATCGGGAACCTCGACATCTTCCAGAGCTTCGTCCTCGGCGCGGCACCGGTGCTCGCGCTGATCGCGATCGTGCTCGTGATCGGCGCGCGCGATGCAGATCGCGATGCCCAGCGCGTGCCGCTCCGCCTGCTCGGCTGGGTCTTGCTCGCCGGCTCGCTGATCACGGCGACCGTGTTCGTCTCGCCGAAGCTCGGTCCGCGGTTCTATCTGCACTCGTGCGCGCTGATCCTCGCGTGCTTCATCGCGGTCGCCGATGCGGTGCTCACCACCACGCGCCGCCTGATCCCGTTCGTGCTGCTCGCGGTCGCGGCGAGCGTGTACGCGGGCGCGCGAACGATCCCGCTGTTCCTCCGCCTCCACGAGGCCAGCGACGAGCGGCTCGCCGCGCTCGCCGCCGCGAAGCCCGGCACGGTGTTCACCGCGGATGCGTTCGATCAGGTCGAGGACTCGTGGTGGTTCCTCGGCGACGACTTCCGCGACATCAAGAAGCGCGAGCTGATCGCGCAGTACTTCGGCTTCAAGGACGTGGTGCACCGCGCGGTGGATCTCGATGCGCCGCTCGGCGTCTCCGACGTTCGCCTCGCGCCGAGCTACGTGCTCTCGCCGCCGAGCTGCCTCGATCAACACGGTGGCATCGAGCTCGGCGCGTTCCGCAGCCTCGACGTGGCGTCGCTGCACAAGGCGATGAAGTCCGGCATCGATCGCCTGCGCGAGCGCCTGGGGACCTCCGGCCGCCTCGATCAGCTCGAGCTCGCCGTGGACTTCCTCGGCGATCCGCCCCCGCTGCCGCGACCGAAGCTGTTGCTCGGCCGCTGGACACCGACCACGTTCGAGGGCTGGGCCGGTGTGATCGAGCGCAAGGGCGCCGGCAAGACGCGATCGGTGGTGGTGCCGAAGGAGCTGCGCGGCACCGACCTCGAGATCTACATCTACCGGGTCGGCAGCGACGCGCGCCGCCTCGGGACCGCGCGCGATGGAGTCCTCGACTACGAGCCGTGGAAGCGCGGGGCCTACTGGGCCCTCGCGTGCAAACCCTCGGAGTGCTTCGTGATCGCGGCCACGCGTCTCCTCTGAGCAAGCCCCACGAACGTGGGGCGCGCAGCACGCGGAGCGTGCGTAGGTGAAAGACGCGCCCGGGAGAGCCCCGTGCTAAGAGTGGGCGGACGTGGAGACGCCGGTGCTAAGCCTTGTCGCGCCCGCCTACAACGAGGCGAAGAACCTCGTCGCGTTCGTCGAGACGGTCACCGCGGTGCTCGAGAAGATCGGCGAGCCGTGGGAGATCGTGTTCGTCGATGACGGCAGCAAGGACGACACGCTCGGCATGCTGCTCGCCGCGCGCGCGAACGATGCCCGCATCAAGGTCGTCAGCCTCGCGCGCAACTTCGGCAAGGACGTCGCGCTGACCGCGGGCCTCCATCACGCGCGCGGTCGCGCCGTGATCCCGATCGATTGTGATCTGCAGCATCCGCCCGAGCTGATCCCCGACATGATCGCGAAGTGGCGCGCCGGCGCGGACATGGTGATCGGCGTCCGCAGCAAGCGCAGCGAGGAGGGCTTCCTGCGGCGCACGGCATCGCGCTGGTACTACAGCCTGATGCGGCGGATGAACGACGTCGCGATCCCGCCGAACGCCGGTGACTTCCGGCTACTCGATCGCAAGATCGTGGACGTCATCAACTCGATGCCCGAGCGCTCGCGGTTCATGAAGGGCATCTTCGCGTGGCCCGGGTTCAAGACCGAGGCGATCGAGTTCCAGGCGAACCAGCGCGCCGGCGGCGCCACCACGTGGTCGGTGTTCAAGCTGTGGCGGTTCGCGCTCGACGGCCTGTTCTCCTTCAGCACCGCGCCGCTCAAGATCTGGACGTACATCGGCGGCCTCGCCGCGTTCGGCGCGTTCGTCTATCTGATCATCACGCTGATCCAGAAGGTCTTCTTCGGCATCAAGCTCGAGGGGTACGCCTCGCTGCTGATCGTCATGCTCGGGTTCAACGGCCTGCTCCTGCTCTCCAACGGTATCCAGGGCGAGTACATCGCGCGGATCTTCGACGAGGTGAAAGGCCGGCCGCTGTTCGTCGTCGGGAAGAAGTGGGGCTTCGACGAGCCACAGGGCCTGGTCGGCGCGTCGAAGGACGCTCCCGAAGCCAGCCGCGACGTCGCGTCGTGAACCGTCGAGCGCCGTGGCTCTGGGCGATCCTCATCGCCTCGCTGTGGATCGTGATGCTGCTGTGCACGCACTGGGAGCCGGTCGTGCGCGATGGCTGGGGCAACCTCCACTGGCACGACGCGAACACACTCGATCTGCACTCCGCGTGGCGCCTCATCGTGGATGGCTGGCTCGGCTCGAACCCGCGACTCGGCCAGACCGTGACCACGCTGCTCTACGCGCCCGGTCCGTACCACGTGATCATCACGCCGCTGCTCGAGCTCGGGCTGCTCACCGTGATGACCGCGATCGTGCTCGGGCGCTGGCCCTCGGTGCGGCGCGCCGATGACGCGCTCGTGTTCGCCACGTCGACCGCCGTGTTCGCGCTGTGCACGCCGCAGTTCGGACCGATGTTGTTCTACCGGCCGTTCATGGGGAACTACACGTTCGGCCTCCTGCTCAACCTCCTGTGGCTCGTGCCGTACCGTCTGCACGTCGAGGCGCCGCGCGATGGTCGCTGGTGGTGGGCGCCGCTGCTGCTCGTGCTCGGCGTCGCCGCTGGCATGTGCAACGAGCACACCGGTCCGGCGTTTCTCGGGCTCGGCATCGCGGCCGTGGTGGGGTCGAAGCACCGCGTCCGCGCGTGGATGATCGCGGGCCTCGTCGGCCTCGCGGCCGGCTACGTGCTGCTGATGATCGCGCCGGGCCACGACGCGCGCTACGGCGGGCTCGCGAAGCAGGCCGGGCTCGTCGGTCGCGTGCTCGAGCGCGGGATCGGCGAGAACCTCGAGATCGTCACGGTGCTCGCGCTCTACATGCTGTGGTCGCTACCATGGATCGTGCTCGCGATCGTCGCCCGCCGGCGCACGCGTCCCGAGCCCATGTCGCCGCGTACGCGTCAGGTGTTGTGGGCACTCGCCGCCGCCGGCGTGCTCGCGACGTTCGCGCTGCTCGGCTCGCCGAAGCTCGGCAAGCGGCTCTACGTCCACTCGGTCGCGCTCGTCAGCATGGGCGTGACCGGCGCCGTGGTCGCGCAGCTCGCGGCACCGTGGGCGAAGAAGGCGGCGGCGGTCCTGGCGATCGTCGCGCTGCTGTACGTCGAGGTGCGCTGCGTGGTCACGTACGCGAAGGTCGGCCCGGTCGGGGCCGAGCGCGTCGCGATCATCCGCGGCGCCGCGCCCGGTGCGAGCGTGATCGTGCCGCGGTATCCCGTCGGGGCGGGGACCTGGTTCCTCGGCGACGACCTCGAGGGCACCTGGAAGAACATCGCCCCGACCTTCGGCCTCGAGAGGATCGTGCTCGCACCGAACTAAACCGAGGTGTCGCAGGGCAACGCGAAGGCCACAGGCGGCACTACCTCCGGGAAGGAGCTCCCGTGACCCAGCAGTTTCAGCGCATCACCCCCCTCGTGGCCTTCGCCAGCCTGCTCGGGTGCGGCGGCGTCTCCCCGCCCGCGACCGCCGATGCGCCCATCCCGCACGACGCGGCGCTCGATGGCTCCTCCGGCTGCAATCGCGCGCTGCCGTTCGGCAACGTGCACGCGGTCGCCGGCCTCCAGACCGCCCGCAACGAGGAGTTCGTCTCGCTCTCCCCCGACGAGCTGACCGTCTACGTGTCCTCGGACCTGGCGTCGCCGGGCACCCCGAACTTCGACCTCTACTCGGCATCGCGCGCATCGCTCACCACGCCGTTCGGCGCCCTCACCCCGATGACCGCGCTGATGACCGACTCCGATGATCGCTCGCCGACCATCTCCTCCGACGGACTCACGCTGCTGTTTCACTCGTCGCGCGGCGGCAACTACGACCTGCACGCGAGCACGCGGACGTCGACGAGCGCGCCGTTCCCCGCGCCCACCGCGCTCGGAGCCGCGATCAACACGGCGGCCATCGAGACCAGCCCGGTGCTGACGAGCTCGGGCACCGCGCTCTACTTCACGCGCAGCACCGCCACCACCGACGAGGTCTACGTCGCCACGCTGAGCGCGACAGGGTTCGGTGCCGCCGTGCCTGTCTCCGAGCTGAATGCCGGTGGAGCCGCGTCGAGCGTCGCGATCGCCGCGGACGGCCTCTCCATCTACTGGGCGAGCGCGCGCGCCGGTGGCTCGGGCATGCAGGACATCTGGACCGCGAGCCGCACGAGCACCCAGGATGCGTTCAGCGGCGTTCACGACCTCGCCGAGCTCGCGACGCCGCTCCAGGAGTTTCCGGACGCGCTGTCGACCGATGGCTGCCGGCTGTACTTCACGTCCGATCGCACGGGTGGCGCGGGCGGCTTCGACGTCTACGTCGCCGAGCGGCCGGCGAGCTAATACAGCTTCGGCGCCGCGTTGATGATCTGCAGCGCCTCCTCGGCGGAGAAGCCGACGAGCTGCGCGTACTCGCGGATCGAGGGCCAGCGCGGCTTCGAGTACTCGGCGCCGCGGCGCATCGCTTCGTCGCGATCGATGTAGTTCTCGCGCACCATGTTCGAGAGCATCGCCTCGTCCTCGGTGAAGCCGGCCATCGTGCCGTAGATGTAGTTGTAGAACGCGGCGGTGCCGTCGCCGATCCGCCACGTGGTCTGCGTGTCGGTCGCGATCTCCCAGTCGTACTCGCGACGGATCGTGCCGACGATCGTGTCCTCGTTCCACGGGAGGTAGTGGAACAGGTAGAGGAAGTCGTCCTTGACCACGAACGTCTGCCAGAACGCATTCGCGGTGTCGAGCAGCGACTCGTTGATGTACGCCGGGTTCTTCAGATAGTTCTTCGCGTAGTACCAGAGCATCGCCGCCTTGTTGCGCGTCGACATCTTGGTCAGGACCATGTTGTCGTCGTCCTGGCGAAAGCCCATGAGGCCCGTCTTGTACGGCGCCTCCTCGATCAGGTTGCCGGTGCAGAAGATGACGAGCTTGATGCCCGTCTCTTTGCGGAGCTGGCGCGCGTGCGCGTAGAACTCCTTGTCGCCGGCCATCAGCAAGGTGACCATGCCGAGCTCGGGCTTCTTCAGCCACGCCTCGACGTTCTTCCGCACGTAGCGGCGCTTCGCGACGATGTCCGCCGACCGGATGATGTGCTCGACGCCGAGCGCACCGCACAGGCGCGCCTGGTTGCGGCGCGCGAGGTCGGTGACCATGCCCCAGTCGTACGTGAACGCGACCGGGTTCATCCCGAGCTCTTTCTTCACGTAGTGCAGGCCGTAGCTCGAATCGCGCCCGCCCGAGAACGCCACGATCACGTCGGGGCTGCCGTCCTTGCTGCGGTACGGCTCCACCGCATCGAGCAGCGCCTGCGAGCCCTTCGGCCGGATCGTCTTCCACGTGCGGCAGTAGCGGCACACGCCTTCGTTGTCGAAGTCGACGAACGGATACGTCGAAGGGAGGATGCACTTGGTGCAGCGCTTGAGCCGATCCGCGCGCGAGCTGTGGTCGACGATCTCGAGCGTGTGCCCGTTCGGCGCCACCGGGCCCGTGCCGTCGGACTCGGTCCCCGTCAGCGAGAACGCGCGGCGATCGAGGCCGGCGAGCGTGATCGCGAGCCCATGGCCCGGCCGGATCTGTTCGATCACCACATCGCCGAGGCGCGCCGACACCGACTTCTCCTCGATCACGCGCTGCACGATGAACCGCTCGGACGCGAACATCAGGATCTGACCGGCGCGCTTGGCATCGGTCGAGACCTGAAATAGCGAGCCGGTGTTCGTGGCGAGCAGCATGACGTCGAGGTCGTCGAACATCATCGCGATCGATGCGGAGCCCTCGAGCTCGGCGAACGTCTCGCGCGCGGCGACGACGAGGTCCTTGTTCGCATCGAGCTTGGTGCGGAGCACCGCCGCGAGCACTTCGCTATCGAGCTCGCCCTGCGGCACGATCGAGGGATAGGCCGCGAGCATCTTGCGGTCGTTGACGATGATGCCGTTGTGCAGCGCGACCGCGCCGTGCGTGATCACCGGCTGGTTGTTATCGCCGTTGGACTGCGCGCCGTTCGTGGCGAGCCGCGAGTGACCGCACAGCGCGATCGGTGCCCCGGGCTTCGCCTCGGCGAGCACGCGATCGAGCAGCGCGAGGAACTTCCCGTTCGCGAGGAAGTCGGTGACCGAGCCCGCCTGCTTCAGGACGTGGATCTGCTGGCCGTCGTGGATCGCGACGCCGCACGCCTCGCGGCCGCGGGTCTCCGAGTGGTGAAGAAGAGAGATCGCGAGGTCGCGAACCAGCTGGCGATCGGCCGCCTCGCTGCTCGAACAGATGACGCCGAAGATGCCGCACATGGTGCTGGGGCCACCATACACGGCGTCGTGCACCGGTGGTATAGGTGCCCGAGGTGCGGCTTCTCCTGGTGATTCCCGCGTTCAACGAGCAGGCTTCGCTCGGAGGACTCCTGACGGAGATCAAGGCGTTGCCGCCGATTGCCGGTGTGACGATCGACGCGGTCGTGGTCGATGACGGCTCGTCAGATCGGACACAGGAGGTGGCACGCGCGAACGGCGCGCGCGTGCTCCGGCTGTGCAGAAACCTCGGCATCGGCGGCGCGGTCCAGGCCGGCCTGCAGCTCGCCCACCGCGAGAGCTTCGACGCCGCCGTGCAGATGGATGGTGACGGCCAGCACCCTCCCTCCGAGCTCCAGCGCCTGCTCGATGCGAAGGGCGCCGACCTCGTCGTCGGCACCCGGTACAAGGACGGCGCCGGCTTCCAGTCCACCGTGCTGCGCCGGCTCGGCAGCGCGTGGCTGCGCGGCATCCTGCGCATGGTCGGCGTCAAGGTCAGCGATCCCACCAGCGGCTTTCGCCTCTACGGCCCGCGCGCGCTGCGCCTGTTCGCCGACAGCTACCCGTACGACTTCCCGGAGCCGGAGTCGCTCGCGATGACCCGCGCCGCCGGCCTCACCGTCTCCGAGGTCTCGGTCGCGATGCGCGAGCGCCAGGGCGGCCAGTCGAGCATCTCGGGATATACGTCGGTCTATTACATGTTCAAGGTGACGCTCGCGGTCGTGCTCGCGTATCTGCGCACCAACCGCCGCGCGCGCGACGTCGAGGTCCCCGATGCCACCCGATGAGGAGTACTGGCGCCTCTCCGACGGCGTCGGAAACTGGGTGTTCGCCGGCGTCTGCCTGATCATCGCGCTCGTGCTGTTCCGGCTGATCGTGCGCGAGCGGATCACGCTCCAGGGCAGCATGTCGTACCTCGCGTTCCTCGTCGTGCTCGGCAGCATGGCGGTGTTCCCCGATGCCACCGGCTACGTCGCGCACAAGCTCGGCTTCTCGACGCTCGCGAACTTCTTCTTCTGCACGGCGATCGCCGCGCTCTCGATCCTCCACCTGCGCTCGCTGGTCACGCTGTCGAAGCTCCAGCTGCGCTCCGTCGCGCTGACCCAGGAGCTCGCGATCATGCAGGAGAAGCTCGATCGCGTGGCCCCGCCTCCGCCGACGGAGAAGTCGTCCTGAGCGTCCTGCGGCGGATCCCTTCGTGGGCGATCCTCGGCGGCGCCTGGATGATCCTGATCATCTACGCGTTCCCCGGGCAGATGACCCAGGACTCGTTCGATCACATGCGCGAGGCGCGCGAGGGCATCTACAGCGATGCCCACCCGCCGATCATGAACGTGCTGTGGAAGCTGTGCGACACGATCGTCGCCGGCCCGATCGGCGTGCTCGTGGTGCAGAGCCTGCTTCTCCTCGTCGGGCTCTACCTGATCTTTCGCAAGACGTTCGAGCCTCGCCGCGCTGCGTGGTGGACCGCGGCGCTGTTCGTGTTCCCGCCGAGCCTGACCGTGATGGGCGTGATCTGGAAAGACTGCGTGATGGCCGGGCTGCTCGCCGTGGGCATCGCCGGCCTGCTCTCGGATCTTCGCTCGCGCCGCCTGCTCGGCCTCGCCGCGATGTTCGGCGCCACCGCGTTTCGCTACAACGCGTTCGGCGCGACGCTGCCGCTCGTGGTGCTCCTGTTCCAGTGGAGCCCGGGCATGCACTGGCTCAAGCGCTACGCCCTCGCGACCGCGTGCTGGCTCGTGGTCACGGTCGCCGCGTTCGGCGTCAACAAGGCGCTGACCGACAAGCCGATGTACTACTGGAACTCGTCGCTCGCGCTCTACGACATCGTCGGAACGTATGCGTTCGTCGACGAGGATCTCCCCGATTCCGAGTTCGAGACCCAGCTCGCGGGTACGGAGCTCGTGATCAAGAAGGACATCCACGCGTTGATCCGCGATGTCTACACGCCGAGCACGTACTACCCGATCCTCAACGACCCGCAGCGCACGATGTGGAACGTGCCGATCAACGGCTACGTGCCGGCGCCGGAGCCGCAGCGCGATGCGATCTCGCGCGCGTGGTGGCACACGATCACCACCTACCCGGGCGCGTACCTGAAGCACCGGATCACCGTGTTCAGCGAGGCCCTCGGCATCGGCACCGGCCGCGGCCGCGGCGTGCCCGTGAAGCGCGAGTTCCGCTATCCGCAGCTCGCCTGGGACAACGGCCTCGCGACCGCCGCGTCGCCCATCCAGAACAAGCTGACGCGCCTGATGCAGTACATCGCGCGCCACACGCCGTTCTTCGTCCCGTGGATCTACGCGCTTCTCTCACTCATCATGCTGCCGCTCGCGTTCCGGCAGCGGGATGTGCTCGCGATCATCCTGTCTGGCATCTTCATGGAGCTCACGCTCCTGCCGCTCGTGCACTCCAACGACTTCCGGTACTCCCACTGGATGGTCCTCACCACGACCATCGCCGCGATCGTGCTCGCGACCCGGCGGTACCGGGCCGCCCGCGCAGCAGCGGGGTAACAGGTTGCGCTGCACGCGGACCGATGGCATTTTGACCCTGGGTTGCGAGACAAGGTCATCATCATCGGCGCCGTGCTGGTGCTCGGCTTTGGCTTCGCGCTGTGGCGAATGACCCGCGAGATCTCGTCGGTGGAAGCCGAGCCGCCGAAGGCTCGCACCACCGAAACCGCGCACACCGAGACCGACGATGCGGCCCCGGCCCCCGCGCCCACGACGAAGCGGGATGCGCGGATCGCCCCGCCGACAGCGGTCCAACCACGCTCGCCGACCCACAACACGGGCGGCGGTTCGGGTCCCACGCTCGAGGTGGGAAGCGGCAGCGCCGCCCCGCCGATGTCGCACGCGCGTTCGATCGAGGTGGAGATCAAACACCAGCTTGTCCGCCAGATTGACGGTCTCGAGGGCGCGATCACCGACTGCGTGAACAAGGCCGCCAGGGGCGGCGTGAAGCCGACCGGCGCCTCCGCGGTCACGCTCAAGATCGAGCGGGTCAAGGACCAGGCCTCGGTCGTCGAGGTGGCGGTCGAGCCGATCGACACGACGGTCAAAGATGCGGCGCTGAACAACTGCTTGCGCGACACCGGCCGCAAGATCGCGCTCGAGCTGCCGGAGGGCGTGACCGAGGTGACCGCCACGCACCAGGTCAACCTCGACGCCGGAGCCATCACCGGCCACGATCTGACCGCGTTCGAGTTCAAGCCCTGGGGTCGCCCGGTCGACCCGCCGCCGGCGGCACCGAAATAGCAGGAGCCGCGTCCTGGTGACGCGGATCGGGCGGGCAATTCTCGTGGGTGGCGTGCTCGTATGGCTCGCCACCGCCGTGATCACGTGGTGCGGCGCGCCGCCGCTCGGCCACGATGAAGCGCGATACGCCACCGATACGCGCGAGCTGCTCGCGGGCACGCACAAGCGCTACGGCTACGTCC
>JBBRED010000184.1:0-16457 GCA_038203335.1 Haliangiales bacterium | reverse complement strand
TTCGACGAGCTCAAGCGCCGCTATGGCAGCAAGCGCGACGTCGGCGTGAGCGCCATCGGCCCGGCCGGCGAGCGCTCGGCCCGCATCGCCGCGGTCATGAACGACCGCTACCACGCGTTCGGCCGCCAAGGCTTCGGCGCGATCTACGGCAGCAAGAACCTCAAGGCGATCGTCGTCTCCGGCAGCGGCGAGGTTCCGCTCGCGAAGCCCGACCAGTTCAAGAAGATCTGCAAGGCGATCACCGACGAGTACAAGTCGGATCTCGGCATCGTCGCGCGGTTCATGGCGTACATGGGCAAGCCGAAGAGCTGGCTCGGCTGGATGTACCGGCTGATGACGAAGCTCGGCATGAAGGTCTCGGCGCCGACGGCGGCGATGCGGCGCATGTGGTCGCAGCGCGGCACCACGGCGGCGGTCGCGCTCTCGATCGAGAACGGTGATGCACCGATCAAGAACTGGACGGGCGTGGGCTCGCGCGACTTCCCGCTCGCGAAGAAGGGCATGAAGCTCGACGGCGGTGCGGTCGACAAGTACGTCACGAAGAAGCTGTCGTGCGGCGACTGCCCGATGCCGTGCAAGGGCATCGTCAAGGTCAAGTCGCGCAACCTGACCGACGTGCGCCGCCCCGACTACGAGACCATCGTCGGCTTCGGCGCGAACCTCGTGAACGACGACCTCGAGGTCGTCACCGCGTGCCACGACGCGTGTAATCGCTTCGGCATCGATGCGGTCAGCTCGTCGGCGACGATCGCCTGGGTGTGCGAAGCAGTCGAGAAAGGCCTGCTGACCGTCGCGGATCTCGACGGGATCGACATGAAGTGGGGCAATGGCGAGGCCGCCCTGCTCCTCACGATCAAGATGGGCAGCGGCGACGGCTGCGGTGCGTGGCTCGGCCACGGCATCAAGCGCGCGGCCGAGCACCTCGGCAAGGGCAGCGAGCAGTTCGCGGTGCACGTGCACGGCGGCGAGCCCGCGTATCACGACACGCGGTTCACCTCGTTGATGGGCGTGACGTACATCGCGGACCCCACGCCGGGTCGTCACACCGCCGGCTCGGCGTCGTGGAACGAGACGTTCGGCGCTGGGTTCTCGTTGCCGAAGGCGGCCGACAAGAAGGACTGGAACGTCAAATGGAAGGGCACCGAGGGCAAGGGCAAGGCCCAGGCGCTGCACTCGAACGCGCACCAGGCGATGAACGGCCTCGGCCTCTGCATGTTCACCATGCTCACCGGCGCGCTGCCGTGGGCGGACCTCCTCGACTCGGCGACCGGCTGGGGCCTCAGCGACGCGGATCTCCTGGTCTGCGGCGAGCGGATCCAGAACCTGCGCGCTGCGTTCAACCGGCGCGAGGGCATCGTGCCGGCGGACTTCAAGCCGCACCCGCGCATGCTCGGCGAGGGCGACGGCAACCTGAACGCGGGACCGCTCAAGGGCGTGCGCGTGCCGCTGCCGATGCTGAAGGACGACTACTACGGCAACATGAAGTGGAACACCACGACCGGCCACCTCGCGAAGGCGCGCGCGCAGGAGCTCGGTATGGCGGAGCTCCTCGAGGGGTACGTGGACTGATGGGGATCTTCGACCGGCACCGTGGTGGCAGTGCGAAGGTCCACATCCTGATCAAGGGACGGATCGGGGAGACCTGGCGCGACGTCGATCAATACCTGCGCCTGCCCGCCGGCACCACGCTGGGCCGGCTCGTGGAGATCGCTGATGCCTCGGGCGTCCCGCTGACCGAGGCGCTGCAGAACAGCCCGCACCTGACCGACACGATGATGATCAACGGCGAGCGCTGCCCGTTCACGGAGAACAAGGAGCGCGTGCTCGCGGACGGCGACGAGATCTATCTCCTGGCCCCGCTCGCGGGGGGCTGAGTCCCCGGTCGGCCCGCGCAACTCGCGGGATCCACGTAACGGGTGTGAGGCACGCTGCATGCAGTACTGCGTGCTGGATGCGCCTCGTCCTGCTCCTGGCTCTGTTCGCCGCGTGCGACTTTCCGACGCCGTCGGAGGAGTACGCATGCCGCGTCACCGCCGACTGCGAGAGCGGGCGAGTCTGCGAGACCGGCTACTGCGTGATCGGTCACACGAATGGTCCTGACTCGAGCGTGGGCGCCGGCCCGAGCGACGCGGCGGTGGATGGCGCCGTGGTGCCCCCCGATGCGGACACGTTCCCCCAGGTCGTTCAGCAGTGCATCGCCGCGGGCTACGACGCGGCCAGCAACGGCGGCTACTACCGGCTCCCGCCGAACCCGGCGAGCTGGGTCAACGCCGAGGCGGACTGCGCGAACGATGTGGTCGGCGCGACGCACCTCATCGTGCTCTCGAACACCGCGGAGGTTCAGATCGCGTCGACCGAGCCCGGCTGGGTCGGCCTCTCCGATCGCATCACCGAAGGCACGTTCGTCAACGTCACGAACGAGGCGAACGACCAGCGCCCGTGGGCCTCGGGCCAGCCCGACAACGGCAGCGGCGCCGAGGACTGTGCGCGCATCCTGTCGAGCGGCCAGCTCGACGACGATCAGTGCGGCAACAACCGCTATTACGCGTGCGAGTGCGACGGCAAGGCGCCGACGCCCTAGGGTCCTACCGAACGAGGGCGCCGACGAGCAGCGCGCCGTAGACGCGGAGCAACGTCGCGAGGTCGGCCTCGTTGAGATACAGCGTGGCGCCGAAGAAGTAGTCGCGACCGTAGTGGACCTCGCTGAGCGCGCCCGGGACCGACGAGTTGCCGGTGATCACGTTCAACGTGCCCGGCGGATTGAGTACATCGTCGACGCCGGCGAGCACGTAGATCGACTTGAACACCGCGAACGCGGCGGCCACCTTGAGGCGCGGCGTTCGGTCGAAGCTGCCGAACATGTCGGTCGAGAACTTCAGGCGACCGCGCATCAGCAGATAGTCCGCGCCCACACCGAACGTGGAGTCCTTGACGCCCGCGCGGAGCTGGAGCCCGCCAAGCTGCTTGCCGAACTGCGCGGTGAACCGCAGGGTGTCCTTGATCTCCTGGCGCCGCGTGTACTGCGACGTGTTCGCCGCGTCCGCGAGCTCGTCGCTCGGAAACCCACCGAGCGAACCGCTCTCGAGCTCGATCAGATAGAACTTGTCGTGGCGCGTGCGAATCTCCGCGGTGGCGTACAGCCGCGCCGTCTTCGCCTGGAGGTTCCACTCGACGCGCATGCCGAGGTACGACTTGAATCGGCTGTAGCTGGCCAGCGCGTCCTCGCCGGCCAGCGCTGCGTCTTCGAGCGTATCGGCGAGATCGGGGCTGTTGATCAGCGTGCCGAGCGTTCCCTTCCAGTCGGTGCCCTTGCCCTCGTTGATCGCAGCGAGCAGCTCGGCGGCCTCCTCGATCTGCGGGTTGGCACCCTCGAGACCGGCACGTGCGTCCTGGAGCGCGGTGATGAGCTGGCCCCTCGCGTCGTGAATTCCGGTGCGCGCGGTCGCCACGGCGCGGTCGAGACGATCGATCTGTCTGATCGTCTCGGGCGCGAGGTCCGCGAGGGCCGAGGCGCCGGCGGTGGTGAGCTTGTCGATGCGTTCGATCGCGCCGCGCGTCTTCGAGAGCGGGCTCTCGATCCTGCCCGATGCGAGCCAGCCGTCTGCGCCGAGCATGCCCTCGACGACATCGCCGTTGACCGCCTTGCGTCCCCGGGCCACGACCTCGTGCATGGTCTCGAGCGCGGTCTCGATCCGCGGCATCGTTCGCTCCACGCCGCGGAGCACGGCGTCCGTGGATGCGCCCTCGATCACGTGCGTGATCGGCTCCCCCGATGCGAGCAAGCGCGCCGGGGCCGCGCCGTCTTCCTGGCCGCTGAAGATGACCTCGATGTAGCTATCGCCGAACAACGAATCCGCGCGGCGCGTGACGAACGCGTCGACCGGGATCTGGATGTTGTTCTGCAGGTTCATATCGACGCGCGCGAACCGCCCTTCGATCGAGAGGCCGGTGATGTCGCCGATCCGCACGCCCGCGATGACGACCGGCGAGCCGACGGCCAGGTGCGAGCCGTCGCGGAACCGCGCGTACGTGGTGAACCCGCCGCGGAGCTTCTGGTCCGGAATGCGCGAGCGCATCCACAGGACGACCAAGCCGAGCACGGCGACCGTGATCCCGATGGTCACCAGGCGGGAGAGCCAGCGCATGGCGCGACTCTACCCCAGAGGGCTACGAACCGCCGCGACGGAGATAGTAGTGAACGCCACGCTTCGGATGAGATAGCCGGATCGCGAGCGCTTTTCCGGGCGGCCGGGTGACCTTCGCGAGGAACCGCAGCTGCTTGTCCATCGGGATCACGACACCTTCGACGTTCGCGCTCCACCCCGGCAGCACGGCGCCGCGCACGTCGATGTCGCCCTCGGGCCAGGCTTTTCCGTACTGCGGCGACTGGATGTAGACCTGCGGCGCCGTGTTGTCGAAGTAGATCTTCAGGGTCGAGACCTTCGGATCCTTCACGCCGTTGCGATCGACCCAGTACGAGTACGTGCCTTCCTTCAGCTTCTCGCCGGGCACCGTGATCTTTGGCCCCGGCCCCGAGAACGTCTCCTCCGCGCCGCCGGTCGCCATGTGCAAGACGAAGGGTCCGCCCTCGCCCTTGATGCGCACCGCGAAGTTCGGAATGGAGCTCTGGTAGCCGAGGCTGTAGTTGCGCCCATCGGTATCGATGTCGTTCGTCACCGGCTTGAGCAGCGTACGCGTGCCGGCATCGCGAACGAGCGCGATGCGGCCGGAGGCGACCGCCGCGCTATCACCGCTCGCCGTGGTGCAGCGCAGGCGATACGCCCAGCTGCCGGAGCCGACCGACAGGTTTGCCTGATCCTTGCCGCCGGAGACCTTCGCGGTGCGAAACCGCGCGTCGCGATCCATCTCGATGAAGCCGCCCTCGGAGCACTTCCCACCGAACGAGAACTGCACGGCGGCCGCGCCCTTCGGATCGTGGATCGTCGCGGTATCGCCGACCGCGAAGCGGAAGTCGAAGTAGCTCGGGATCGCCTCGATCACGCGGATCGTTCCATTCTTCGCGAGCGCCGCCGTCTCACCGCGATTCATCTCGAGCTCGCCGCCGCCCGAGCCGGTGAGCTTCGCGGCGCCGCGCGTATCGGTGACCTTCGCCTCGCGCGAGTTGACGTCGACCCGGATCTCCGAGCCCGTGGTGGTGGTCTTCAGCGCGACGCTGCCGCCGGGGATGCCGACCTTGCCGTCGGACTTCGCCGCGGCCGTGGCGCGGACCACGCCGTTCTCGATCGCGAACACGCTGTCGTCGCCGAGCTTCGCGCGCGAGCCACCGGCCATCTCGAGCGAGGTGCCACGCGCCGACACGGTCGCGGTGGTGCCGTTACCGAGCCGAACGGTGGAGCCCTTCGCGATCACGCCCGCGCCCGCCGGCAGCGGCTTCCACGCCGTCTCGCCCGGGGCCTGGATCTCGGCCTTCTTGCCGGTGACGGTGATCGTCCCGTCGTCGCCCTGCGCGACCTCGGGAACATCGATCGGCGCATCGACGACATCGGCGGCGTCCACGACGCCCGCGTCGATCGTGGTGACCTTCACGTCGAGATCGAGATCCATGACCTTGCCAACCTCGAGGCTGATCGATCCGCCGTCGACGCTCGACACGGTCGCTTCGCCGATCGTCAGCTCGATCGTGTTCTTTCCGCCGGCCTTCGCGCTGATGCGAACGGTACCTTTGGACAGCTTCACGTCGCCGCCGTCGAGAGCGTAGTTACCGGAGCCAGTCAGATCGATCGCGCCGAGCTCGACGGCGATCTTGCTGTTGCCGTCCTTGCCGCCGAACCGGAGCACGGTGTGCGGCTGCATCGCGATCTGCGCGCCGCCGATGACCTCGAGTCCCGCCCCGCCATCCGCGGTGCGCGCCGCGTCGCCGATGAAGAACTCGGTGCCGACGTCGGCCTGCTTCCACTCGGCCTCGCCCTGCTGGCGATCGACCGGACCGTCCTTCTTCGTCAGCTTCGCGATCGCACTGCCCTTCTTCCCGCCGCAGCCGAAGGCGAGCAGCGTTGCGAGAAGGAGCAGGAGAACGCGGGGCAATGGACCTACTTGTGCAGCTCGATGTTCTTGAGCGCGACGCCGTTCGGATCGATCGTGACGTCAAGCTCCTGGTCGGCGAGACCAGCGGCGCTCGCCTTGATCTTGTACGTACCGGGGGGAAGGTCGACCTCGAACGTTCCATCGGCCGCCGTGGTGACGGACTTGCTGCCGGGCTCGACCTTGATGGTCGCACCCGCGAGCGGCTTGCCGGTCACCGTGGACCGGATGATGCCGCGCAGCTGACCCGGCGGCAGGAGCGGCTCGAGCGTGAGCTTCGCGACCGTGTTCGCGCCCTTCACGAGCGTCATCGTCGTCGTGCCTGGCTTCTTGCCGTCGACGGTGACGCTGACCTCGACGCCCGTATCGTCGAGTGTGGTCACGCCCTTCTCCGTCTTGCCGATCGGCAGCTTCGACACCGTGTACGCGCCCTTGTCGTCGGTGACGGCGCTACCGGTGTTGTTCTTCGCCTTGACCTCGACCTTCGCGCCGACCACC
The DNA here is from genome assembly GCA_038203335.1 of Haliangiales bacterium. GTDB lineage: Bacteria > Myxococcota_A > Polyangia > Haliangiales > Haliangiaceae > JABFXX01. Next base: position 9,917 of record JBBRED010000184.1, on the reverse strand, counting down.
GGCTTGCCGGCCTCGTCGACGACCTCGCCCATGACATCGGCGGTCTCGACGACCGTGATGTCGACCGGATCGTGCGCGGTGATCGAGCCGCCGGCGTGCTTCGGGCCGCCGAACTGTCCGCTGATGCCGATGCCGCCCGTGATCGTGGGCTCGTAGGCGATCAGCCGGATGTCGTTGGTCACGACCTCCGCCGCGCTGATGTGCGGGACCTTCGCGCCCTCGACGAACACCATCGCCGTCCACTCCGGCGTGAGCCGGTAGCCGACGTTCGCTCCGAACCGGACCAGCGGCCCGGGCGCTTCGTGCGCCGCGGTGGCGTTGGGGGGCGTGGTGCCCGAGCCGACGAACACGTCGACCGAGGCCTCGGCACCGAAGACCAGCTTGCCGCTCGGAACGGAGAGGCTCGCGCCCGCGAGGATCGCGTGGAACTCCGAGACACCCAGCGAGACCTGGTCCTGCACCGACAGCTTCATCGGGTCGGCGGACTTCGCGCTGTTATCGAGACGAAAGCCGGCGCTGAACGACAGCAGGCCGGGGCCCGCCTTGAGCGAGAGCAGACCACGCGCATCGACGGAGATCGCCGAGCCAGCGACCGAGGGCGCGTCCTTGCCCGGCACCCAGATGCCGACCTGACCACCGAACCGGAGGTTGCCCGCCGCCTTCGCCGCGCGGACCAGGAGGTGCGGATCGCCGACGTAGCCGTCATCGCTGCCCGGCGAGTGCTTGTCGTAGCGACCGTCGAGCGACAGCGCGATCGTGATCAGCTCGTGCGGCGCGAAGCCGATGGCGATGTTGCCGATGCCGCGGTTGAGCTTGTGATCGGTGCCGAGCAGCCCGCCGCGCTGACCGAACCCGCCGAGCATCGCGACCTCGACCGCGCCCTTCGGCAGCGTGACCGCAGCGGGCGCGTGAAGACCACCCGGCATCGCCGCGTAGCCGATCGCTGCCGGCGGAGCCGCGGCCTCATCCGTGGAGGTGGTACTCGCCGAGACATCCGCAGGCTGCGCGGAGGCTACCGACGACGCGGCCACCGTGATCAGGCTAGTTGCGAGTCCCCACCAGCGACGCATTACCGAAAGTGTACGGGCGTTTCAGAGTGGAATTCCAGTCCATGTGACTTCAATAGCGAAGCCAACGGATGAGCTCTCGAATGGAAGGGCGCTTGCCATATAGAAGCACGCCGACCCGATAGATCTTCGCCGCGGCGCGGGTCACCAGCACCGTCGAGACGAGGAGGATCGCGATCGAGATCCCGACCTCACCGACCGTGGCCCCCCCGAGCACGTAGCGCATCGGCATCAGGATCGGTGACCACAGCGGCACCATGGTCATGATCGACGCCGTGGACCCGCGCGGCGCGTTGGAGACCACCTGGAGGCACATCACGCCGATGACGAGCAGCATCGTCACGGGCATCTGGACCTGCTGGGTGTCCTGCTCCGACGAGACCATGGCTCCCACCGCGGCATACATGGAGGAGTAGAAGAAGAAACCGAGGACGAAGAACACCAGGACGATCGAGACCTCGGTGAACGCGAGCGGAGGCAGCGCCGCGGCGCCCGCGCCGTGGATCCCGAACCAGCCGAGCACCTGCTCGCGATTGGCGAGCGCGAGCGCGCCGACACCGAGCCAGATCGTCAGCTGGATCATCGCAGCGCCGCCGACGCCGAGGATCTTCCCGGACATCAGTGACTGCGGCTTGACCGCGGCGACCAGGAACTCCATCACGCGTGACGTCTTCTCCTGGACGATCGAGCGCATCACGGCCACGCCGTACAGGGTGATCACCATGTAGAGGATGAACGCGAGGATGTACGCGATCAGGAACGAGCCCATTCCGGAGGTGCCCGCCGCTTCACCCGTCGTGTGCTGAGTAACGATATTCGCCGGCTTCGTAAGCGCGACGATCTCGAGCGCCGACAGGTTCAGCTTGTGAAGTCGCGCCTGGATCACCGCCGCAATGACGGTGCCGTTCAGCTGCTGCACGAACATCTGCCCGGCGGCGTTGTCACCGCGGTAGAGAATCTCTCCACCGCTCAGGGCGTCGTCTGGGATGACGAGGAAGCCATTGATCGTATCGTCCTTGATCCGCTTCAGCTCGACGTCATCGGTGGTGGTGGCAGGGACCTCGATGACGTTCCAGCCGAACTCGGTGCCGGCCTTCACCACGAGCGCGCCGAGCGTGCCCGACTTGTCGACCACCTCGACCCGCGCGCCCTTGCCGGTCTTCGCCGCGATCAACGCGGGGATCACGATCAGCGCGATCATGAACACCGGGCCGAGCACGGTCATCGCCCGGTACCACTTGCTGTTCACGCGCTCGAGCAGCTCGCGACGTGCGATCACCAGCGTGTCGCGAATGCCCGGCGTCATGCGGCTCCTTCCTCGTTGTGGCGCGCGGCGACCGCGGCCGCGGGACCGACCTTGTCGACAAAGATCTCGTGCAGCGACGGCACCCGGATCTCGAACTTGCGAAGGTTCACGCCGGCGCCGATCAGCGTGGTCAGGATCTGCTGCGCCGGAACGCCGTCCGCCGGCCGGAGCTCCACATCGTCCTCGCTGTCCTGCGCCTCGCGCTGCTCGATCACGAGCGCGCGATCCGCGAGCAGCTTGTCGACCGACTCCTTCGCATCCTCGGCGTAGCGCAGCGCGATCCAGCCCGCGTTCTGCCAGCTCCGCTTGATGTCGCGCAGGTTGCCGTCGAGGATCTTCTGCCCCTGCGCGATGATGCACAGCGAGTCCACGACCTTCTCCGCCTGCTCCATCTGGTGCGTCGAGAACAGGACGGTTCGACCGGCCGCGCGGATCTCCTCGACGGTCTCGCGCAGCACGTCGGCGTTGATCGGATCGAGACCGCTCCACGGCTCGTCGAGGATCACGATCTCCGGCTCGTGCAGGAGTGCCGCCGCGAACTGCACCTTCTGCTGCATGCCCTTCGACAGATCCTGGACCTTGTTACCGATCCACTTGCCGAGGCCGAGGCGCTCGAGCCACTTCCCGCCCCGCGCGCGCGCTTCCTTGCGCGTGAGGCCGCGTAGCTCGCCCATGAACTCGATGATCTCGCCGACCTTCATCTTCGGATACAGGCCGCGCTCCTCGGGCAGGTAGCCGATCTTCCGCGCCGCGGCGCTGCCCGGCGTGAGCCCGTCGAGGATCGTGATCTTCCCGGAGTCGGGCGCGATGATGTCGTTGATCATCCGCAGCGTCGTGGTCTTGCCGGCTCCGTTCGGGCCGAGGATCCCGTAGACCACCCCGCGCGGCACCTCGAACGACACCTTGCTAACGGCGAGGTGATTGCCGAACGCCTTCGTGATCGCATCGACGACGAGCGCGCTGGTCATGAGGCCGGCACGTCCCCGAGCACGGCCCGCTCGAGCACCGCCATGCGGATCGCCACCCCCCACGAGACTTGCTGGAGAATCACGGCGCGCGGCCCATCGGCGACCTGCGGCGAGATCTCGACGCCGCGGTTCATCGGGCCCGGATGCAGCACGATCGCGTCGGGCTTCGCGTACGCGAGCGTGCGCTCCGAGAGGCCGAACGTCCGCGACAGCTCGCGTGCGTTCGGAAACCGCGAGGCCTCGCCCTCGAAGCGCTCGGTCTGCACGCGCAGCATCATCACCACGTCGGCGCCCTCGAGCCCTTCCTCGAGCCGGTGCACCACGCGCACGCGCTCGCGGGTGAGGTCACCGCCGATCTCCTCGATCCCGCGCGGCACCAGGGTCCGTGGTGCGCACAGCCGGATCCGCGCCCCGAGCTTCGCGAGGCACAGGATGTTCGAACGGGCGACGCGCGAGTGTGCGAGGTCGCCGACGATGACGACCTCGAGGCCCTCGATCGTGCCCTTGTGCCGGCGGATCGTCGCGGCATCGAGGAGCGCCTGCGTGGGGTGCTCGTGCTGGCCGTCGCCGGCGTTGATCACCGAGGCGCCGACACTCCTCGCGATCACCGCGGCCGCCCCCCCGAACGAGTGGCGCACCACGATCGCATCGGGGTGCATCGCCATCAGATTCCGCGCGGTATCGATCAGCGTCTCGCCCTTGGTCGTCGACGACGCCGAGCTCGAGATGTTGATCGCGTCGGCCGACAGCCGCTTCGCCGCGAGCTCGAACGAGGTCCGGGTGCGCGTCGAGTTCTCGAAGAACAGGTTGATCACGGTGCGACCACGCAGCGTGGTCAGCTTCTTGATCGGCTCGCCGCCGAGCGGCCAGTAACGGTCGCCGTGGTCGAGGATCGACTTGATCTCGGCCGCGTCCAGATCAGCGATGCTCACCAGGTGGCGCGGCACGCACCTCATATAGCAGAAGCGAAGTGCTAGTGTGCTCTGGTGTCGGCACAACCCACCGCCGTGGGGCAAGTCCTGGGGGACCGCTGGAGGATCGACGCCCGCATCGGCAGAGGGGCGATGGCGGAGGTCTACCGTGCCCTCGACATGCAGACCGCGGCGTTCGTCGCGTTGAAGATCCTGCGGAACACCGTCGCGGGCGATCCCGCCATCAAGCTGCGATTCGCCCGCGAGGGCGAGGTCCAGGCGCGCGTGCGTCACAACAACGTGGCCCACTTGCTCGCCACGGGAGTCACGCGCACGGAGCAGCCGTACCTCGTCGTCGAGCTGCTCCGCGGCAAGACCCTCCGCGGCGTGATCAAGGAGGAAGGCCGGGTCGGGGCGCGGCGCGCGGCCAGCTACGCGTGGCAGATGCTGCAGGGCCTGGCCGCGGTGCACCACGCCGGCATTCTCCACCGGGATCTCAAGCCGGCGAACATCATGCTCGAGCCGTCGCCGGGGCCGGTCGAGCGCGTCGTACTCATCGACTTCGGCTTCGCGAGCGTCGAGGGCAGCGCGAAGCTGACGCAGCAGGGCACGGTCGTCGGCAGCCTGCGCTACATCGCCCCCGAGCGCCTGCGCGGCGAGCAGGTGGATGTGCGCAGCGATCTCTACTCGGTCGGCATCATGCTGTACGAGCTGCTGATGGGAGCCCCACCGTTCGAGCAGGTCGATGACTTCGAGCTCGTTGAGGCCCACCTCGGCCACGATCCACCGCCCGTCGACGACGCGGTCCCACCCGCGCTCGATGCGGTGATGCGCGTGGCGCTCTCGAAGCAGCAGGCCGATCGGTATCCCGATGCGGCGACGATGGCGGCCGCGATCGAGGCCGCCGCCCGCACCATCGCCTAGTGCGAGTAGATGACGAAGTAGTCGAACGAACCGGTGCCGCCGCGCACGCGGACGCCCGCGCGATCCCCGTTGATCGCCCCGTCCGTGGCCGCCGGCACGACGAACGGACCGGCCTCTGCGTAGCAGCTGTGGCTCGGGCCGGTGAGGTCGTAGCCGATGAGCACGTTCGTGAGGTCGGCGGTGAAGTCCTTGCTGTCGAGCGTCGTCGTGGTCCCGCCGTTGTACTTCACGATCTCGGCGCGGCTATCGAGCACCCCGCACCGGTAGTAGTCGCCACCGCTGTTGTGCCGCGCGACCACCGAGATGTTCGGGATGCCGCCCATCACGTTGGTCAGCGCACCGCCGGCGATGACGGTCAGGTTCGCCGGCATCGCGACGTCGCGAAACGCGATGCTCGTGCCCGCCGACATCCCCACGAGCTTGCCGTTCGTGACGCTCCAGCCCGGAGGGAGCACCCAGCTCGTCGGCGTCGTGTAGAAGCCCTCGAACAGGACCAGCGTGTCGAACCGACCGTTGTCGGGATCGCACGCGTCACCGACGCCATCCGCGTCCATGCCGTGGGCCTGGTTCGGATTCGCGATGAACGGACAGTTGTCGCACGCATCGCCGATGCCATCGCCGTCGTGATCGTGCGTGTCGCACGCGCTGTTGCCGTCGATCATCGCGTCGATCGTGTCGGGGACGTCGACCCCGGCATCGTCGCCGCCGCCCTGCAGGGTGCCGCGGCACTTGCCGTCGAGATCGCAGCGCTGGCCGTCGGGGCACGCACCGCTCTCGCTGCACGGCAGACCTTCGGGCGGGCTCGGCGCGAAGCAGCCCGCCAGTAGCCCGACCAGAAGGAGCACCCGCACGCCTCCAGTCTATCGGAGTTCCTCTAGTTGATGACGATCTGCTTGAGATCGAGGCCGCCTGCGAACATGTACGACACGGCGTCGCCATAGCCGTAGACCTCGACGCCGCAGGTCGCGGGGCACTGGATCTTGTGCTGACCCGCGGCGACCATCGTGCGCGCCGCGCGATACGCACCGCCCGCGAACGGCGCCATCGTCACGGGCTGACCATCGACGAGCACGGCGCCCGTCGAGCCCGCCGAGATCGACAGGAAGTTCTTCGCGTACGCGCTCGGCACCAGCACCGTGTAGTCGCTGCGGAACTGCTCGGACGGCACCGCGATCGCCATCGACGGATCGCCCTCGCCCACCGCGCCACCGAACAACGGGTCCTGCCAGATCGCGGACTCGAGGTAGTGCCCGATCAGCACCGGCTCGTTCGACTGGATCGAGGTGTCGACGTTGATCTTCACCTCGCAGAACTGACCGGGGCCGAGGTTCGCGCAGTTCGCATTGGCGACCGCCGGGTTGAACGTGATCATCGTGCCGGGCTTCTGCGCCATGATCCGCAGCATGTCGGGCTCGTTCGTGCCGCGGCCCTGGCTGCGCGCGATCGCGAACGTCTTTCCCCACGTCGAGGTCGGGAACATCATCTCCTCGATGTGATCGGCGCAGCACGGGCCCGCGGAGTGCGACGCGTCGGGCCCCATCGCCTCGCCAAAGCCCATCGCCTCGTGCCCGCCGAACACGCCGAACGTGCTCGTGCTGTTGACCGATCGGATCTTCGTGCCCGTGAGATCTCCGCCGCCCGCGGTCGACTGGAGCGTCAGCACGTCGAACGCGTTCAGCGTGAACATCGTCGGCGTACCGGCCGCGATGGCGGCCTGCGTGGCGCTCGCCTCGACGGTGGCCGTCGGCGTGATCTCGATCTGCGTGTTGTTCTCCCACGCCACGACGCTGATGTAGCCGTGATAGTTGTGATTGCCCGGCGCCGGCATGCGGCGGTTCGAGGTCGGGAAGCTCATCCCGTAGTACTCGATGTCGAACGCCGCGCGCGGCACGAGCAGCGACGCGTCGTTCGAGAACACGTTGACGTTATCGAGCGGGTTGAACTGATACGCGATGATCGGGAGCGTCGACACGATCTTGTAGGCCTTGTGCTCGGTCGCGGTGCCATCCAGCGACGCATCCGGCATGCCGTTGCTCTGCGGCGGGAGCGCGAGGACCTGGCCGGCGGCCACGGACTTCGTGAACGTCTGACCGCTGCCCGCGGTGACCGTCACGTCGACGGCGCGCGGCTGCGGGTTCGAGACCACGATCGCGAACGGCGAGTGCGCCGCGTCGAGCACGCACACCGCGGTCGAGGTGCACGCGAACCCGGCGGGGCAGGTGTTGCCCGGCGGATCGCAGAGCCCCGCCAGGGTCGAGCCCATCGTGCACACGCTCAACGTGCGCTGGACGGAGCCGGTCGCGGCGAGCGAGCAGCCGAAGATGCCGTTCGGCGTGCCGACCACCTCGACGGCGTTATCGAGGTCCGCCGCCCAGTACTCGCAGCCGGTGTAGCTGCGCTTCATCGCCGCATCCGCGCAGGCATCGACGCACGTGCCGCCCTGGCAGATGTTCGAGCCCGTACATGCGGTGGTCACGCCGCCGACGTTGCCGGATGGATCGCAGCTGTGGACGTCGCCGTCCTTGCACACGTCGACGCCCGGCGAGCACTGCACGCAGCCGAGGGTCTCGTTGCAGGCGACCGGGCAGTCGTCCTGCGTCAGCCAGGTGCCGTTCGAGCAGATCTCGTACGTGCTCGAGTTGCAACGATGCGAGCCGGGGTTGCACTCCGGGACGTCCGCGTCGCCATCGTCGTCATCGCCGTTGTGACGCGTCGACGGTCCACAGGCAGCGAAGATCAGCGCGAGGCAGATGAGGGAGCAGCGCATGGGATTCTCCTCAGAGGCAGGCGCCGGCGACCGAACAGTCACACGGCACGGGCTGATCGTTGACCTTGCACTCGGGAACGATCTGGTTCTGGAACAGGAAGTCCTTGATCTGGCGCAGCGCCGGCGGCTTCTTGTTGATGCCGGAGTGGGTTCCGTTGTCCTCGGACGGCGGCTGGTTCGTATCCGGCGGCAGCGGCGTGGGGTGCTCGTTGTAGATGTTGACGCCGCTGACCAGCGGACCTGCGACCGGCGTCAGGTGCCATGGCTCCTTCACCGACGGCGCGAGGATCTTGATCCCCATCTCGCGCGCGATCACCTCGGTCGAGATGTTCGTCACGAGGCAATCGCCGATCGAGTACCACATCAAGATATCCTTCGGCGGCTGGCCGAACAGCGGGTCCTTGATGACGTGCGCCGCGGTGGTGATCGGATCGTAGGGCTCCATCGCCCAGCCGAGCGCGGCGACGACGAGCTGGTAGACCGCGGGATCGCGATAGCTGCCCTGCGCGGCGCCGAGCAGGGCGAACCACGCGGCCGAGCGCTCGAGCAGCATCGACCAGATGCCGCCGGGGACGGCGAGCACGCCCTTCTTGAAGTTCGGGTCGTACGCCATCAGCGTGTTGCCCATGATCCCGCCGAGCGAGCCACCGACGTAGAACGTGTTCGCCGGATCGATGACCGACTGGCCGTTGAACTTGAACTCCGCCGCGTTCGCCATCACGCCGCGCGTGGCGCTCTCGAGCGAGATGAAGTCCACGATCGACTGAGCGAGCTTCTCGCTGATCTGTCGGCCGCGGTTCATGTCGTTGACCGCGAGCGGCGCGAGCTGGAGCTGGCGCGAGGTCAGGCCGATGAAGTCACCGGCGATGATCACGAAGCAGTCCTGCTCCGCGAGCTTCCCGACGAAGTCGTCCGACAGGTACTCCTTCGCCGAGCCGAACAGACCGTGGCCGAACACGATCGTCGGGCGCGGCAGCGGCACGGCGCCGGAGGTGACGCAGTTCGGGATGATCGCGGCGAACTGCGCGTCGCGCATGCCCTGCATGTCGGGCAGACCGTCGGCGCCGCGGCGAAGGATCGAAGGGTCGGTCTCGCCGGCCGTGAGGAAGTCGGGCGACTTGTACGTGCCGAGGTAGCGCTTGTACGTGGTCGGCAGGTTCGGCTCGGTGCTCTTGATCGTGAACGAGAGGTTCGCGCCGTTCGTGCCGATCGCGGGCAACGCCTTCTCGCGCATCGTCGTCAGGTCGGAGCGCATGAACTCGTCCGAGGCGGTGACGAAGTCCCACGCGAGGACGAGGTCGTCCTTCGCGATGCCCATCGTGCCGAGCTTGTCGAAGATCGCCGGCCACCGCTTCTTGATGTCACCGAACCGCGGGTGACCGAAGTCCTTGCCGTCGCGCAGCGCGGCGAAGCCCGGCGGCGAGACCAGGTCGCTCCCATCGGCGGCCTTGACCGCCTTGCGGATCGCGACGACGTAGCGCGTGCCCGGCTTGAGCCGCGCGAGCGGGCGAATGATGAGGTCGCGCTTGTTCACGTCGGGCGTGTTCTGATCGATCTCCGCGAAGAACGGTGCGCGCTCGCCGTGATCGATGTCGACCAGCGCGATCGGCGACGTCGCCGCGAGCGACTCGTCGGGATTCTTGAAGCTCGGCAAGCCGGTCACCGACACGCCGGTCGGGAACGCGACGAGCATCGGCCCGCTCAGGGAGAAGCCGTCGTAGCGGTTGAAGCCATCGGGCTCGACCGCCTGACCATCCTCGTTCGTCGGCATCGCGGCCGTCGGGAGATCGACGCGAAAGCCGGAGACGGCCGCCGAGTCGGTCTTGAGATAGGTCGCCGAGGGCCACGGCAGGAGGCAGCCTTCGCCGCCCATCGGATTGCACTCGCTGGGAATCCCCGACGAGTTGCCATCATCCCCACACGCGGCGAACAGAACGAGGCCCAACAGGACGAGCTTGTGCATGCAACTACCCC
>JBBRED010000183.1:0-16529 GCA_038203335.1 Haliangiales bacterium | reverse complement strand
CGATCTGGATCGAGAGCCCACGCACCGTCGCCGTCGAACACGACGACGTCACCGCCGCACCGACGGAGATCTCGGAAGATGCTTCGCCGTACATCACGTCGTCGGCGTTGCAGGCAGGGAGTACGAACGCGAGAACAAGCGAGAGTCGATGGCGTTGCATGCGGCGCCCATCAGCAAGAGCCGCGCCTCACGACCGCAACGTCCACTTCGGGACAGTGCCTCACATCGGCGCCATCGTCAGAATTCGCTTCGCGCGGGTGTAACGCCCGAAGTGACAGCTGCAAACGAGCGTCTGCGCTGGGACCTGCCTCCCGCAGTGGTGCACGCGATGTGCAACCACGAAGCGTGGTCAGCCCGCGGCTTTGGTCTCGAGCACGAGCTCGGGACGCGCGCGGTTCTCGACGACGTCACGCGTGACGACGCATTCCTTCACGCCGGTCAGCGATGGGATCTCGTACATGACATCGAGCATCACTTCTTCGAGGATCGCGCGGAGGCCACGCGCACCGCTGTTGCGGCGAGCGGCTTCGGTGGCGATCGCCGTGAGCGCGTCGGGGCGGAAGTTCAGCTTCACGCCCTCGAGCTCGAACAGCCGGTGATACTGCTTCGCGAGCGCGTTGCGCGGCTTCCAGAGCACCTCGGTCAGCGCGTCGACATCGAGCGCATCGCACGAGACGATCACCGGCAGGCGACCCATGAACTCGGGGATCATGCCGAACTTGATCAGATCCTCGGTGCGCGCCTGACGCCGCAGCGCATCCTTGTCGTCCTCGGCCGTCGAGACCTGTGCACCAAAGCCGAGGCCGCGCTGACCGGTGCGGCGGCGGACGATGTCCTCGAGGCCGTTGAAGGCGCCGCAGCAGATGAACAGGATGTCCGTGGTGTCGATCTGGATCAGCTCCTGCTGCGGGCGGTTGCGCGCGCCGTCGGGGGTGATCGTGGCGGTCTTGCCCTCGAGGATCTTGAGCAGCGCCTGCTGCACGCCCTCGCCGGAGACATCGCGGGTCGGGGATGGGCTTCCGCCCTTGCGCGCGATCTTGTCGATCTCGTCGATGCAGATGATGCCGCGCGCGGTCTTTTCGACGTCTCCGCCGGCAGCGCGGAACAGCGCCTTGACCACGCTCTCCACGTCCTCGCCGACATAGCCGGCCTCGGTCAGCGTGGTGGCGTCAGCGATCGCGAAGGGAACATCGAGCTTCTTCGCGAGCGTCTGCGCGAGCAGGGTCTTGCCCGAGCCCGTGGGGCCGACCAGGAGGATGTTGCCCTTCTGCAGCTCCACGTCGGACTGCTTCCCGCGCATCCCGATTCGCTTGTAGTGGTTGTAGACCGCGACGGAGAGGGCGCGCTTCGCTTCCTTCTGACCGACGACGTACTTGTCGAGCTCCTCAACGATCGCGCGCGGCGGCGGATACTTGGGTCGCTCGGACGCCTCTTCCTTGGCGAGTATGTCGTTGCAGAGAGTCACACACTGGTCGCAGATGAACACCCGCGGTCCAGAGATGAGCTTTCGCACCTCGCGCCGCTGCTTTCCGCAGAAGGAGCAGTGGAACTCTTCCATCCAGCTCCAATTCTTACATGTTTGAGGGGGGAGGCAATAGCGCCAACGGCCTTTGCGCGCGTCCCAATCGGGTAGGACCGTGAAGTACACATGACGGACGACTTGACCCGGGAGCGGGCCGAGCGGCATCACTGGGCGGCGTGCGAGCCGTCGTCATTTGTGCTGAACCCGACACGGCGCAGGAGCCGGGATCGGTCGCAACCATCCTCGCGGAGCTAGGGTGCCGCATCACGCTCGGGCGGTTCGACCTCGGGGGCCTCGATCTCGACGAGCTGGCGTCCCGGCCCCCCACGGTGGTCGTCGTCGAGGCCGGTGACGACATCGGGCGGGCGCAGAAGACGATCAAGCGCCTCCGCGATGACGGACCGCTGATCGAGGTCCCGATCCTGCTGGCGGTGACCGTGGCCCGGCTGCCGTCCCTGGATTTCTCGATCGGCTTCGACGATTTCGTCCTCATGCCCCTGGTCCCGGCCGAGCTCTACGGCCGGATGCGCCAGCTCGACTGGAAGACGGCGACGTTCGGCTCCGAGGAGGTCCTGAAGATCGACGACCTGGTGATCGATATTGCAGGTTACGAGGTGCGGATCTCCGGGCGCCGGATCGAGCTGACCCACCAGGAGTTCGAGCTGCTGCGCTTCCTCGGCCAGCACCGTGGACGGGTGTTCACCCGGGAGGCGCTCCTGGAGCGGGCCTGGGGCTATCGCTACGCCGGGGGCACCCGGACCGTGGATATCCACGTCCGCCGGGTCCGGGCCAAGCTCGGAGAAATTGGGTCGGTCATCGAGACGGTGCGTAACGTCGGGTACAAGATGCGTGGCTAGGGTGTCTTTGAGTTACGATGGCTCCGTGGCGGGGCGAGCCTCGATCGTCGGCGCTGCTGTGACGCACGTCGGCAACGTGCGGGAGCACAACGAAGATGCGCATTATTTCGATGCGGATCTCGGGTTGTTCGTCGTGTGCGACGGCATGGGCGGTCATGCGGCCGGCGAGGTCGCGGCCGCGATCGCGGTGGCGACCATCAAGCAGAAGTGGATCGACGCCGATACCTGCGAGGTCGCCGAGGTCTGGCTGCAGCGCGGCACGGCGATCGCGAAGAAGCAGCTGATCGAGGCGCTGCGCGACGGGGTCATCGCGGCTCACAACGCCATCGTCGCCGAAGGCGTGCGGGACCCGACCAAGCAGGGCATGGGCACCACCCTGGTCGGCGCGATCGTGGTCGGCAACGAGCTGATCTTCGCGCATGCCGGTGACTCGCGCGCCTACATCGTTCGCGATGGCATCTCGATGCAGCTCACCGAGGACCACACGCTGCTGCAGCGGCTACTCGCCGCGGGCATCGACGTGGATGTCTCGGGCGACGGCGCGCGATTCCGCAGCATGCTGACGAACGCGCTCGGCATCGGCCAGGAGTGCAAGGTCTCGACGTTCGTGGTGCCCCTCGCCGACGGCGACCGATTCATGCTGTGCAGTGATGGCATCAGCGAGTACGTGCCGGAGAACGAGGTCGGCGAGGTGCTGGTCAAGCAACCGAGCCCGGCGCGCGCGGCGCAGAAGCTCGTCGATCTTGCCCTCGAGCGCGGCGGCGGAGACAACGCCACGGCGATCGTGATGCGCGTCCTCGAGGCCGGCGAGACGCCGGTACCTGCGGAGCAGCGCCGCCGCGACGATCTCTCGATCAGCCTGTGCGAGCTGTGGACGGAGAAGGTGTCACCGCAGCAGCGTCTGCGCGCGCTCCGCATCGCGATCCCGCGCGACCACGTGGCCGGCGAAAGGCTGCCGGCGCACACCCTCGGCGACCGCGTCGCATGGATCATCGTCGAGGGCGAGGTCCAGATCGACGGTGAGATCGCCGGCCCCGGCGCGTTCATCTACCCCGAGTCGCTGATCGCCGGCTCCGCGATCCCCGACAAGGACGGGCTCGCGGTCGCGAAGACCGAGGTCCGCGCGGTCGCGATGCGCAACGACGACTTCCGCGAGCTGACCGAGGACGATGCCGAGCTCGGTGAGGCGCTGCTCGAGAGCCTCGCGCAGATCATCGCGTCGCGCACGCCGCGCGCGGTCCGGCCCAAGTTCAACATCGATCCGTACGGCAAGACGATGCAGCACGCGCCGACGGATCCGAACATCCCCGCGCTGGCGCTCGGCGATACGCTACCGCCGCCGACGATTCACACGCTCGGCCGCGCCGCCACGCCGCCGGCCGGCACCCCGGTCGCGGTGCTCGATCTGCCGGCGATGGGGCGGGTTCCGACGCCGGAGGCGGTCAAGCACGCGCGCGCGCCGACGCCGGCGCCGCTCCCACCGGCCGAGCACTCGGAGCCGGAGATCGTGATCAGCCAGCTCCAGGCGGACCCTGCCGAGGACGGTCCCGAGTCCCAGCTCGCGCAGATGACGCGTGCCCCGGGCCGGCGTCCGCGCCCGCCGACGGAGCCCGAGATCGAGACCGTGCTCGAGATGGAAGCCGACGAGCCGCCCGACGCGGGAGCCCCGGCACCGAAACGACGAGCCGTGACCGCCGACGATGGCCCCTCGGCATCGGGCGAGGTCACGCGCACCAAGCGGCTCGACTAGGGCCGGTTGTACTCGACCAGATCCATCGCGATCTCGCCGAGCTCGGTCGACGCGGTGACCTTGATCGGAACGCGGTCGGCATCGTCCGACAGCCAGACCTTGAACGTGCGCGCCGGCTTGTCGCTCTCGACCGTCATGTTGCTGCGCGCGCGGAACGACTTGCCGTCGAACACGATCGCGCGCCGATTGCCGAGCGCGCCGCCGATGGTCTCCTCGCCGGCGTAGGTCACGTCCACGCGCCACAACCGGCGGCCACCGACGACGAACACGGTGCGGGTCTGTCCCTTCGTGCCCTTCCAGCCGCGGAGCGCCGCCATCGCGGTGTGCGCGTCGTGGACCGTGGTGGTGCCGAAGTTGAGGATCGAGGTCTTCGGTTCCTTGTCGCCGCTGCGCTGGTACGTGACCTTCGCCGTGTTGCCGGTGAACGTCGCCGATGCGGCGACGCGCTTGCCGCTCTGCTCGACCACGGTCTCGAGCGAGACCGGGCGGAAGGTCTCGACGTCGATCACCGTGGTCGCCTCGTCGCTGATCTTCTTGAGCAGCGCGGCGGCGCCCGCGGTGGCCGCGCGCGAGCGAACGACCACGGCCTTGTGCCCCTCGACCATTCCGATCTCGCCGACGGCGAGCTGGGCCTCGCCGACGAGGATCCCGCCGAGCTGGACCTCGAACGCCATGGTCTCGCCGGGATGGAGGCCGAGCTCGTCGGGGGGCGCCACGACCGGGGCGGGAGTCTGCATGCCCATCGCCTCGGCGCCGGCGCATCCGCACAGCGCGACGAGGAGGAGCGTTGCGCAGCGCATGATCTATGGATGAACGAGAGCGTGCGCCGTGGCAAGCACGGACCGCTCGGGGCGTGTACAGGTCACGTCGTCGACGTGCCGCGAAATGCCGCGAGCGGGGTGTTACGGTTCGCGCGTGAAGCTCGGCATCACCCTCGGTGACCCCACCGGTATCGGCCCCGAAATCGTCGCGGCCACGCTCGCCTCGGCACCGCCGGAGATCCTCGCCCGGCTCGTGGTTTACGGCGACCGCGGTCCGCTCGAGCGCGGGGCGCGCGCGATCGGCGTGACGCTGCCCGAGATCCGGATCCTCGGCGAGGGTGTCGGCGAGCGCGCGGTGTTCGGATCGCCCGACGAGGCGTGCGGCGCGGCGCAGGTCGGCTACCTCGAGGCCGCGATCTCGGCAGCGCGAGCGGGCGAGCTCGGTGCGCTCGTCACGGCGCCGATCTCGAAGACGTGGGCGAAGCGCGCGGGCTTCGCGTTCCCCGGGCACACCGAGCTGCTCGCCGAGCGGTTCGGCGCGCGCGACGTGGTGATGATGTTCGCCGGGCCGAAGTACAAGATCGCGCTCGCGACCGTGCACGTTCCGCTGCGCGATGTTCCGCGCGTGCTGACCACGCAGCGGCTGCGCCGCGTGATCGAGCTGCTCGCCGTATCGCTGATCACGGACTTCGGGATCTCGGCGCCGCGGATCGGCGTGGTCGGGCTCAACCCGCACGCGGGCGAGGGCGGCATCCTCGGTAGCGAGGACGCCGAGGTCATCGCGCCGGCGCTCGGGCCGCTGCCGCCCGCGACGCTCTCGGGGCCGCTGATTCCCGACGCCGCGTTTCGCGATGCGCTGCACGGATCGGTCGATGCGCTGGTCGCGCAGTACCACGACCAGGGCTTGATCCCGGTCAAGCTCGTCGACTTCGACGAGGCGGTGAACCTGACGCTCGGTCTGCCGATCGTGCGGACGTCACCCGATCACGGCACGGCGTACGACATCGCGGGCAAGGGCGTCGCGCGCCCGATCTCGATGAAGTGCGCGCTCTCGCTCGCGATCAAGATGCTCGCGCGACGCAGCGATCTCAGTAGAGCGCTTTGAGCGCGTCCGAGTCGGCGATGATGACCTTCCGGCCTTCGGTCGCGATCAGCCGCTTGCGCTTGAACGTCGAGAGCGTGAGGGACACGGTCTCGCGGGTGGAGCCGATCAGGTTCGCGAGCTCCTGGTGCGTGATCTTGAGGGCGACGAGAGTTCCTCGAGCGTCGTCCACCCCGTACTCGGAGGCGAGCTTCACGAGCAGCTCGGCGAGCTTGCTCGAGACATCGCGGAACACGAGCGCCTCGACCTTGTTCTCGAGCTCGCGGCGGCGAACGATCATGAGGCGCGTCATCGCGAGCCCGAGCGCCGGGTGCGAGTGGATCAGCTCCTCGAAGTGCACGCGATCGACCTCGGAGAGCAGCGCGTTCTCGACGGCCTCGGCCATCTCCGTGCGCGGTCCGCCATCGAGGAGACACGAGTCGCCGAACAGCTCGGCAGGGCCGTGATACGCGAGCGTCAGCGACTTGCCGTCGCGCGTAACCTTGCTGACCTTGATGCGGCCGCCGTGCACGAAGAACAGCGAGCGGCCCGGATCACCGGGGAGATAGATGACATCGCGGCGGCGTGCTTCGCGGAGCTCGACTCGCTCCGCCATCCGCGCGATCGCGTCGGGGCCAAGGTCGGAGAGGAGCGGGACCTTGCGGAGGTACCAGAGGACGCGCTTGGGATCCGGCACGTCGAAAGTGTAGCAAGGCTTTCGTTTGGTTGGCTCGTGTCGTCGCCATTACCAACGATCAAGGGATCGTGAGGTCAGCGATACCCGGTTCAGAAACTGTCTGAATTCGTACGGTTGCGTCGCGCCACGAGGGCGTGCTGGCCATGCGTTCGGCGAGTGGTGCCACCACCAGATCCTCGATCGTGCGGCGCAGCGGTCGCGCGCCGAGCTTTGGATCGTGACCGAGCACGGCGAGACGATTGCGCGCCGCGACCGAGATCTCGAGGCGCAGATTGCGCGCGACAAGGCCGGGGCGCTTGCGGAGCTTGTCGAGCTCGAGCTCGACGATGCGCTCGAGCGCGGAGGTTGGCAGCGGGCGGAACGAGAGGATCGAGTCGATCCGACCGAGCAGCTCGGGGCGGAAGAACGCCTTGATCGCGCCGGCGTGATCCACGCCCGGATCGCTCGAGGAGAAGCCGGCCGGTCTGGGGTCGCTCGCGCCGAGGTTCGTGGTCATCACGATCAGCGCCATGCGGAAGTCGACGAGCCGGCCGAGCGCATCGGTCAGCCGGCCTTCGCCGACCACACCGAGCAGCAGATCGAATGCCGCGGCGTCGGCCTTCTCGACCTCGTCGAACAGCACGACCGAGAGCGGCTGCCGGCGGATCCGATCCGCGAGCGACGTGCCGGCGGGTGACGGCGTGATCAGGCGGGCGATCGCGGCGCCGGTGACGAGCTCGCTCATGTCGACGCGCACGAGCCGCTCGGCGTCGCCGAACAGATAGCGCGCGAGCTGCTTCGCGAGCTCGGTCTTGCCCACACCGGTCGGGCCCGCGAACAGCAGCGTACCGACGGGGCGCTGCGGATCATCGAGGCCGGCCTTGAGTCGCGCGATCACGCGCGCCGCCACGAAGCACGCCTCATCCTGACCCACGACGCCCTTGGTCAGCTCGCGTGCGATCGCGGCGGTGTCGAGCGCGCGCTCGGGCGCGAGCAGATCCACGGGCAGCCCCGACCACGCGCCGAACGCCTCCGTCAGCTCACCGACGGAGAGCGCGGTCGGTCGCGCGGGCCGGGTGCCGAGGTAGTCAAGGAACGCGAGCGCCTTGCCGGGGAACGCGGTGTCGCGCCGGAACGCGGCGAGCAGCTCGACGAGGCGGCGCGCGGCATCGTGCGACAGCGCCACCGGCGGGGACGTGCGCTGACCGTAGGGCTCGAGCAGCGAGATGGTCTGCGCCGGCGTGGCCTCGGGCATGCGGATGATGCGCAGGGCATCGAGCAGCGCCGGGTGCTTCTGGCGCGCACGCACGAGCTCGGCCTCGTCGCACTCGGCGATCAGCGACAGCTCTCCGGCGATCACCGCGGGGGCGAGCAGGTCGGCGATCGAGGCGCCGTCGCTCGACGGTGTCAGGATGTCGGCGAGGCGATCGACGTAGAGCACGTCCGATCCATCCGCGAGCTCCGCCACGATCTGCAGGCAGCGCTGCTGCCACATGCCGAGGTAGACCATGCCGGCGACGATCCGATCTGCGCTGGTCGCCCACAGCCGGCGGCGCACGCCGTCCTTGCCGCGACCGCGCTCGAGCATTCCGCGCGCGACGCGGCGCACGAACGCGGACTTGCCACCGCCGCGAGGGCCCACGAGCAACACGCTCGGCAGATCGTCGGCGTCGAGCGCCGGCGCGAACTGATCGAAGACCGGATCCACGCCCACCGTGGCGCGCAGGCGGTTCGCGCGCGCGAGCTGGACCCAGTCCTCGGCGACCGCCTCGAGCGTGGGCAGCGGCTCGAGCTCGTTCGAATCCTTCTTCGTCTCCTTCTGCGCGGCCTCGATCGGGCTCCATGCGAGGATCTCCTCCTCGACCTCGCGGCGCAGATCGTAGAGCGATGCGGCGGCGTCGCCGACCAGCGCCGCGAACACGAGCGACCGGATGGTGTCGGGGACCGCCTCGAGATCCTCGGTGACGAACGAGTAGTCGAAGCGCGGCACGAGCACGCGGTAGAGCGGGGCGCCGTCGAGCTTCGCTGCCGCATAGCCGAGACGGATCGGCACGGTGGCCTTCGCGATCACGTAGCCGCGCGGATCGGGGCGGCCGGGATGGATGTCGACGTCGATCCTGCGCAGCTCGAGGTCCTCGCTCCACAGGTAGCGCGCGGCGGTGTTGTCTTCGACGAGCAGCGCGGCCTGTGGCGCCAGCCGGGCGAGCGCGGTGTCGACGTCCTCGGCCATCGCGGCGGGCGGCGGCGTATCGAACATCACGCGGTGCCGGCGCAGCAGCACGGCGGAGACCAGACCACCGTGGTGCTTCGTGACGAACACGCGGAACGACGGGCGCATCATCGGGGCGCCTTCGGCACGCGGCTCCACGCGAGGTGCCACGCGCGGCGGATCGCGAGGGGCAGATCGCGCGCGGTGCCGCGATCGACCCAACCTGTCGAGAAGTCCTCGATCTCCACGCCGAACGACTCGCCGGGCCGAAGCGGCGGGCGATACGTCAGCGTGCGGGTGACCGGCAGCAGCACGTCGGGGTTCGGGGGCAGCGGACCACCCTGCTCGAGTACGCGCTCCAGCTCCATCCGCCCGGCGAGGTGCGCGGCGAGCACGTCCACCGCCTTGTGCGGCGCACCGGCGCGGACCTCGACGCGGACCACGTCGGGCTCGGCGGCCGCCGAGCGGATCATCCACGTGCCGTGATCGCCGGAGAGCGCGCTGCGCACGAACAGTCCGCGCAGCACGAGCACGACGTCGCGCCGATCCGAGAGGAACGGGACCCGGTGCTGATCCATGAGCGTCGTGAACTTCGGCGCGGCGAGTTGCCACGCGGCGAAGGGATGCGGCGCGTCGGTGGCGCTCGACGAGGCACCGTCGTCAAACCAGGCCGGTTGGCCGAGGGCGTGGGCCACGATGCCGAGGCCGCCGGCATCCGCGGTCTGGCCGACGCGGCTGATCACGATGGTGACCGCGTGCGCGGTGGGATCGAGCAGCTGCGGGAGGGCGCGCTCGATCAGCAGCGCCTCGGCGATCCCGGCGAGCAGCGCATCGCGACTCGCCGGCGGCCGCGTCGGGCCAGGGCGAGCACGCGAGTGTCGCGTGCGCCGGGAGGCGAGCGGGTTGCCGTCGTCGTCGTAGGCGGGCTCGTCATCCGCGGCGTCGTCGCGCTCTGGCTCGCGCACCGGCATGGCCACGCCGAACAGCTCGCCGAGCGCGGTGATCCGCTGCTCGACCTCATCCACATAGTATGTGAGCTCGCCGCTCGCCTCGTCGCGCGCGCGCGCGAGGATCGGCTGCCGGCGGATCCGGTCGAGCGCTCCGGTTGCCTGGACGATCGCCGGCTCGAGTGCGGCGGTGGCGAGATCGAGGGCGCCCTCGAGCACGTAGGTGCCGGGCTCGGCGGTGCGCTCCGCCATCGGCTCGAGCGCGGCCTGGATCTGCCCCTGGTCCTCGGCGAGCCGCACGATGCGGAGGCGCGCGGGCTGCGCGGTCGCGAGCAGATCGGTCAGCGCGCCGCCGATCTTGTCCTCGAGCCATCGCTTCACGGTGCGCGCGCCGTACCTCGGATCGAACGCGTCCGCGACCGCGCGACGGCGCACCGCGGCGCCCGCGTACACGAACGTGTTTCGTTCGCGCAGGCCGCGGCGGGCGAGCAGCTTCGCGAGCTCCTTGTCGACCACCTTCGCCGCGACCTCGGGCGTCAGCGGCTCGAACGGCACGACCCGGTCGATGCGGTTGAACAGCTCGACGGGGAAGAACTCGCGGACCGCCTTCGCCACGTCGGCGAGGATGCGATCGCGGGTCTCGCCGAAGCCGATCGGCGCCGCGTTCCGGCTGCCGAGGTTCGAGGTCATGATCACGACGGCGCTCGCGAAGCTCGCGACCTCGCCGTTCGCATCGGTCAGCCGGCCCTCGTCGAACAGCTGGAGCAACAGGTGCAGCGCCTGCGGGTGCGCCTTCTCGATCTCGTCGAGCAGCACGACACAGAACGGCTGGGCGCGCACGCGGGCGGTGAGAAGGCCATCGGGATTCCAGCGGTCGCCGATCAGGCGCGACACCGCATCAGGCCCCGAGAGCTCGCCCATGTCGACGCGCAGCAGGCGCTCGCCGGCGCCGTACAGGTACTCGGCGATCGCGGTCGCGAGCTCGGTCTTGCCGGTTCCCGTGGGGCCGGTGAACAGCATGACGCTGACCGGGCGGTTCGGATCGGCGAGGCCGGCGCGGACGCGCAGGATCACGTCGGTCGCGGCGCGGGTCGCGGCGGGCTGGCCGATCACGCGTGCGGCGAACGCGGCCTCGACGTCCGCGGGATCGAGCGGCTCGTCGAGCGAGATCAGCTTCGCCGACAGGCCCGTCGTACGCGCGAGGTAGTCGAGCACGTCGTTCGGCGTCAGCACCGTGCGCCCGCGTGCGGCGGCATCGGCGGCGACGCGCTGCACGATCTCGATCGCCACGCCGGGGCGCGCACGCCACGGGAACAGCGCGCTGCCGAGCTCGAGCGCGGTGCGCGGCACGAACGGATGCAGCTCGACCTTCGAGCGGGTCTCGAGCGCGCGGATCTCGTGGAGCAGCAGCTGCGCCGTCTCGCCGGCAGACGCCGGTGGCACCACGACGAGCGCGAGGGCTTCGGCGAGGCCGGGGGCATCGCGCTCGAGGCGCGCGAACTGCTCCTGCGTCAGCTCGGCGATCATCGCCAGGTCGCCACGGCGCACCGGCCCACGGAAGAAGTCCGCAAAGCTGCGCTCGCTCTGGCGCGACTGGCCGAGCCGCCCGAACAGGTGCAGATCCTCGATCCACAGGATGCCGCGGTGCTTGCGCGCGTCGTCGAGCACCGAGAGACATCGCTCCTCCCACTGACCGAGATACGACATGCCGGCGATCAGCCGCTTGCCGGTGAGCCGCCACACGTGATGGCAGCGATCGAGGTTCTTGTGGATCGGGTAGCCGTCCTCGACGAGCCGGTCGCTGATCCACTGGCGGATCAACGAGGTCTTGCCGGCGCCGGGCGGACCGATCACGGCGACCGAGCGCGGGCGCGAGCCACCGAGCAAGTAGCTCAGGCGATCGCGATACGGCGAGCGCGGCACGCCGAGGCGCGCGGTGCCGCCCGCGTGATAGCGGGTCTCGTCGATGCCGAGGTTGAGGAGGACGCGCTCGGGGCGCGGCGCCGCCGCACCGCGTGGATCCTTCTTGCGGGACGGCAGCATGTCGAGCAGCGAGAACGGCTCGGCGGAGAACGCGATCGGGACGAGCTTGTCCTTGCCGTCGGAGAACATCTCGTCGAGGTCGTCGTCGTCGATCTCGGCCCAGTGATGCCGGAAGAACGTGGGCGCGATCGCGGCCACGTCGTCGTGATCGTCGGCGAGGAACCAGTGCGCGCGGTAGCACGGGTGATAGACGACGAGCTTCTGGGTGCGCTCGGTGAGCCAGCGCGGCTCCGCGATCAGCGGCACGGTGCCGTGGATGCGCCCCTTGTCGGTCTTGACGTCGATCGGCACGCGCAACAGCTGCGTCCCGAGCGGCAGCTGGAACAGCTCGTGCGACAGCGGCGGTGCCTTCCGCAGCACGTCGCGCAGGCGCTCGGTCATTCGCTCGCGGAGACGCACCTCGCCGACGCCCGAGACATAGACGGGGAACTGCACCGGCGTGAGCGCGGTCCACTCGTCCTCGCTGTCGCGGCGGGTCTGGTAGACGCCGATGGTGAACTCGATCATCACGGCGTCTGCGCTGCCTTCCGCTCCTTGAGCATCGCCTCGATCGCCTGGAGCGGGCGCTCCCACACCCACAGGGCGTCGGTGCCGTTCACGATCTCGTGCGCCGCGAGCAGGCGGACCACCGCCGCTTCCTCGAGGCGCCCGTGCAACTCCGCCCACGGCAGGTCGATGTCGTCGCCGTCGAACAGGGTGCGATCGCCGTTGACCGTGGCCTCCCGCATCGGCGTGCCGCGCGGCGGTCGTGGCGACGGCGGGCCGGGGAGGGCGTTCCACTCCTCGCTTGCGATCTCGAACCGCGGCTCGAGGAGGTCGACCCAGACGTGCGAGGCCTCACCGGCGAGACCGTGAAAGCGATGCAGACCCTGTTCGAGGCCGAACAGGAGATCCGATCCGCTGCCGGCGATCCGCACGAGCGCCGAAGGCTGTGCGCGCTCGGCGAGGTGCTCGCTCGCCCACGCGAGATCATGCGGCGGGCCCCAGTTCCAGCGCCACGACGGCGTCTGCTCGCCCCAGAGCTGGACCGTGCCACGCCAGCCGTGCGCCTCAGCGGCGCCGAGCGCGAGCATGACCCACGCGGTGACGGCGGCGCGCGCATCGGGCGAGTGGACGAGGAGCGTGCAGCCCGGGCGGATCGGCCGCAGCGCGGTGAGTAGCCAGAACAGATCGCGGCGGAACTGATGGCGGCCCGTGATCGCACCGTCGATCAGATCGATGGCATCGACGTCGCGAGCCAGCGCCTCGAGGCACAGCTCCTCGGCGGTGCGAAGCTCGCCCTGACCCGCGAGGCACGCGGACCACAGGTCCTTGAGCCGGGCGTGCTCGCGCGACAGGCGCGCCATCTCGTGGCCGGGAAGGGCGGCCTTGGTCGAGCCTTCGGTCTTCTTCGCCGCCGTGGCGAGCGTGGCCTCGATCTCGCCGAGCTTGTCGCGCACGCCGACCGCGACATGATGAGCGAGCTCGCGATCCGTATCGCGGCGCAGGCCGCCGAGCGCGAGCGCAGAGCGCACCATGCGCCGACCCGTGCTCGCAGCGCGGCGCCACAGCGACACATCGAGCGCGCCGCGGTGTTCGCCGATCCGCTGCGCGAGCGCGCGCTGCGTGGCCGGCTTCGGCGCGCCGGTGGCGGCCGTCGCCTCGTCGACGGCGCGCACCATCAGCGTACCGCCCTGCGCCTCGGCGCCGGCCTTCGCGATCAGCCGCGCCGCGGGTGCGAGGACGTGCGTGTCGACGTGGCGGCGCAGCGCGCGTGCGCCGAGCTCCGCGGAGAATCCATTCTCGGCGATCACCTCGAGCGCGCGCGGCGAGACATCGAGCATCACGCCGCTCTGCGTGAACCCGCGGCGCTCCGCGAGGCGGCCGATCGCGATGTCGGCGACCTTTGCGATCTCGGCGGGCGTCAGCGGATGAAACACCACGATCTGATCGAGGCGGTTGATCAGCTCGGGGCGGAACGCCGCGAGGACGGCATCGCGATACCGGCGCTCCTCGCGCGCGGCCTCGTCCTGTGCGGGGGCGAGCCCGAGCGTGCCGCGGGCGCTGCGCGTGCCGAGGTTCGAGGTGAGCACGATGATCGCGTTGTGGAAGTACGTGGTGCGGCCGCGCGCGTCGGTCAGCCGCGCCTCGCCAAGGACCTGAAGAAGAAGATCGAACACGCTCGGATGCGCCTTCTCGATCTCGTCGAGCAGCACCACGCCGAACGGCTGGCTGCGTACCGCAGCGGTCAGCCGGCCCTCGCCACCATCTCCGCCGAACAGCCGCTCGGCCGCCCACGGGTCGGTGTACTCGCTCATGTCGAGGCGGACCATCTTGTCGGGCGCACCGAACAGATACGCGGCCACCGAGCGCGCGAGCTCGGTCTTGCCGGTGCCGGTCGGCCCCACGAACAGCAGCGAGGCGAGCGGCTTGTCGGCGGGCTGTAGCCGCGCCTTCGCGACCGCGATCGCATCGGCCACGCGCCGCACCGCCGCGTCCTGACCGACCATGCGCCGGCGCAGCGCCGTGATCACGTCGCCCTGCGCGAGCGCGCTCGCATCGGAGAGCAGCGCGACCGGAATGCCCGTGGACCACGAGAACGCGGCGAACAGCTCCGAGGGACCGAGCAGCGGGCCATCGCCGCTCGCATCACGCCCCGGATCGTGCGCGACGCGGAGCTCCTCGAGCAGCCGCACGGCCTTGCCGGGGAATGCGCGGTACGGCAGGTACCGGCGCGCGAGCTCCACGGCGAGCGGCACGGTCTCGGCGGAGATCTGCGGCCGCGCGGGCTGCGTCTTCTTCCAGTACGTCGCCCACGCCTGGCACGCGGAGACCGTGGCCTCGGGCGTGGTCGGCGCCACGGTGACGCGCAGCATCGAGCCGACCAGCGACACGTCGCGGCGCTCCGCGCGATCGAGCGCCATCGGGGTGAGCTCGCCGACGACGCGCACGCGACCGTCGACGACGTGCCGCCGCATCGCGCCGCCGAGCTCGATGCCGCCCTCGGCAGGGCGATCCGCGAACAGCGCACCGAAGTCATCGAAGTAGAGGATCGCGTCGAGCGTCTCCGCCGCCGCGAGCACCGCGGCCACGCGCGCCTGCCACTCGCCCATGCCGCTCGCGCCGGCGACCAGCTCGCTCGCCGACGTCGCCCACATCATGCGGGTGGGGTTCGCGACCGACCACGCCATCGCGAGCGCGCTCTTGCCGGCGGCCTCGTCGCCGACCAGCAGCACGCTGCGCCGCTGCTTGCCCGCGAGGATCCGCGTCAGCTCGCCGAGCAGCTCCTCGCGCGCGACCAGCGGCGGCGCCGGATCGGCCGGCATGATGCGACGACCAGCACCGTCGAGCGTGGCGATCGCCTGGCGCCGTCGCTCGGCCTCGGCGAGGGCCTTTCTCCCGCGCGCCTCGGCGAGCGGCGTGGTCGCGAGCTCGACGTCGATCGGCTCGAGGGTGGTCTTCGCGTACGTGATCAGGCGGCGCCAGCCATCGAGATCGAGCGCGAGCGCAGCGGGGAGCACCGCGATCTCCGCGGCGATCCGCTTCACCAGGTCCTCCTTGCGATCGACGAAGCACGCGTGCTGCAGCACCGGGATGAACACCCAGTGCCCGGCCGGCGGGCCCTCGGGCTTCGGCTCGGGCACCAGCGCGATCGCGAGCTCGATCGTGTGCATGCGGCCGAGGCGACCCGGCAGCTCGGGACGACCGACCTCGACCTCGATGGTCTCGATGCGGACGCCCTCGGGGAGCAACAACCGGGCGACGGTCGTCGGTCGCGCCTCGTCGGGGAGCTCGGAGAGCGCGAGCGCGAGCTCGATCGCGGTGCGATCCTCGGGGCCGTACGACGTGATCGACGGCGCGACCACGGGCGCGAGCTCGTGATGATCCGAGGCCAGCTCGCGGCGCAGAGCGAGCGTCTGGAATCGAAGCTTCGGCTCGGTGGGGATTGTCACGCCGGTCCCCGGAGCAGCAACGACGCGCCGACCGCCGTGGCGATCGCGCAGCCGACGAGCGACGCGGTGGGATGCGCGGCGAGCGCGTCCGCGAGCACCGCGGGTTGCCGCCGCGCGACGAGGATCGCCATCGTGTTGTTGAGGAAGTGCGCGAGCATCGCGGGCACCACGGAATCCGCGCGGTGCGCGAGAGCGCCGAGCAGGAGCCCGAGGGTGAACGTGGGCAACAGCTGGATCAGCGACATGTGATAGAGCGCGAACAGGATCGCGGTCAGCAGCACCGCCGCGATCGGGAACAGCCTCGTTGCGAGCGCGCGTTGCACGCCGCCGCGGAACAGCACCTCCTCGCAGACCGCGGGAACCAGCGCGAGCCCGAGGATCGTGACGATCAGCGGAGCCTCGTCGACCACCGTGTTCAGCGGCCGCAGCCGGCCCTCGTCAAACGCGAACAGCGACACCAGGTGCACGTTGACGAGCCAGGCGGTACATCCGATCAGCACCGCCGCGGTCAGCGGCGTGAGGCGCGGGCGCCGAAATCCCAGCGCGTCGCCGCGCAGCCCGAGCCGGCGCATCACGATGAGCGGCAGCATCAGGAGCAGCAGCTCCGAGAGGGTGAGGGCCGTGAGCACCGAGAGTCCGGCCTGCTGCGCGATGGAGCCGATCACGAAGATGCTCGCGATCCCGGCGAACAGCACGCCGACGGCCGCGCCCGGCGGAAGGGCCGAGCCGGCGCCCGCGTGATACAAGCGTG
>JBBRED010000182.1:0-16573 GCA_038203335.1 Haliangiales bacterium | reverse complement strand
GCCTGCATCGAGCGCGCGAGCTCGTCGGCGTTGACCGCATTGGACTCCTCGCCATCGCCGCCCCAGGCGTCGGCCGCGGACACGGCGGGCGGAGGGGCAGGGGCCGCCCTGTCCTTGTCGTAGATCGACTTCGTCGCGGGGCGATTGTTGGCGGGGGCGGTCTTCTTCGCCGGGCTGACCGTGCGCCCGGCGCCGGCGCCCATCGTTCCGTTCGCCTTCGCATCGACCGCGGGAGCCGCCGAGGCGACGGAGACCTTCTCGCTCTCCTGCGCGTACCCGGCCTCGCCGATCGAGGCCTGCGCGCGGCGCGTGCTGCCGACCGCCGAGAGGTCCGTGCGCGTCACGTCGCGCGGGGTGTGCAGGTCGTAGCGAAACGCGATCGGCGCGCCGGAGGTCAGCGCGAGCTTGACGTCGCGCCAGTCCTCGCCGGTCGTGTTGTCGACGACGGCCCAGCCCTGGAGCAGCGCCTGGCCCTTCCCCTTCTCGGGCAGCACCACGCGGTACGTGGGCTTCCACATCGGCGCACCGACGACGTAGCTGACGACGAGATCATGCGTGTGCGATCCGGCGAGGCGGATCGTGACGTCGACCTGCTGGAACATTCCCTCGCCGGCGGTGGCATCGAGGCTGCGCTGGAACTGCAGCGAGATGTCGTCGTTGTGCAGCGTGATGCCGCTGACCTTCGACAGCTTGACCACCGACATCTTGCTGTCGTGGATCAGCGTGACCTTGTAGTCGAGCTGGTGGTCACCGGTGTCGTCGGGGCCACGCGGCGAACCATCCGGCTGGATGACCTCGACGAGCAGCACCCGCCCCGACAGCGAGTCGCCGTCGCTGGTGTGCAGCGTGACCTGGGTACCGCGCAGCTTGTCGAGCACCTCGGCGAGGCTGCCGCTGCCGGGTCCGAGCGTGGCGATCGCCGCGTTCGCCCACGCGCGCGGATCGAGTGGCATCGAGATCGAGACCGCGCGCCCGCCGCTCTTCTCGACGACGGTGAGGCTCTTGAGAAGGTCGTTCACTTGATCCTTGCGGACGCGGATGGTGAACATGTCGCCGCTGACGCTCCCTCCGCGCTCGAAGTAGCCGACGCCGTTGCGATAGAGCACGACCTTCGAGAGCTGCAGCGCTCCGCCGGTCGTTGCATACGGCTTTCGCGCACCACCGCAGGCGGAGGCCGCCAGCGCGAGCGCGAGGATCGATACCAGACGCATCCCCTTGGTCATCGACGCATCGTACGCGCAGTGTGATCGGGGCGCACGGTGACCAGCCGCGTAGAACGCACGGCCGTCCCGATGGAGGTCGGCCGTGCGCGATGCGGGGCCCGTGCGCCCGGTAGCGATGGCGGCGTACGCCCGCCGACCGGCGGCGTCGGTGTCGGCTCGAGCTCCCGGGCGTGCCGAGTCCGACGAATCCGTCGCCACCGCCGCCGGCGCGTCACTGGTACTGTGACCCGCGATGCGCGCGCTGATCTACGACCGAACGTGCGTGCGGACGGGCGGCGGGCTGACCATCCCGTGGACCGCCGGCTCCGGCGTGTATCGCGCGCTCGGCCGGATCGATCGATCGCGTGGCGTGGCGAGCTGGGCCGAGGCGTTCGTGTGGCTCGCGACGCTCGAGGAGCCGATCAGCGAGATCCAGTACTGGGGCCACGGCAAGTGGGGCAGTGCGAACGTCGGCGAGGAGCGGTTCTCGGTCGGCTCGCTGCTTCGCGATCATCCGCATCGGCCGCTGCTCGACGCGGTCCGCACGCGCCTCGTGCCCGATGCGCTGGTGTGGTTTCGCACGTGCGAGACCGTCGGCGCGCGCGCCGGGATCGAGTTCGCCGAGACCCTGGCCGAGTCCCTCGGCGCACGCGTCGCGGGGCACACGCATATCATCGGCTTCCACCAGAGCGGGTTGCACGGACTCGCACCAGGGCAGCGTGCGACGTGGGCGCCCGACGAGGGTCTCGCAGAGGGAACGCCGGAGGCGCCGGTGCGCGGAGCGTGGTCGCGACGTCGAGCGCCGAACACGGTGACGTGCTTCGCGGGGCGCGTGCCCGCTACCTACTTCGTCTAGTGGATCGGACGGACGCGCGGCTGCGTCGGTCGGCGACAGCGCGCGGCCCGATCACTGGCGCGCGCGAGCGGGAAGACGATCTCGAGGCGCGTCGCGCCTTGCGCGCAGCTCGCGACGCGGAGCGTGGCGTCGTGACGGCCGACGACGCCGAGCACGGTGCGCAGGGCATCGCCGCGGTCCAGGCGCGGTGAGCTGGCCGGCGCGTGCGACGCGGGTGAGGTGTTCAGGACCTCGAGGCGTATGCCGTGGCCATCCTCGGTGCGGTCGACGACGAGCGCCACGCCGCCGGCGCCGAGCGTGGGAGCCAGCCACAACTCGAGGAGCGCGCCGACGAGGCGCTCGAGATCGGTGCGGACGCCGTGGATCTTGGCGAGGTTGGACGCGACGTCGACGACGAGCTGGAGCTCCGGCGGGAGGCTGCGCGCACGGTCGGCGACGACCCCCTCCACGAGCGCCGCGAGGTCGAGCAGCTCGGCGGTCTCGTCTCCGACCAGGGGCGGCAACGTCATGCGGGGAAGTAGAGCCTGCCGAACGCGCGAGCGCCGTCCGTCAACGGCGGATCCGAGCGTCGGTGTTCGTCCTACAAAACGGAGTACAGTCGTCCCGTGGGGCAGACCTCAGCGCCGACGGTGGTGGGCGAGACCCGCCCGGCACGTGCGGCCCGCTTGTTCGCGTCGCCCACGGGCGTGCTGATCATCATTCCGGCCCTGGTGATCGCGGTCGGCGTGGCCGTGCTCCTGCTCGGACGGCGGGCCACCCACGACAGCGCCGAGACCATGGCGAGGCACCAGCTCCTGGCCCAGGCGAGCGACGTGCAGCGCGACATCGGCTTCGCGCTCGATCAGGCGGGGCCGGTCCTGTCGTCGATGCACCTGCTCGCGGATGCGGCGTTGCCGACGCCCGACATGATGATGCGGCTCCGCGACGTGGTGGTCGGGCGACCGGGCATCGCGTTCACGAGCATCACGTTCCCCACCGGCACGAGCTTCACCACGCTCATCGACCCCAAGACCGGCGCGCTGCAGGTGGCCGAGTCGCACGTCGGCCCCACGGGCTCGACGCGCACCGACTACAGCCTCGCGACCGCCGAGCCGAAGCCGCTCACGACCGAGACGAGCAACTACGATCCGCGCACGCGCCCGCGCTACATGACCGCCGTGAAGGCGAAGGAGCGCGTGTGGATGCCGCCGCGCACGTTCTCGTCGTCGCACAAGACCGGCCTGACCGTCGCCGAGCCGGTGTACGACGCCGATGGTTCGCTCGCCGCGGTGCTGACCATCGACTTCGACGTCAGCGAGCTGTCGGCGTTCATCGGCCGCCCGCCGCTCGCCGGCGCGCGCACGCTGATGTTCACCGCCGACGGCACCGTGCTCGCGTACCCCGCCGCGGTGATTCCGCCGACCGCGAAGGACGAGAACCGGCTCCTGCGCTACAGCGACTTCAAGGAGCCCGCGATCGACGCGTTGTTCGCGGGCATCGGCACCGCGACGGCGGCGGAGCAGCGGTTCATGCAGCTCTCGGCGAGTGATGGCGACTACCTGGCGTCGGTGGCGAAGATCGGCGGCGTCCACGCGGGCATCGCCGCGCCGGTGGAGTGGTACCTCGCGACGCTCGTCCCGGAGAAGACGCTATACGGCGCGACCTGGCGGTTCGGGCGCGAGACCATCCTCGCCTCGGCGGCGGCGCTCGCGATCGCGTTCGGCGTGGCGCTGATGTTCGCGTGGAACCTGGTGCGTATGCGGCGCGCGGTCGGGCAGGCGCGGGCCGAGGCGAAGTCCGCCGTCGAGCGCGCGAAGCAGCTCGGCAGCTATCGGCTCGTCGAGAAGCTCGGCGGTGGCGGCATGGGCGAGGTGTGGCGGGCGGAGCATCAGCTGCTCGCGCGCCAGGCCGCGATCAAGCTCGTGCGCCCCGAGGTGCTGATCGATGCGCAGCACGCGCCGATCGTGCAGCAGCGGTTCAAGCGCGAGGCCCAGACCCTCGCATCACTGCGCTCGCGCCACACCATCGAGCTCTACGACTACGGCGTGACCGCCGACGGCAGCTTCTTTTACGTGATGGAGCTACTCGACGGCGTGGATCTCCAGCAGCTCGTCACCGGGCACGGCCCGCAACCGGCGGCGCGCGTGATCAGCATCATCGTCCAGGCGTGCCAGTCGCTCGCGGAGGCCCACGATGCCGGCCTGTTTCACCGCGATATCAAGCCGGCGAACCTGTTCCTGTGCCGCGCCGCCGACGAGGTCGACATCATCAAGCTGCTTGATTTCGGCATCGTTCACAACGTGGCCGATCCGGTCGAGGCCGCTCACGATGTCCCTTCGCCGGAGAGCATCGCGGCGCTGCCGTCCGTCACGGGCGAGCGGCTGACGATGATCGGCACCGTGATCGGCACGCCGGGCTACATCGCGCCGGAGCTCGCGGTCGGGGCGGTGCCCGATGGTCGCGGCGACCTGTACGCGCTCGGCTGCGTGGCGTGGTGGTTGCTCACCGGTGGTGAGGTGTTCCCACGCAGGACCGAGGACGAGGTGATCCACGCGCACGTCGCGGACGAGGTCCCCGATCTACGCTCGAAGGTGCGCGGCTGGTTGCCGCCGGAGCTCGAGAGCGTGGTGCTCAAGTGCCTCGAGAAGAATCCGAACCGCCGGCCGCTCGATGCGCGCACGCTCGCCGAGACGCTGTTCTCGATCGAGATTCCGCCCGAGCACGCCTGGGCTCGCACGCAGGCGGTGACGTGGTGGGCGAGCCTCGGTCACACGAAGACGGCCGCGGCCGATGCCGCGACCGCGGCGGCGGGGGTGGCGATGGTGACTCCGCCGCCGATGCCGCGCTCCGAGGCGGCCACCGTGATCAACGATCGCGTGCTCGTGCCGCAGCGCGAAGATGCGCCGGCGCCGTCGTCGTCGGCCTCGGCGATGACGATCGAGGCCCGGCCGATCAGCCGCGGTTAGTGCGCGCCGAGTAGATAGTCCCAGGTCGGGCCGAGGTGGCGAAGCGGACCGCCGAGGGCACACGGGCCGGCATCCGTGCCGAACGTCGCGATGCTCGGGGTCACGTGGCCGTCGACGCGGCTCGCGCATGGTGGGGTCTGGATGACGAACCGATGGCAGTCGCCCACGGGCGGATCCTCGGTGACCTCGCACGTGGGCGCGGGCAGACCGAGCGCCGCGTAGTTCGCGGCGAGCTCGGCGGGCTGGGTGAACGGATCATCGGCGTGGTTGATCGCGAACATCCGCGTGCCGGGCGTCTTCGGGCGCGACGTCGCCCAGTCCGCGAGCCAGGTCACCGGTCCGTGCGCCGCCGTTCCGCTACGCACGCGGTCGAGCACGCCGCTCATCACCACCACGCGGCTGACCTCGAAGTCGTGGGCGAGAAGCAGCGCGTGGCCGCTGCCTTGCGAGAACCCGGCGATCAGCACGGCCGAGAGATCGCGGCGGCGGAGCCGGTCGCGCAGCGGAGCCCACACGGTGGGGAACAGGGTCGCGAGGTGATCGGCGATGGTGTCGATGCGGTGGAGCAGGCCGTTGTTTGCATCGAGGCGGATCTGCGAGGCGGCATCGTCGCCGTACACGATCTCGTGGCGCACGGCACCGTAGCAGTCGGCGTCGTCCTCGCAGAGGTCGCGGATCGCGCGCTCGTTCTTGTAGGCCGGAGCGATCGCGGCATAGCCGCGGGTGCAGGCGCGCTCGGCGAACGCGTGCGCGGTCCCCGGATCCTCGCGCGCACCGACGATGTAGATCACGAGCCGGCCATTCCACCCGGCGGGGATGGCGGGCGTGCAGTAGTAGTGGCGCGCATCGGCGCCGCTCGCGGTGGTGACCGGCACCACATCCGCGTCGAGCTCGCTCGGCACGAGCAGGCCCTCGACGGTGCGC
Source organism: Haliangiales bacterium (assembly GCA_038203335.1). Classification (GTDB taxonomy): domain Bacteria; phylum Myxococcota_A; class Polyangia; order Haliangiales; family Haliangiaceae; genus JABFXX01. Next base: position 10,646 of record JBBRED010000182.1, on the reverse strand, counting down.
CCGCGGTTCGACGGTGCGTCGGGCGGAGTGCCGTGACACGCGGCGAGCGCGAGTACGGCGAGGCGGCGCGTCAGAAGTCGAGCCCGAGGCCGGCCTGGACGATGAGTGGATTCACCCACACGCTCATCTTCGCGGTTCCGACCTCGACGGTGTCGAACAGCGGCAGCCCCGGCGTCTCGACCTGGATGTGGTGGACCTCGGCGCGCGCGAGCATGAACGCGATGAACTTCACGTCGAGGCGCGCGTACAGACCCTTGTAGATCTTCGCCTCGAGGCCGGCCTGAAACACCATGCCCGGCGCGGGCGCGATCGACATGTCGGGCTGGCTGACGGCCGTGAGCTGCTTGTTCGTGACGTGCTCGTTGTAGGCGATCAGCACGGCGGCGCCGACGCCGAAGAACGGCTGCACGCGGCCGTTCGGCAGCGCGTTGTAGACGAGCGTGATCAGCGGCGGTGCGGCCTTCGCCTCGCCGAGCTCGGAGCCGAGCGGCGGCACGCCGGTGGGGATGCCGAGCGCCATCGGTGCGATCGATTCGTTCGCGAGCGTGCCCGTCGCGCGGAACTTCACCGTGAACGGCATGCCGAGCACGGTCTCGAGCGAGAGGTGGCCGCCGCCGAACGGCAGCTTGTAGCCGATGGTGACCGCCGGGATGGTCGCGGAGCTGACCTCGGAGCCCGAGCCCACGATCGGACCATTCTGCACCGCAAGGCTCGCGGCACCGTCGACATCCGCGAGCTCGAGCGGTCGCGACGACGACAGCGGCGCGATGTGCGCGACGCCGCCGCGGAAGTAGAACGACTTCGACTTCTTCTTCTTCGCGATCGGCGGCGGCTCGGCGGCGGCGGTGTCGTGGAGGTCGGCCTCGGGAGCGGGGACGGGCTCGGCGGCGCGCGCAGGCTCGGGATCCGGCGCCATGTCGATCTCGGGCTCCGCCTCGATGGGCGCGGGAGCCTTCTTGCCCTTCTTCGCCTTCGGGCGCGCGTCGGCGACGGCGGGGATCACCGCGAGCGCGAGCAGGGCAACCAGCACGGACCTCATCGCGTCACCCCGCGGAGCGCCGGCGAGATCAACTGGAGCTTCATCTCGTGCGCCGGAACCTCCATCTTCACGCTGCCCGAGATGCCGAGCGGTGCGTTGATGTTGACGGTGACCGGCAGCGACGCGGTGTTCGACACCGAGATCGAGATTCGCCCATCGGGCAGGAACGAGACCGGCCCGGAGAGCGTGGCCGACAGCAGCTTCGAGTGCAGGTCGTGGTCGGCGCCGAGCGGCAGGCTCATGTCGGGCGCGTCCATGTAGAGGTCGAGCTTGACGATCATGGTCGGGACGCCGCCCTGATCGACGATGTAGCCAACCACACCGCCGCCACCGGCGGGCTCGCGCACGCGCATCACCGAGGTGCCGGTATCGGCATCGACGCCGATCACGAGGCTCGCGTTCATCGAGATCGAGGTCGCGAGCATCGCCTGCGCGGAGATCAACACCGGCACACAGCTCGCGGCGCTCGAGCCATCGGGGAGCGGGCAGGTGGTGCTGAGCTCGCCCATCTCGACGGGCATCGAGCCGAGCAGGTACATGCACGACTGCGTGCCCGGCATGCTCGGCAGGCAGTCGGGCGAGGTGAAGTGCGCCTGGCTGACCGAGCCCGTCGTGCCCGTGATGTTCAGCGCGGCGCGGTTCTCGTCGGCGAGCGGCTCGCCGCTGTCGACCTTGCCGTTGCCGTTGATATCGGTGAACGGCCCGGCGTCGGCGATCATGAACGTCGACTTGACCGGCGCAGCGCCGAGGAACTGGATCGAGAGGTCGGGGCCACCGGCGTCGCCGTTCGTGGTGCCACCGAGCGGATCGAAGCTCGCCGCGTCGCCGCCGAAGCCGCACAGCTCGCCGGCGTTGCAGGTGCCGTTGCTTCCCGAGACCAGGCGTACGCGGTAGCGTTTGTCGACGACCCACGCCTTGTCGGGCACGAACGACACGGTGCGGTTGTGCGCGATGAACGTGCCGGCGACCGCAGCGAGGCACGTGCCGGCGCCGTCGATCTCCTCGACGCGGACCGTGCCGGTGTTGCACGTGGTGCCGTGGACAAGGCTGGCGGCCTGCGGCGGCTGCGAGAACGCGATCTCGACGGCCTCGTTCGCGGGCAGCGTGAAGTTGCCGTAGAGGTCATCGCCGCCCGCGCCGCCCGAGCAGCGGCCGGGGCTCGCGCCGTTCGCCCCGGTGAGCGCGCACGGAACGCCGGGGTGAATCGCGGTGACGGTGAGCGGCGCATTGGTGTTGACGAGGCGCGGCGTGGTGAACGTGATCGGGTCCGTCGCCGCGAGCTTGTTGCCCGCGACGTCGGCGACATCCGACATCGTCACGCGATACGCGGTGGAGTACGCGAGCGGCGCGATCGAACGAACCACCACCGCGGCGCCGTGGCTCTCGATCACGCTCGGCACCACGGTACCGGCCGCGGTCTCGAGCCGCATCCCACCGGCCCGCAGGCGGAGAAGATCGACGGGCTCGTTGAAGATGATCTCGATGCCCGCGTCGACCGGGTGCTCGTTCCCGCCGAGGCTGGGCATCGAGGCGACGAGCGTCGGCGGCACCGAGTCCGTGTCGGGATGTGCGGCGGGGTCGGTGATCAGCTCGAGCACGAGGTTCGTCGGCGCGGCGGTGACACCGAGGAGGCCAAGCTCCATGGATGCGACGGTCTCGATCGCGAGCACGCCGTCGGTGCCGACCGCGGTGCCCGACGCCTGCACGCCGAGCACGGTCTGCGTGAGCACCGCGTTGCCCTTCGGATCGACCGCGTAGACCGCGAGGTCCATGCTGAGGTCGACGTAGAGCGGCGCGCGCTCGTTCTCCGGGCGCTGGTCGGGGACCTGGTGCGGGTTGCGGTAGAGCCGGCCGCCCGCGTCGGTCAGCATCTCGATCAGGATGTCGCCGGTGGTCAGGCCGACGCTGATCTCGCCGCCGAGCTTGACGTCGAGGCCGGAGGCCTTCATGCGCTGGCCCTTGCGGATCGTGAACGCGATCGGACCACCGAGCGCCTTCGGATCACCGAGCTCGGCCGCGAGCGACGCGGGGAGCATCGACGAGCTCTCCTTGCCGATCAGCGGCTTGTCGATCGCGATCACGTTCCTCTCGGCGCCGGAGCGCGAGTACTCCGGGCCCGGATCGCCTTTCTGCCGGATGCGCAGCACCTGCGGAATGGTCTGCGTGCCCTTGCTGTTCGAGGGCGTGAGCATGACCGTCACCGGCGCCAGCGGTTGGCCGCCGAGATCGAGCAGGCGGTTACCGAGGCGAAGCTCGTATGCGGTGCCGGCGGTCAGGTCCATCGTGGGATCGATCGCGACGTGCACGCCGCTCGCGATCACGGTCGTGGGGACCGGCTGGCGCGTGACGGTATCGAACAGCTCGACCGAGCCGGTGACGTTCGAGACCGTGCGCGGATCGAGCGGCTCGGAGAACACGAGGCGGATCGTCGAGGTCTCGTACATCGGGCGGAACGAGGCCGGGTTCGCGGCGTCGCCGCCGTTGACCGCGATCACGCTGGGCGCGGCGGCGCGTGGGCGCTTGCTGCGGGTGGTGAACGTCACGAGCGGTCCGGTCGCCGGCAGGTTCTTCGCATCCGGCGCGAGCGCGGTGCGGACATAGAGCTGGTACTCGGTGCCTTCCGCCAGATCCGCGGCGGCGAACTGCACGCTCTTGCCATCGCCCACGACCTCGGGCGTCGCATCGACCGGACCGTTCGGGCCGACGAGGCAGAACGCGCCGGAGTCCGCGGTGCACGCGCCGAGCGCGCTCTTCGCGACGGGATCCGAGAACGTCACCACGATGCGCGAGCCGAGCGGGACGTCGCGTTGCCCGTCGACGGGAAACGAGAACACCACGCCCGGTTCCGCCGTTGCGAGCGGAGGAATCGACGAGTCACAGGCGCCGATGAGCGCCGCAAGGACCACCGCACGACCAGCTAGGCGAAGCACCACGAATGACAATATCAAGGTGCGCTGGCGGATCGTCTGGGATTCGCTAACTGCGCATGTCCGCGCACCGATCGTTGGCGCCGTTACCGAACCTTCATGTGGTCCAGGTCGAGAACGGGTGCGCGATCAAGTTCGAGTTGTAGTAGCGGGGGTCGTCGGAGACCTCGCGGATGGCCCACGGAGGGACTTCGACGCCCTGCGTCTCGGATTCCAGCTCGACCTCGGCCATCACCAGGCCGGCGTTCGCCCCGTGAAACACGTCGATCTCCCAGGTCATCCCGCCGTGGGTCTCTACATGGCGGGTCTTCTCGACCAGGGGGGTCTCGCACAGCGCGAGCAGCTCGGTCGCGTCCGCAAGCGGGATCGGGTACTCGAACTCGGCGCGGGTAACGCCGGCCGTGGGGCCCTTGATGGTCAGCACGCCGGTGGTGCCGTGGATGCGCACGCGGACCACGCGCTCCTTCTGCGAGCTGAGGTAGCCCTGCCGGTACAGCGTGCCCGCATCGCGCGGGGTCCACGCGGCGACATCGACGAGGTACTTGCGTTCGATCTCGTGCCCCATGATCAGGCGTCCCGCAGGCGCAGCTCGCTGGCGACTCGCGTCGCGGTGGCGAGGGCCACGTCGGCGGTGTCACCGGTGGCGAGCACGACCCCGAGGCGGCGGCGCGGGCCGGCGCTCGGCTTGCCGAAGAACCGCACATCCACGTTCGGCGTCATGTAGGCGGCGGCGAGGCCCTCGATCATCGGCGATGCGAGGTCGCCCTCGGCGCGCAGCGCGACGCTGGCGCCGGCGCTGTGCCGGCGGATCGTGGGGATCGGAAGACCGAGGATCGCGCGCGCGTGGAGCGCGAACTGGCTCCACACCTGCGTGCCCATCGTGACCATGCCGGTGTCGTGCGGGCGCGGGCTGACCTCGCTGAACATCACGCGATCCTCCGAGAGGAGGAACAGCTCGACGCCAAAGACGCCGCGACCACCGAGCCGCTCGGTGATCCGCTTCGCGATGGCCTGCGAGCGCTGGATCTGGAGATCGCTCATCGCGTGCGGCTGCCAGCTCTCGATGTAGTCGCCGCCGACCTGACGATGGCCGACCGGATCGCAGAACATCGTGCCGTTCACGGCGCGCACGGTGAGCATCGTGATCTCGCTCTCGAACGGGATGAACTCCTCGACGATGACGCGGCCCGCGCCGGTACGGCCTCCGGTCTGCGCGTAGTGCCAGCACGTCTCGAGATCCGCCTCGGACTTCGCGACCGACTGGCCCTTGCCCGACGAGCTCATGATCGGCTTGATCACCACCGGCCAGCCGAGCGCCTTCGCCGCGGCGGTCAGCTCCTCGAACGTGTCGGCGAACTGGTACTTCGCCGTCGGCAGATCGAGCTCCTCGGCGGCGACGCGCCGGATCGCCTCGCGATCCATGGTCAGGCGCGCGGCCTGCGCGGTGGGGATCACCGTCCAGCCCTCGGCTTCGAGCGCGATCAGCTCGGCGGTGGCGATCGCCTCGATCTCCGGGACGATCAGGTGCGGCTTCTCGAGCTCGACGACCCTGCGCAGCGCGGCGCGGTCGAGCATGTCGATGACGTGGCTGCGATGCGCGACCTGCATCGCCGGTGCGTTCGCGTAGCGGTCGCACGCGATCACCTCGACGCCGAACCGCTGCAGCTCGATGACGACTTCCTTGCCGAGCTCGCCCGAGCCGAGCAGGAGGACGCGGGTCGCGTGGGGGGACAGCGGCGTGCCGATCGAGACCGGGTTCGTCATGAGCCCCGTCGTACCAGAAAACGATCCACCGGGACCACGTGGAAACCCTCGTCGGGCGTGGGGAGCCCGATGTACGGGACGATCGTATCGAACAGCTCGTCGCTGACGTGGCCGAAAAACAGCCCCGGCGGTTGCTCCGCGTTCGGCACGTGAAGCCGTCGTTTGCACGCATCGCCGAACACGTCGACGCTGATCAGCTGGCCGTCGAACTGGCAGCCATTGACGACCACGAGATCGTCGAGAATCCAGTCGACGCCCGACGACTCGACGATTCGCCCGGGTCCGTGAATGCTGAGCTCCACGTGGACGAGATCGGGGTTGCGCGCGACCTCGGCGAGAACGATGGCCTCGAGGTCGTCGAGCGTTACCGGCAGCTCGATGTCGGGCCGCGTGCCGCCGGCGAGGACGACCCGGGCAGGCGACAGGAGCTCGAACCGAGCCAAGATCGCGAGGATCTCGCGGCACTTGCCGAGCAGCACGGCCAGCTCACTGCGCGACTCGGTCGCCGGTTCACGCGTCCGTGCCCACCAGCTGGCGAGGACGAGATCTGCGATCACCGCCGCATCTTACTTCGCGAGCTCAGGCCCGTGCGGCGAGGCCGGCGAATGCGGCCGCAAGCTCGGCCATCGAGGGTCGAGACGACGGCTCCGTGGAGAGTCCACGGAGCAGCAACGCGCCGAGCGCCGGTTCGCCCGGCCACGTGCTGGGCTGTCCCGTGGCGAGTCGTGCTGCGATTCCCGAGATGTCTTGCGGGTCGCCGAATGGGTGCAGCTTGGTCGCTGCGAACCAGATCGTCGCGCACAGCGAGAACACGTCGGAGCTAGCGCTGGCCGTGCTCGCGAGAAGCTGCTCGGGAGACATGAACGGAACGCGGTAGCTGCGCATTCCTCGGGTGATCGGCGCGGATGAGATGAACGCCGGCCCTCGGGGAACCAGTCCCGTCAGGACGCCCGAGTCATCGACGTAGACCAGCTCGGGCCGCAGTCCATCGATCCGCGCGCCGGCGGCGTGAACCGCGGCGCCGATCGTGGCCAGCGTCGCCCCGATGCGGGAAGCCACCAGCTCGCCGAGTGGCGCGACATCGGAGAGTGGACTTCCCGCAGGAAGCGCTTCGACGAGCATGTCGGGATACGGCGCGGATGGGTTTGGCCCGCAGTAGCCGCAGTAGAGCAACGGAGTGATGCCCTCGAATCGGAGCGTGAGACTCTCGCGCAGGTCATCATGAGGGAGCACGTGAGCCCCTGTGAACGTGAGGAGAGCCGCCTGTCCGTGCCAGACACCGCTTCGTACCTCGTCGGCGCTTCCCGATTGAAGTCGTTCGCCGATCGAGTCCGGCGCATTTGACTTCGTTTGCAGCTCAGCTGCCTCCGGGGTAGGTCCGTGACTGTCAAATCGACGGTGCTTCGTGATCTCGTCAGGTCCCCCGTCCTCGGGAGATAGCTCCAGCAGGTAGACGATATCGTGCTGGTCGAAGAGCGCCGCAATCTTGCGAATGATGCCTCGTGACTCCTCGCGACCGTGATGCAGGTTGCCGCCGATCAAGAATCGGCCTGGCTGCGACGGGTAGATCGAGAGTTCGAAGTCCTCGCCGTAGATCTCGACTTCGTCGGTAACGCGTAGCTTCTGCGTTGCGATGGGACGGAGCGCTTCGGCGACTTCCGTGACCGAGCTGCCCAGAATGTCGCCGGCCACGTGGAACTCTCCTGGCTCGTCACTCATGGGAGTTTCATTGTGGGTTCACGATCGAGATAGCCTCGCGCAGACGTTACGGTGACGTCCAACTCGCCATACGTGGTCTCGATTCGTTTCTTCGCAGCGTTGAGACTCGGAGCATCCTGGACTCGAATCGTGCGCTTCTCATACCGTTAGCAAGTGTCCTAGCTTTGGCATTGTACCGATGACCATGGGCTGCCTCATCCGCCCGGATGGCAGGAACGAGCTCACTGAGCCGTCCAGAGTCAGTTGCACAGGAGCTCCGTCCAACGCTACCTTGCCGTCGAAGAGCTTGAGAAGCTGTCCGTCGAAGACGCGGTCGTCGATGATCACCGCGATGTCGACGTCCTTGGCTGTCTTCTTGCGGAGCGAGGAGCCTTGTACTCGTAGGTCATTCGTCGGAAGCCCCGCCTCCTGAACGGCGGAACGAACATCCTTCGCGAACTCGAGGAACTGTGCGCGCGTCTCGAAACGGTATGGGTGCTGTCGGGGGAATACCTCGTGGACGTAGTTTCCCATCTGCGCGATCATCTCGTCGGGGCTGATCTTTTTGGCGGCGAGGAGGGTTCCGTCTGTCTCAACCTGGTCCTTGCGTTGGGCGATCCGAATCAAATCGTTGATTTGTTGATCGCTGAGCCCAAGCCGTTGGCCTTCGAGGATTACTCGCGTGGTGTCCGCGTCGGACCACGTCCATTCAAAATCAGCGGTTTTCTCCCGCGCGACTTGTCCCTTTACCTCGGCAGCGATCGAGATTGGGCGGGCAAGTGCTCGCGGCGAGCGCGCGGTCGATCTCCGCGAGTCGCTCGTCGAGCGCCGCGGGCGACGAGCCCTGCTTTGCCTGCAGGATCGATCGGACCGCACACAACCTCACCCGCTCCACTTCCACTCTCACCGCGTAGATTGTACGTCGGACGCGACGTAATCTTCCGCCGGAGCCAAGGGATGATTTGTCGGCGGAATCACCAACTCTTCATCGCCTGATCCAGGCAATGCCTCAGGGACGCGGTCGCAGCGGGCCGGGCGCGTCGCACAGCGGGCACGTCTGCGTGACCACCGCGTTGTCGCAGGACTCGCACGCGTACGCGACCATGTGAAAGCCGGGCTCGCCGTACTCGACGAGCGGCTTCGGTTTCGGCGACGGGTAGCGCGCGACCGCGGGGACGAGGGCGAGCGCGAGCAGCTCGAGCTCGTTGCACGACGGGCACTTCTTCGGGATCGGGAGCCGCGACGTATCGCCGAGCGCCTTCGCGAGGTGGCCGGCGGTGTTGCAGCGCGGGCACATGTCGCTCGTGAACACGACGTGCGCGCAGCTCGGGCAGGTGATCGAGTAGGTGCCGTCGATGAACTTCTCGCCGTCGTGCATCCAGCGGCCCGCATCGGTGGGATCGGCGAGCATCAGGAGGACGCGGCGATCGATGAACGACTTGATCTCGAGCACCGGCGCCTTGCACGCCGGGCAACCGGCGGCAACGGTGGCCTCGAACGTACGCTCGTCGAGCTGACCCATGGGGGGGAGACCTACCCCGCGCCGGGGTGAAAGGAAACGGCGACGACCGCGTTATCCATGTATGCGGCTGATCCTGATGCTGGTGGTGGTCTCGGCGTGCGCGGCGGGGTCGCGAACGACCCGCGCACTCGGGGAGCAGGAGTATGTCGCGTTCGCGGATCGGCCCGCGGGTGGGTTCGCGCCGCTGGCGCCGCCCGACTGTGCCGAGGGTGCAAAGGACTGCCGGGGGCAGTGGCTCGCGCCGATCGTGATCGGCGAGCGCGGCGGCAGCCTCGAGCGCGTGCTGCAGACGCCGACGGGGTTCACGGTGTACGTGCGGCCGAGCTGCGACGAGGAGCCGGCGCCGAACTGGACGTTGATGCTGCGGAAGCCCGTCGTGCCGGTGACGATCATCAAGCTCGGCGCGGGCCAGGGCTGCGATCCTCTAGCGGCCGAGAAGCCGGGTGCCGCCGGTGGGCCCGGTCGTGACGGGACGATGTAGCACCACGGTGCGCCCGGCCTCGCGACCGGCGGCGTGCGCGCCGTCGATGCGGACACGGCGGCTGCGGTGCTCGATGCGCGGATGACGCGCGTGATAGTAGGCGTCGAGGCTGCGATCGCCGACCCACACCAGGCCGGTGCCGCGCAGCTCGCGTCGCTCTGCGACGAGCTTCTCGCGGAAGCCGCCGATCACGCCCGATTGGTAGGACATCCGATCGCGCCCGCTGCGCACGCGCGCGTCACCGCGGTTCTCGCGCCACAGGCGCTCGGCAGTGGCGAGCAAGAACGCGTAGACGTGGGCGGCCATCTCGACGTTCGCGTGGGTGCCCGCGATCTCGTAGACCTGACCGCGCTTGCCGGCGAGCGGCAGGTAGACCGGCACGCGGATGACCTTGACGAAGAATGACTCGGAGAGCAGGCCCGCGACCTCCGCCTCGACGCGCGTGCCGCGCTTGAGCGGATCGCCGAGGTGGCGGACCTCGTAGAGGCCGTCGCGCTTGGTGTGCGCCTCCTCGATGTTGTGGCGGAGCATCAGCTCGTGCGCGTTCTTCATCGCCATCTCCGCCTCGTGCTGGTTCGGGCTCCCGGCGAGCGCGAGCAGCTTGCGGATCCGATCGAGGGCGCGCTCGGCCTCGGGCGGTGGCGCATCGGAGGGGATGGGAAGACCCGCGGCGCGCGCATCGATGCCGCGCTCCTCGCACACGCGCTGGAACGTGGGGCCGTGTGCCGCCTCGCCGGTGGCCTTCAGCACCTCGTCGACATACTGGTGCGCGAGCTCGTGCTCGAGCACGGAGATCACGTCGGACCACGGCCGCGCGAGGACGAGCGCGCGCGATAGCTCGATCGTGCGGTTGGCGCGGTTCCACTGACCGAGCCGGCGCGTCACCTCCGACAGCACGAGCACGGGGGGCACGAGCGCGCCCTTGAACCGCACGTGGTTCTGCCACTCGACCTGGGTGCGCAGCTCGCGAAGCAGGGCGGCCTCGAGCGCCGCGGTCAGTTGATCTGCGCCTTCGCTTCGCGATGACTGCGCCTGCGGATCCATGCGGCGCAGTCTACGGCACGAGTCTGAGATGTGGCCGCTGCTTCGCGGCGGGGGGATCGTCCTCGGCGCCCTCGGGGGCCTCGGGGGTATCGGTGCTGCCGGAGAGCAGCTCGAGGAGATCGCGGGTGGTCAGCTTCGCCGCGATGTCGGTGCCCTCGAGGATGCCGGCGA
>JBBRED010000181.1:0-16600 GCA_038203335.1 Haliangiales bacterium | reverse complement strand
GTGCGGAGCTCGACACGCTTGACGATGTCGCACTCGCGAGTCGACTCGCGACCACCCACGTCGTCGCGCGCGCGGTGCCAGCGCACAAGCTGCGGATCGTGCGTGCGCTCAAGGCTGCGGGCGAGGTCGTGGGGATGACGGGCGACGGCGTCAACGACGCGCCTGCGCTCGCCGCTGCCGACATCGGCATTGCCATGGGCGGGCGCGGCAGCGACGTCGCTCGTGAAGCGGCGGGACTGGTGCTCGTCCGTGATGACCTGCAGGCGATCGTCGAAGCTATCCGCACCGGACGTGCAATCTACGACAACCTGCGCTCATCGATCGGATATCTGATCGCCGTCCACATTCCGGTCGCGGGCTTGGCGCTGCTCCCACCGCTCTTCGGCTGGGGCGCGTTGCTCGCACCGATCCACATCGTGTTTCTCGAGCTCGTGATCGATCCGACGTGCTCGATCGTGTTCGAGACGGAACCGCCGGCCGCGGACATCATGGATCGTCCCCCTCGCCCGCGCGGCATGCACCTGCTCGATGTACGTCGTGTGATGGGTGGGGTGATCCGCGGCCTGCTCGCGCTGTGCGGCGGGCTCGCCGCTGTTGCGGCAGGGCAGTACGCCGGCTACTCGCTCGCCACGATGTCGTCCGTAGCGTTCGTCGCGCTACTCGCGGGTAACCTCGCGATCCTCGTCGCGACTCGCGAACAGCCGATGCGCGTGAATCGCACTGCGATGCTGATGATCGTCGTTGCGATCGTGCTTGGAGCGCTCGTGCTTGGCGTTCCGGGGCTCGCGCACCTGTTCCGGTTTGCGCCACCCTCCCTGGGTGTGATCGCGCTCGTGGGGCTGGCGAGCGCCCTTCCGGTCCTCGCGATGCGTCTCGTCTTTCGCGCTGGGCGTACACGCTCGTCGGCTGCCCGGCTCGAACATCGGGACTCTCCGTGACCGTGCGCTCCGTGCATCTCGATGATGCACGGAGCGGGTGCCGACGCGAGCTGAACCTGCTCAGCGCTCGGTGAGCGACAAGAGCGCTCACGATCACGAGTGGGGTCGCATAGACAACAACGAGCCACGGGTGGGACGAGTCCGTCCCACCCACGACCGCGTGAAGCGCGGCGGCGATGAACGCGACGAACGAGAGATAGTGGAGCCGGCGCCACGTCTTTGCTCCGAGCCGACGGCGTAGCGCGAAGCTCGCGTGAACCACGAGCGCCAAGTACGCGGCGATCACGCCGAACCCGACCGCGGTCGTGCGAACCGGAGAGGCAAACGGGACGAGGATGTCCAGGATGTCGAACCGGATATAGCTGTCGGCGAGCAACACGGTCGCGTGGCCGGCTACCAGGACGAGTGCGACGGGCGACAGCCAGCTGTGGAGGTCGATCGCGTGTGCGCGCACCAGCCAGCGATCGCCGGCGCGGGTCGACATCAGCAGGCCGAGGACCACATCCAGAGAGAGTGCGATGAACGCGGTGACTCCGGTCGCTCGCGACAGCATCCACGGGCCGGTCCCCTCGGGCCGGGGGAGGGAGATGGTCACCCATCCCGCGCGATTCGCGATCGCTCCCAGCAGCGCAAGGAGCACGAGCCCCACGAGGAAGCCGCGGAGGACGTCACGCATCGGCGACCTCGATGTCCCCGACGATGCGAACCGAGCCATCTCGCCCGATCAGGACGCCGCCGAGGTCTGGGGCGTCGAGAAGGCGCGCTCCGTCGTCCGCGCCGACGAGAAACGCGACCTTCGCGAGCACGTCGGCGCGCTCGGCCGTCGGGGCAACCGCCGTGACCTGCGCGAGATCGGAGACGGCCGAGGTACCGGTGCGCGGATCGATGAGGTGATGCGCGGTGCCATCGCCGGTGCGCCAGCGCCGTCGATTCGTTGCGCTCGTCGCGACGGCGCGATCACGGAGCCGCAGCGTGAGGACCGAGCGATCCGGATGCATCGGGTCTTCGATCTCGACGAGCCACCCGCGGTCGTCGATCCCGCCGCCGCGAACAACCGCGTCGCCGCCGGCTTCGATCATCGCGACTGTGGGCGTGAGCGTCGCCGCGCGATCGACCGTGCGTCCCTTGAGGAAGCCGCCGAGGTCGATGTGCATGTGCGGTGGCCGGCAGACGCGGCGCGTGTGCTCGTCCAGGACGAGCTCGGTAAACTCGGTGTGCGCCGCCGGCGGCACCGGGGTCGCTCGATCTAGCGCGCCGGGCGAGAACGACCGGTCGTAACCCGCCGCGTGCAGGGCAGCTCCGATGCTCGGGTCGAACAAACCTCCGGTCAATGCGACGTGATGCCGCGCGACCAGGAGTAGCTCCATCAGCTCGCGGGACACGATGACCGGCTCGGTCGCGCGATTGAGCCGGGCGAGCTCGCTGTCATGTCGGAACCGGCTGAATCGCTGTTCCGTCTCGGCGAACAACGTGGCGACATGGTTCGCGAGCCGCTGCTCCGCATCGACCTCGAGCGTCGGAGCGGAGACGGTGATCGTCGTGTTCATGGCCTCGAAGGTCCACATCACGAGCTCCGTGTGCGTACGCGCAGCGGACGCGATGCTGGAACGCGCGTGACGCGGGGAGAGTGCGCCGTCGCGGTTGGATCGCCACGCACGACCAGCCGCCAACTCGGTGGCAGCGGGAGCGCGGGCCGCTCCTCGATTGGTACGTCGTCGAGCCATACGACCGGCGACGGCACGCGTGCCACATCGACGGTCGAAGCGGTCACGGACGCGGTCGGCGTGATCGCGCGCCATGTCACCAGATAGCCGGCGGCGAGCAAGGCGACGATGTACAGCCGTCCCTCGAGCGGAGTGATCAAGATGCGCGGAGGCAGACGAGCTGGCTTCGTGTCACTCATCGTCGTCCTCGTGACGGTCGTCGTGCTCGTGGCCCTCGTCGTGGTCCGGTTCGTCGTCGTGCCGGCGAGGATGCTCGTCCACTGCGAGCTGGAGATCCGCATCGGGGAGATCGGTCTGGAGCGGCGTCGCCGCCGGCGCCGGAGCGGAAGGGGTTATCGGCACCAGAATCACCGGTGGGCTGGCGGCTGGTTCGGCAGAGATGAAGGCTCTCGGCGAGGCAGGCGCGAACCAGCCCAGGAGGGAGGCCGTGCTCACGCCGACCGCGAGCGTGGTGGATGCCACCGCGGCACTGATGGCGAGAGCGAGACGGCGAGGGGGCGCGGGCAATTGGGACATGGGTTCCTCCGGGTTGACGACTGGGCACGCGGCGCGCAGGACGGCTGATTCATGGCAAGACCGGCTCGCGCTCCCGGATCTGGTGGATCCGCAATCCCTGTGGTGCGATCGACGAGGGACAACGTCCATCCGACGGACGTGCGATATGAGTGATGACGCGACCTTGGACCCGCCCACTCGCACGGAAGGAGGTTCGGTCGCGTCGAGGTTCGCACTCGCCATCGGCATTGCAGCGCTGACGTTGCTCGTGCTCTTCGACCTCGCGACCGACGCCGGGGGCGGGACCACCACGTTTCACCTGCTCGTGGAGGGCGCAGTGATCGCGATCGGAAGCGGGGCGACCGTGCGGCTCGCGCTAGGTGTGCGCCGGCTGGCACGCGACGCGCGAGAATTGCGCGAGCAGGCGAACACGTTGGCGGTGGATCTCGATGCAAGTCGCCTCGAAGCGGCGCGGTGGCGTCGTGACGCGCGGAACCTGATCGAAGGGCTCGGCGCGGCGATCGACAAACAGTTCGGGGTCTGGGGCTTGAGCCCTGCGGAACAGGAGATCGCCCGACTCCTCCTGAAAGGTCTGAGTCACAAGGAGATCGCGGAGATCCGGAAAGTCAGCGAGAACACCGTGCGGCAACAAGCGCAGGCGAGCTACCGCAAGGCCGGGCTGTCCGGACGCAACGACCTTGCAGCGTTCTTTCTCGAAGACCTTCTCGCACCCAGGTCGCTGGTCTCGGCCGATCTGCGGGTGACCCGGAGCGTCGGATGAGCGGCGATCCGCGCGCCGATGCCCGTCACGCTACAACGCCGGCGTCGGTCTGCTCGCGATGTCTGGCTTCGTGCTCGTCGGGGGGGTGTCGATGACGACCGTCGCGTCTCTCGGCGGGGGCCTCGCGATCCGTCACTGGGCACGCGCATGACCAGCCCCGAAACTCCGGCGCCGGTGCCGCCCGCGCGGCGTCGTTCATGGCTGCGACGCCGGCTTCGCTCGCTGGTCATCGGCGGAGTGCTCGTCGCGCTGGTCGGCGTGGTGGTCTATCTACGAGCGTTTGCCCCGGTGAAGGTACGGGTCCACCAGGTCGAGCGAGGGGACGTGGTGCAACAGGCGTTCGGTCGTGGGACGGTCGAGAGTGACCGCGAGGCCCAGCTCGGGTTCGATCTCGTGGGGCGCGTCAGCGAGATCCTGGTCGACGAGGGTGATCGCATTGCCCTCGGTCAGGAGCTCGCGCGGCTCGAGCCAGATCAGCTCCGCGCAGATCTCCGGACCGCGACGAGCAGCGTGGCCGCGGCGCGCACCTCGCTCCAGCGGCTCGCCGCAGAGGAGCAGCGATCGCGAGCGCTGTTCGACGCAGCGGAGCGGGAGACGCGGAAGAGCCGCGAGCTGTTGACCAAGGGCGCCATCACCCAGCACGAGCTCGATGTCGCCGAGGACGCGCTCCACGTGGCGCGTGCGGATCTCGATCGCGTCCTCGCGCAGCGGGTAGAGGCGACCCGATCGATCGACGTCGCCCAGGGAGGCGCGGCGCAGCGCCAGGCCACCGCACTTCGCGCGACGCTCTTGGCGCCGTTCGACGGCCTCGTGACGCGCCGGTTGCGCGAGCCGGGGGATACGGTCGCCGTGGGGACGACCGTGCTGCGGATCGTCGACACCGATCGCGTGTTCGTCAATGCGTGGATCGACGAGACCAGGCTCGGAGAGCTCCGCGAAGGGCAGCTCGTCCAGATCATCCGCCCGGGCAGCCTCGCCCCGACGCCGGGGACGGTGAAGCGGGTCGGGTGGGAAGCCGATCGGCAGACCCACGAGCTCCTCGTCGAGGTGACGCCGACAACCTCGCTCGGCCGTGTCGTGATCGGACAACGAGCCGACGTCTGGATCTCGACGCAGACCAGGACCGCGACCGTGCGCGTGCCGCCGGCGTTCCTCCAGCGCGATGATGACGGTGCGTTCGTCAACGTCGACCGCGATGGCCGCATCGGCGTGGCGCGCGTCAAGCTCGGGATCGACGGGCGAGACACGGTGGAGATCCTCGAGGGGCTCGACGCGGGGGACACCGTGCTCGCCGCGCAGAAGCCCGGCGGCAGCCTCGCCGCTGGCCGGCGCTGGGAAGCGCCATGAACCTCGCGACGCGCGATCTGCGCCGGCGCTCCGGTCGGTTCCTCGGGACGGCGGCCGGGCTCGGGCTGCTGTTCGCGGTGGTGATCGCGATGCAGGGCATCTACGCCGGCCTCATCGATGACGCCACCATCCTCACGCGCACGCTCGATGCGGACCTGTGGATCGTGCAGCGTGGCACCCTCGGGCCGTTCGCCGAGGCGTCACGCATCGATCCGTCCCTCGAAGCCCGTGCGGCCGCGGTCCCCGGCGTCGCGCGCTCACGCGCGTACACCTACCAGATCATCCAGCGGGGCACCGGCACCAGCCAGTATCGGCTCGCGCTGGTCGGGCTCGCGTGGCCCGAGGATCGCGGCGACACCATCCCGCTGGTCGCGGGCCGCGAGCTCGCGCAGGCGCATGGCGAGCTCGTCGTCGACGCTTCCCTCGGCATCCCGATCGGTGAATCGATCGTGCTGGCGGGGGAGCCGTATCGTGTCGTCGGCCTGACCCGGCACGCTCTGACATCGGGGGGAGAGGCCGTCGCGTTCATGACCGTGCGCGACAGCCAGCTCGTGATCAACGAGCTCCCCGACGAGGCCGTGCAGACCGAGCGCCAGCGGACGCTCGATCGGCTTCGCCAGACGGATCTCGGCCGTGCGCAACCCGCCCTCGAAGATCTGCCCGTCGATTCCCGATGGCGCGCGCCGGCGTTGCCGTCGCCGGCCGTCAACGCCGTGCTCGTCAACGTCGTCGGGCCGTCCCAGATCGATGACGTGCGGCGCGTGCTCGCGAGCTGGGGCGACGTCACGGTGTTCTCGACCGCCGAACAGCGGGAGCTCCTGCTTCAGGGCGTGGTCCAGAAGGCGAAGCTGCAGATCGGGCTGTTCACGGTGATCCTCACGCTCACGGCCGCCGTCATCGTCATGATGGTCATCTACAACATGATGCTCGAGAAGACCCACGACATCGCGGTCCTCAAGCTCATGGGCGCGAGCCAAGCGCGCCTCATGGGGCTGGTGTTCCAGCAGGCATGGCTGCTCGGCGGTCTCGCCTACGCGATCGCGGTCGGGCTCGGCACCGTGCTCCACCCGAGCTTCCCGCGGCGAGTGGTGTTGACCGCGGAGCTCCAGTGGGGCGCACCGATCGTGGTGTTCGTGCTGGCGACACTCGCGAGCATCCTCGGCGTCGTGCATGCTTCTCGGGTCGACGCCGGCCGCGTGCTGGAGGGCTGAGCATGGAGGCGGTGCGCGCGATCGGGATCAGCAAGACCTTCGGCTCGGGTGACACGGAGGTGCGCGCCCTCGTCGACGTCGATCTCGCACTCGAGACCGGCACGGTCGCGGCGCTGCTCGGGCCAAGCGGGTCGGGCAAGTCGACCCTCATCAAGGCGCTCGGGCTCGTGGCGCTGCCCGACTCCGGGCGAGTGCTGTTCCAGGGGCGCCCCGTCGTGGTCGACGGCGTCGCGGTGGCGGACGTGGCCGAGCTCCGGAGACGCTACCTCGGCTTCGTGTTCCAGAAGGCGAACCTCGTGTCCTTCCTCACCGCCCGCGAGAACGTCGAGATTGCCTGCGAGATCGGCGAGACCGAGGCGCCGCGGCGTCGAGCCATGGAGCTCCTCGACTATCTCGGCGTGGCGCATCGGGCCGACGCGTACCCGGAGACCCTCAGCGGCGGCGAGCAGCAACGCGTCGCCATCGCGCGTGCGCTCGCCAATCGGCCCTCGTTGATCCTCGCCGACGAGCCCACCGCGGCGCTCGACAGCGTTCGTGGACGCGCGGTCATGGAGCTGTTCGCGCGCGTCGCCCACGAGCAAGGCGCGGCGGTGCTCGTGGTCACCCACGATCACAGGGCCCTCGACCTGTTCGACCGCACCTACGCGATGGAGGACGGACGAATGTCATCCGGTACCGAGCACGCTGCGCACGGAGCGGGCTGAGGAGGTGCAATGACCGCAAATCGGGATCCCGAAGATGCGTGCGGCGGTCGCCAAGCTCGACGAAGAGCTCCGAGCGGGGCTTGCAGCACGCTTGCAGCAAACGGGTAAGAGCGACAGATGACCGACGAGGAATGGCGGAAGCGCATGGGAAGCGAACCTGGGTGAGGCACCAATCCCGACGAGCACTTGCCCTCGTCTCGCCCAGTCAGGCTCCGATGCGTTCCGGGTAGTCGGTGGTGATTCCGAGCGGTCTGGCCGCAGAGTGGCAGCAGCTCGGGTGCCCGATCACGTCCGCACGAAGGACGCGACCACGTCGGCCCCGCTCGGGACCGTGTTGACCGGCGTCGGTCTCGAGGGCCGTGGCCGCCTTACCGTGCCGTCGGCGGCACCGCCTATCTCGTTTACCCACCGGCCAAGCCGCTCGCGCCAAAGCTCGTTCGATTCTGCGCGCATCTGCTCGAGCACGTGCCGCGGCTTACCGCGCTTCCGTGATCACGAACTCCGATCGGGCAGCACGAGCGTGACGACGGAAAGCGGCCTGGAGTCACGACCAGCGAGCGCGACCGGTTGAAGGATCCGGAGCGCGAGAATCGCGAGCTGAAGCGAGCGACCCTCGTCGAGAACGTTCGCGGCCGAGAGTGCTGTGAGCACCGAACGAGGACTGGAGCGCGTGACCATTACGCCCTCGAAACTCACTCAGAGCGGCTTGCGGCTGTCGGCCTTCGCGAGCACGTGCTCGACGGCGCGCGCGAGCTTGCCAGCGGCGCCGTCGACCGCTTGGTGCACCGAGCTCGCGTGCTCGGTGACCGCGGTGGGCTCGTGGTGCTCGATGCGCGCTTCCATCACGCAGCGCTTGTCGTCTGGGCCGGCCTTGCCGCCGTTTTCGTCGGTGATGTGCACTTCGACGCGCGAGATCCGAGCGCTGAAGTGCGCGAGCTGGTGCTCGACGACCTTCTCTACGTGAGCCGCGAGTCCGTCGGAGCTCTCGACACCATGTCCCGTGTTCAACTGGATCTGCATGCCACCAAGGGTAGGAACGAATGCTCGACGTGCCAACCTTCGACGGCGACCAATATCGATCGTGAACGCTCCCCGCGACAGCGACGGCGATCGCGGCCAGTGATGACCGCATCACGGTGAGCGGCAGATCCACGCAACTGTTCGACGTCCGCGCCGAACCGGTCGCCGTTTCCTTCACCTCCGTCCCCGATGGTGTGGCCCGCGCCAGCTCGAACGGCGGTCGGTTCGTGCTCGTCGGATCCGACGGCACGATCACGCTGCTCGACGCTCGTAGCGGCACCACGGTCGCGACGTGGAGCAAGGTGGGAATCGCCGATGCGGTGGCCACCGGAAACACGATCGTTGCCGTCGACCGCGAGGCCACGGTGCATGTCCGGTGCCTGGCCGGCGGCAAGGTGAGCGAGGTCGCGAAGGCAAGCGTGGGGTCGGTCGGGATCTTCGTCCAGGTCGTCGGAGATCACGTGGTGGTCGAAGCCGACGGTCCGGACCCGATCCGGGTCGTGGCGCTCGCGTCGCCTATGCCAGCCATAGCGGGTACGCGCTCGTCATCGCCGCAGCGCCATTGTCACCGCACCGTTACGCGGAGCGTCGAGGACAAACATGGAACGCTACGCCGGCACAGGTTGATTGTGTGAGATGGCGGAAGCGCATGGGAATCGAACTCTTCCGGGGCACCAGTCATGACGAGCGCTTGCTGCACGCTCAACAACTTGGGTCCCGGTGAGTTCGATCTCGTTACGCTCCATCCCGCGAAGTCTGGCAGAGCCGTGGCAGAGCGGCGCGACGATTATCGCGCAGGCCACTTCGCGGGATCACTGCGCTGCGCCAGCACCGCCAACACGACGACCTGATCTGTCGCCGGCCGAATGCGGAAGAACACTGCGAACGGGTAGTGGCGAAGTAGTGCGCGATGGATCGTGCTGTAGATGATCGGGAAGCGAAGCGGCATCGCCTGAACGGCGTCGAGCACGGTCTCGAGTTCAGCGAGAAAGGTCTCGCCATGCTCGACGAGTTCGTACTGCTTCCGAGCGGCTTCGATCTCTGCCAGCGCACGGGGCCGCAGGCTCAGAGAATGACTCATTGCGTTCGATGAAGACGCTCTTTGACTTCAGCCCACGGAATCGCCGCGTCTGGGTTCTCGTCGTCCTCGCGCAAGCGCTCGTCGAGCAACACGCGCTCCTCCACCGACAGCGGGAGCTCGGCCTCCGTGTTGGCATCCGCGATGATGCTGTCCCAGAGCCGTTGGACGAGCTCCAGGCGCGTCTGGAGATCCAGCGCTAACAGCTTCTGAACGTCGGGGACCGCCATCAGATGAAGGCTACCACGGGAGACGAGGCCCGCTCTGCCACGAGGAACCGCATGGGATCCGGTGGCAGAGCGGTTTGAAGCCTGACCGCGCGATCGCTCGTGGCAGAGCATGCGAAATCACGAGCGAACCTCTTGAAGACAAACGGAAGCGCATGGGAATCGAACCTGGGTGAGGCACCAATCCCGACGAGCACTTGCCCTCGTCTCGCCCCGTTTAGGTTCCGATGCGTTCCGGGTAGTCGGCGGTGATTCCGAGTGGTCTGGCAGCAGAG
This sequence comes from Haliangiales bacterium, assembly GCA_038203335.1. Lineage (GTDB taxonomy): Bacteria > Myxococcota_A > Polyangia > Haliangiales > Haliangiaceae > JABFXX01. The sequence goes on along the minus strand of JBBRED010000181.1, from coordinate 6,800 downwards.
TGGCAGCAGCTCTGCTGCTCGATCACGTCCGCTCGAACGAGCGCGCGACGCAACCGAGGAGACACGCGGTGGTGACGCGCAGGACTGGTGCGGACGTCACATTGGTGCGGCTCGACTGCGAACGGACATCCACGGTACCCTCGACATCGTGAGCGACGATGCTGGGTGTCACGGACGGTGGACGCTGAGCCGTCGAGCGCCCGTTCTCGTCGCGGCCGCGATCCTGTTGTGGCACGCGCCAGTCCGCGCTGACTCCGCGGCCGACAAAGCGCTGCGGGACGGCCGTCGTCACTACGATCTGCGCGAGTGGCGTGTGGCCATCGACAGGTTCAAGACGTCCTACAAGTTGACTCCGACTCGCGAGGCTCTCTTCAACCTGGCCCAAGCGTACCGACAGAACGGCGACTGCAAGGATGCCGTCGGCACGTACAAGACGTACCTGCGCAACTATCCCGATGCGAGCAACCGCGAGCAGGTCAAGGAGCTCATCGAGGACCTCGGAGATTGTCCCGCGCCGGTCGTCACCCCCGTCGTCCCCCGGACGGAGTCACCGATTGCCGCGGAGCGCGAGTCCGGCCAACCCGAACAAGACCGAAAGCGGCCGGCGCCTGCACTTCGAATGCGCTCTCATCGCACGCTCCGACTGACGTCATATGTCGTCGGTGGCATCGGCCTCGTCGGCATTGCCGCGGGTGCGAAGTTCGCGCTCGATGGACAGACGACAGAGGATGACCTCGCTGCGGCGTGTGCGGCTTCGTGCACGCCCAGCGTCGTTCGCGAGTTGAGGCAACGTGGAGATACGGCCAACCGCAACGCCTGGATAGGGTTCGGCGCCGGCGCCACGTTGGTGGGCAGCGCGGTCTTGCTGTTCGTCCTGTCACGCGACCACTTCGAGAGCAGCACCGTGTCGGTCATCCCGACGAGCGACGGCATCCGGGCGAACGTCATGGTGACCTTTTGATGCGCTGCGTGCTGGTCCTCGTGCTCGCGGCGGGTTGCTTCGATGGCGGCGCGATCGCTCCGTGCGTTGTCACGTGCAGCGAGAACAGCGACTGTTCAGACGGCCTCACGTGCTCTCCGGAAGGTCGCTGTTCGCCGGGCTACGCGTGCCCGTGCGAGGCGAATACCGTCTTGCGCTGCAACGACAGCCGGTCGGCGCAGGTCTGCATGGCCGACGGCTCTCGCTCGGTCGCGATCGACTGCGCGTCGTCATGCGTCAGCGGCGAACAGGATCCGCACTGTCGGCACGTGGTGCCTCAGTTCACGCCGACCGTGTGCGACGTGCCTGCGTCGAGCGAAGAGCTCGTCCTCACCGGCATGGTGTCCTCCGACGACGAGGAGACCTGCACGCAGGTGATCGCGCAAGGGGCCGATGCGCCGGAGATCTGCGTCCTGCGCGCGAGACGGATCTCGCTCGGAATGCCCGACCTGGTCGGCAAGCGCGTATTTGCATTCGTGGCGGACGACGATCTGGTTGTCGACTCACTGCTGGTCTATGCGGTAGGGCCGATACCTGGCGCGGGTGCTTCGGGGCGGACGCGGGGTGGACCTCCGAGCGCGCAGTTCGGTATCGGAGGAGACGGCGCCGCATTCGTCCGCAAGGGCGGCAAAGGTGGCGCCCGGCCATTCGATGCAACCAATGTCCCCGACGCGTTTCCGACGAGTACGTTCTACGGCGGTCACTCCGGCGCCAGCGAGGGGCTCGTGTCCGGCGGCGGGGGCGGTGGCGGCGTCATGCTGACCTCGTGTCAGGGAACCGTGAACGTCGCGAGAAAGATCGATGTCGGCGGCGGCGGGGGCGGTGGCTCACTGTCCGCGGTCGCCGGTGCAGGTGGAGGCAGCGGCGGACGCATCCTGATCCAGGCGATGAACGTTGTCCTGCAGGGCGCAGCAGGGTTGTGGGCCAACGGCGGTGGTGGCGGCGGCGGCGCTTCGAGTGGAGTGGGTATCGCTGGCGCCGATGCGTTTCCCGAACGGAGGGCTGCGTTCGGGGGTGGAACCGGCGCCAACGTCGGCGGCGACGGCGGGTACCTCCTGAGCGATGCCCTACCCGGCGGCGCTGGCACCACCCCAGGCACGCAAGGCGGTGGTGGTGGCTCGATCGGGATCATAGAGATCGCAGTGCCACCTGCGGCGACGTTCGTCTTGACGACAATGGAGGTGTCACCGACGCCGAGCGTCTCGAAGATGTTGCCCGTCCGGTGACTACAGCAGGCCGTCTTGATCGACGGGATCCTTCGTCTGCTTCTTCGGTTGCTTGTCCCGCTTGCGCGCGCGTTGCTTCGTCGCTGCGGGCCGCTTCGTCGCTGTCTTGTCTGACCCGACGTCGCCCGCGGCCGCCACCGGTTTCGTGTCAGCGACACTCGGTGTGACGACTCCGACCGAGCTATCCAAGCCGGCTGAGGGTTCGGTGCTCGCGTCGGGCGGTTGCGCGCTGGCGTTCGCTGGTTGGGGCGCAGGCTCGATCTTCTCGCTGGTTGCGGACGACGGTGCATCCTGCGAGGTGGGGATCCCCGGTGTCGATCGCGTCGCGATGAACGTCCCGATGCCGACCATGACCACGGAGGCTGCGAGCGCAGTGGTGAGCACCAACCGCACGTGCCGCCTGGGTGGCGCCTCGATGCGCGGACTCACGGCGACATCGCGGAAGGCGTCGCGGACCTCGTCGAGACTCGGTCTTTGCGCGGGATCCTTGGCCAGCATCCCGTCGACGAGGACGGCGAGCTTGCGGGGAAGGCTGGGCAAGAACTGTGCGACCGATGGCGCTGGCTCGAGCAGATGCTTGGCGATGATCTCGGGCCCGGTGGTCCCTTCGAACGGCATGCGGCCGGCGAGCATCTCGAACGCCATCACACCGAGCGCATAGAGGTCGGTGCGATGATCGACTCGCTCGCCACGCAACTGCTCGGGGGATGCGTACATCAGAGTGCCGATGAACACGCCGGTCCCTGTCTGATCGATGCGGTCGTCCCCGCCTTGCACGAGCTTCGCGATGCCGAAGTCGAGCAACTTGACGATGTGGCTCGGCGAGTCCTTGATCTCGGCGAGGAACACGTTGTCCGGCTTGAGGTCTCGATGCACGATTCCGATCGCATGGGACGCGGCAAGCGCATTCATGATCGCAGTCAGGATCTCGCATGCTTTGCCGAGCTCGAGCCGGCCTTCCTGCAATCGGTCCCCGAGGCTCGTCCCGCGGAGCCACTCCATCACGAAGTAGTGGCGGCCGTCGTCCAGCGTGCCGAACGCGAAGATATCGACGATGTTGGGGTGCTGGATCTCGTTGACCGCGCGGGCCTCCAGCACGAAGCGCTCGAGCATCTGGGGGTCGCGCGAGAGCTCGGGGCGGAGGACTTTGATCGCGGCGCGCTTGGCAATCAGCGGATGGATGGCCGCGTAGACATGCCCCATGCCACCTTCGCCGAGCAGACCTTCGATCTGGAACTCTCCGACGAGGCTGCCAGGCGACAGCTCTGGATCCGCGGCTCCTCGCAGCCGCGTGTAGTCGTTCGAGTGGCCCACGCGACGTCCCCGAGGGTAACAGCACGCAGCCAGGGGCTCACGCGCGTTCCGCCCAGTCGCGGACCTTATTGTTGTAGGCGCGGCGTACAGGTGGGCACCAGCCTCGCACGCAGCAGATACAGCAGATACAGCACGAAGGCGAGCAGGACCGCGACGATGGCGAGCACGACGTTTGCGATCGAGACCTGCGTTTTCGCCGCCGTGCTGGAGGAGGGCGGCGGCGGCGGTACATGTGAAAGCGGGCAGGGCTTCGCCAGATCGGCTGGCATTGCCGGCGTCACTCGTTCGCGAGTCACCTCGCGATGCGTGGCGCGCCCCTCAAGGCGATTCAGGAGCTACTCGGTCACTCGACGATCCAGATGACGATGCGATACGCGCACCTTGCACCGGAGGTCGCGCGTGAAGCGGTGCGGCTGCTGGACGAGCTGCAGAATGGCAGCAGGATCCGAAAGCTGAGCTAACCGCCGAAAAATTGGCGGAAGCGCATGGGAATCGAACCTGGGTGAGGCACCAATCTCGACGAGCACTTGCCCTCGTCCCGCCCAGTTAGGTTCCGATGCGTCCCGTGTAGTCGGTGGTGATTCCGAGTGGTCTGGCAGCAGAGTGGCAGCAGCCCCTCTGCTGCACGATCACCGCTCCAGTCCTCGTCGCGGGTCTGAAACGCCGCGGTCGCGCGAATGATCACGTCGGGATGACGACCTAGCCGCCTTGATCTAACCGCCGTGCGGCATCGCCGCCGGTGCATTGCACGACGCTGCGCTCAACGGCAAAGAGAACCGATGAAAATCTTCGAAGTTCGTCGCTAGGTCTGCTCGCGATCTACGGTGGGCCGCTAATCAGAGCGGCGACTCACCAGGTGACGCCGAAGGCGCTCGCGATCTTCTTGACGACTTCGGGGTCGCCGAGACTCTGCTGGAAGTAGGTTCGGCTTTCATCGAGCCGGCCGGCGCGCGCAAGTGCCATCGCGAGCGTCATCGACAGCGCGTTACGGCCGAGGTGATGGTTCACCGTATCGACGACCGGAATCACCGCGTCGATGTTGGTGCAGCGCTGGATGACGGGCAGCACGTGTTGCTCGAGATCCGCGCGCAGCCGATCCGCGAGCTCGGTGGACGGCACGCTTGCCGGGAGCATGTACTCGACTCCGGGTTCGCCCCACAGGGTCCCGATGTTGTTGCCCACGACGGTCGTGAACTTGGTGGCCTCGAGATCGGCAACGTCGATCTCGAGGTTCAGCGAGAAGCGCTCGAACCCCGGCGGATTGAAGCGTGCGCGTTCGATCCGGATGCGCGACACGACCTCGGGCACCGACTGGTACGTGAACGCGTTGCGGTTCTGGACCATTCCGATCGATCCGACGATCTTCGCGATCTCCGTGGTGACCCAGCGCCAGCGATCACGCGCGACCGACATTGCTCAGGCCACTCCCTGCAATCGCCGATCGCAAATACGAGGCGGTATTGGTGTCGCCGGCCTGCTCGAGCGCAGCGATCGCCTGGTTCAGTGTGCCCATGTGACGAGCCGGATCGATCGGTTCGGCCGCGATGATCGAGCCGATCGCCGCGATGGGGTTCGAGAGCATCGACTGGAGCGGTGCGAGGGCCGCGAGCACGCGCGCGCTTGGGTCCGATGCCATCGCCCCGGGCATCGTCGAAGGCAGTGGTCCCTCGAAATCATCGTAGCCCGTGTCGGCGCCGGACGTTGACCCGCGCGTGTCGAGGCTCGCGATCGTCGTGGGCACGTCCCCCCCACCACCCATTCCGACGCCAATGAGGACGAGGATCGCCGTCAAGGTGCCGAAGGCGAGGGCGCCAGCCGCGGCCGTGCAGACCGAGGATCCACCGAGCGTGACGGGAATCCCGGCCGCGCACGCCAACGCGATGATGACCAGCGCGACGAAGGCGACGAAGAGAAGCGCGAGGAACAGGGCGAGCAGGATGGATGGGAGCTCGCGGCCGAACGCGATGAGCCCTTCCTCGACGCCCTCGACCCACCGTTGGAACCTGGTCTTCAGGTCCTGGAGTTGCTGCCGTAGCGCGGCGATCGCTGCCGCGATCGCGGCGAGCGCGGGAACGAGCAGCCCGGTCCCCATGCACCAGTAGCAAACCGCACCGAGGTTGTCGGCCTCCGCCCACAACTCCTTTCCTGGATCGGCGACGAACGGCCCGACGAGAGTCCCGGAGCCCGTGCGCCCGCTGAGGTTGAGGAGCCCACCGGGGATCGGTCCGCCGACGATGCGTAGGTACGCGCTGTCTTGGGTACCGAGAGCAGTCGGGGTCGCGATCACTCGCGCGGCCCACTCGTCGTGTCGGCGCCTGTAGTGCGCCGCCTCGATCGCTGCGCTTGCCGAGCGCGAGGTTGACTTGATCTCGGCGATGTCGATCGTCGGGCTGCCGGGCCTCCATAGATCGGCAAACCCCGGCGGGTACAACGTTGACGCTGGCGCCCCGATGAGCGCACCGCCGCCCTTCGTCGCGTGTGGAATGGTCATCGGTGGCACGCCGAAGAACACGTTGAGCTGCATGTGCGCCCAAATCCCAGCGAGCCAGTGCGGAAGATTCAGAACGGGGTTGTGACAGTTGGTCGGCGTACTCGGGCCGTGAGTCAGCCGTTGGACGAGTTGAACGTGCGAGCGCTTGGACTGGCGTTGTTGCGCGACGTGCACGAGCTCGTGCGCGAGGAGCGCGCGCCCGGCATCGGTCCGGGGCGAATACAACCCCGAGCTGAACGCGATGTTGTTGCCGACGGTGTACGCGAGAGCGCCGACGGCGCGCGTCGAGGCAGCGGCGACGGCGCCGTCGTGAATGCGGACGCCGCCGAGGTCGTGTCCGAGGCGTGGTTCGAAGAACGCGCGGGTCGCGTTGTCGAGCGGACGCCCTGGCGATCGAACGACCGTCTGGACCGCCGCGTGAGCGTCCGTGCTCGACGACGCCGGCCCGTCGGCCTTCCGATGGATCTGTTCGTCATCTCCGCACTTCGCGCACTTTCGGCTGACACGCGGGCTCGCCGGTGTCACGCGGATCGGGGCCGGTGACCGCAACATCTGCGTCGCGACGCGATCCGCTTCGCGCTCGAGTGGGTCGCCTGGCGAGGAGATCTGGAGCTCGGGTCCAGGTGGATGCTTCGCGCACGCCGGGCACTCGGCCGACTCTTGCGACAACATCGCGCTCACGGCCCTGTTGCCGATCGCCCGTTGCAGAAGGTTCACGCGCTCGCGCGCCGGATGACCGCGTCCCGCACGTTGCGGCGACGCCGGTTCTGCTGCCCGCGGCGCCACGTCC
>JBBRED010000180.1:0-16632 GCA_038203335.1 Haliangiales bacterium | reverse complement strand
GGCGGCACGCCCTCGCGCGTCGGATCGACAACGCGTAGCCGGTCGCGACCCGAGCGATTCGACGAAGAGGTGTGCGCATGCTCGCGCTCGAGCACGTTGAACGAGAAGCCGCCGAGATGAAAGCTCTCTCCGGGCTCGAGCTCCATCCGCTCACCACCGCGATGCGTCTGCCGCGACAACCGCACACCGTTCGTCGAACCCAAGTCCTGGATCGTGACCGGCGGACCGAGGCGCAGGATCGCGTGACGCTTCGAGAGTGCCGGGTGATCAATGCGAAGATCGCAGACGGCGTCGCGGCCGATCACGATCTCCTCCTTGTCGAGAGTGTGGGTGAACAGCTGGCCATGGCCCGCGACGATCACGAAGTCACCGCGCTGCGCGGCAGCTCGCGGGCCTTCCGGAGGCGTCTCGGACACCGCGTCAGCGTAGCCGACCGGGTCACGCCGAGTCCGCCCCGGTTGACACGTTCGCCGGTCAGATCGCGCGCACACCTCGACCGGTCGAATCGACCGGTCAGCGTGAAGAGCTCGCCCGATTTCGCACGGATGCGGGCGGCATGGCCCTTGCCTCGTGATGCCGCATGGCAAGGCAACGTATTCGATGGTGGTTCGTGTCTCTCCTCGCAATCGGCGCCCCAACCGGCGCGTTCGCCGATGCTGCCGCCGCACGTACCGCGGTGGAGGGCTTCGCGCACTCGGTATCCGAGGCGACGATGAACGGGTATTTCGGTAGCGGCCTGTTCTTCGAGCCGCCCGCCGCGTGCACCACGGCAATCGCGGACGGCAAGACCGCGGGGCTCACGGCGACCGACACATTCGTCGATGGTGAAGGCAAGACCGTCCTGTGGAAACGAGCACCCGAGGTCTGCGGCGCGTACGAAAAGCTCCACGCCCTTCGGCAGGTGATCACCGCGATCCAGCCTCAGCTCCAGGCGATCGCCGCCTTCACCGGCGCTGACGGCAAGCCCGACACGAGCGCGACCGGCGACGCCTTCCGCTTCAACGTCGAGAAGGCGCGGCAGTGCGTCAAGACGATCGATGAAGCGCTCACGAAGAGCGTCCCCAGCGACATCAAGTTCGCGCCGAACGACAACGGCGGCGAGGCGCGCTTTACGCTCGCGGATGCGCGGACGCGTTGCAACAACTGGATCGAACTCGGCGGCAATGCCGCCAAGGCTGACGACGATCGCGTCGCCGCCGAGATCGCGGCGCTCAAGGCCAAGTACGCCAAGTTCGGGATCACGGGTGATCGCCTCACGTACCTGGTCAAGAACGGCCATCACCCCATCATGGGCAAGGGCTGCATCGAGCTCGCCGGCAAGACGTTCAAGAGCTCACCGGTGTTCTACGAGCTCGGTCAGGATGACCTCGCATGGATCGTCTACAAGACCGCGTTCAACGGGGACAAGCAGGTCAGCTACACATCCCGCCGCTACCGCAAAGACGGAAACTGGTCATGCAAGTGAGGTCCAGCATGAAGCCGATCCTCACCGCCGTTCTTCTCATCGCCTGCACGTTGCCCGCTCTCGGTGGTCCATCGAAGCCGGCACCACCGCGCGCCGTTGGAACCTGCGCAGCCCAAGCTTGGGCCGATCCGTGGCCATATCTCGATCGGCCTTCGGATCCGTGGCTCGCCGTCGCGAATGGCAAGCCCGTACCGGTCTCCCTGCCCAAGGACCGGATGGGCATGCGGGCGCAGACATCGAAAGCCGTGTGCGACGCCGCCCACGATCACTGCCTGCGTGATTGCACGTGGCTTTTGACGCCCACCTCGACTTCGCGCCGCGCGACTCCGTATCACTTCGGTCCGGACGGTAGGTTCGTCGCGAGCGTGCAGGATTCCAATCCGAGTGCCGGATTTGTCGCGTACCGCACCGTGCCCGTAACTCGCAAGAACCTCGCGAAGGGCATGCTCATCACGTCGCTGATGGGCTCGAGCGGCGCACTGCCGGATGGCGGCGGGCATCCTGGCGCCGACGGCGGGACCACGGACCTCGAGAACGGATTCTGGGACGTCGGCATCGTGGAGTCGATCGAGTGGGACCGCAACATCGTGCGGCTCGAGGGCGTCACGGATCCCTACTACCTCTCCGGATCCCGACTCGTGGTCCTGCGCTTTACCGACGGCAAGCTCGAGAAGCTCGGAGGGGTCGATGACAAGGCCCCCGCTGCTGCCGACGTCATCTCGTCGGTGCGGAAGGTCACCGTCGCCGACGCGACGGCGCAGATTGGCAAGGACAAGCAACCGCTCGCCGTCGCCGACACCGCCCCGCTTTCGAACCTCGCCACCACTTGCACGAGCAAGGTCGACCACTGCCTGCGCCCGTGGGTTTGGTTCGTCGACGTCGAGCATTCCCCCGTCGCGGCGCGCTGGACCGGCACCAGCTTCGTGTTCGCTGGCGACAAGGGTCGGGTGCTCGATAAGCCGGGGCTCGCCTACCGCACGCGACCCGCGAAGGAGACCGAGCTGGTGCCCGGGACAAAGATCATCTTGTTCGACTCGTCGAGCCCTCCTGGATCCGAATCCGACGCGCACTCCTGGCGTGGGTGGTCGTTCGCGACCGTCGAGTCCGTCGATCACTACGCCCACAAGATGATCGTGAAGGGTCAGGAGACAACGCGCCCGACCGACAACGCGCGCATCCTCGTGCTGTTCTGGCTGGCCGGCGAGGCCGCCTCGCCCGTCGAGTAGCAAGTAGCGCAACACAACCAAGCGTCGCGGTCTCGTCGTTCACGAGCGCGATACGGATCCCAATGCTTGACGAGTTCTTGAGGACAACACCCGACTCGGACGCAAAACGTCCGGAGCAATCGGCCAACGACGCCGCCGAAATGAGGGGCGTCGCGAGCGATTCGGGAGTTGTTCAAGCGGGTTGGCGGAATGGCGCGCTCGAAGAGCAGCTTGGATTGGTTGCCAAGAACGTCTCCGACGAGTGGGAGGAAGGTCGAGCCCGCACGAAGCTGCGCTGCGCTACGCATTGGAGATTCCCGACGGCGCGATCTCGCTCGACGGGCTGATGGCTCAGCTCAATGGTGGAATAGCCCGGTCGACGTTCGCAACGCCGCCGCGCGCGAGGGACGTGTGAGTCAGGGGCCGGCCGGGTACCGCGAAGTTGGCTGTGCCACCGTGTCGTTCTACGACGGCAACGGGCAACAAGCTTGCCCTCGTGAAGGGCGCCGACGGCGTCGACGACAACTGGACGCTTCTGACGGGCGAACTTCCCGCCGGCGACGAGGTGCTCGTCCACGCCAGCGAACATCTCCATGCCGATGTCGCGGCAGCCTACGGCGACGGCACTCGCGACACCCGCCATCGGTTCGAGGAGCTGCACGACGCGCTACGCCCAGCGGCCGCTGTCCGTTCTCGCCGCCGAACGCTTGCGAAGGCGCTTCGTTCGAAGCGCGCAGGATGCGAACCACACCCTGTCAGCAGCTCGCTACTGCAGAACAGGAATCGGGATGCAGAATTCGACGCCGTCTGTCTGCGTGCAGCAAGCAGGCTGCGTCGTGCATTTCCACGAGCCCTCCGGCGTCCACCTGCAGTAGACGCCCCGGCAGACAAACCGCGCCGAGTAGCTGAGATCGAGCGTCGCCTTGTCCTTGATCGGCTCGATCGAGATGCAGTTCTTCGATTCGTCGACCGCCGTACACATTCCACCGGCTGCGACGAGGGCGCCGATCGACGCCTGGACACGACCTGGGTTCAGCTTCGTACAGTCGCGCACCGCATAGTAGTTGTCGAACGTCGCATCCTCGGCGGTGCATGCAGGCTCGTCGAGTGCGAGAGCGACCTCGGTGGTTGATGGTTCGTCGGCGGCCACGCAGGCCTCGAAGAAGCAGGCCGCGAGAACGCAGGTGGTGAGTAGGAGGACTTGTTTGGCAAAGTGCATGACCCAAGCACTGAGCAATCTCGAGACCAGCTGGGAGACTGAGTGTTCTCGCGAATCTGGAGCGCATCCGCGATCCAGCACGCACGAACTGCCTGGTCAATGACTGGTCAGATCGTCGCTCCAGATCACATGGGTGCGGAGCTTTCGGTTCGAGAGGTGGGAGCAGCATCGCGAGAAGGCGCCGCGGTTGTTCGTTGAAGAGCTCGCACTGGTCGTGGGAAAATTGCGGGACGCAGCGGATGCGGACCGTCAACAGTACCCGGCCCACGGAGGTCGGCTCGTGTGGCGGCTTCTCATGCCGAAGACGCGAATGCATCTGTACTACCGGATCGACGATCTGCTGGTGAGGTCGAAGTGTTGCTTGTCTGGAATGCCGTCGCGGGTCACACCCCGGACGTGTAGACACGACGACATCGCGTTTGCGCAGAGGATCACCTCGGCCTGCCGCAATCGGCTACAGGGATGAAGGTGCGTGCCGTGTTACGAGTTGTCGATGGTCGCACGCTCGGCATCCATCTCGCCGCGACCCGGAAGGACGAGCTGAACCACGTCTTCGCGCATATCGATGCCGGGCACGCCGACTACACCGGGCGTGCGGAGGGCACCGACTTCCCCTTCGAGGCGCGGCTGTTCTGCCGTGCCGAGAAGCTGTCCAGTCCCGACGCGATCGATGGCTGGGTAGAGCTCCTGCACGAGCTCGTCACCTTGCTGGACGCTCCAACCGCCGTGATCTTCGCGCGGCCCGACGAGCGACACATCTGGTCGCTGCTCTACGGGACGGGGTCACACCGACCTGACCAGCCACCCGATCATCCGCACAACCAGAACGCTCGAATCGCCACCGCGCGCCGCACGCTGGGTAGCCACTGGATCCGGCCGCCAGAGTGGGGCATCTACCTCGGGCCTTTGCATGTCGAGAAGGTCGGGCGCGAGAAGCTCGTTGCTACCGCAGCCGTGGCGCGCGACGTAGGCAAGCTTCTCTATCTTCAATGTTCAAAGAAAGCCGCCGACGCCCTCAGCGCCGAGGCGCTCGAGCGACGTCAGGCTCTCGCCGCGTTGCTGTCGCCGGTCACGCAACCTGGCTGACGAATGACGAGCCTTCTTCGACGTGTGCTCGACGCGCGACGATAGGCGTCAACAGGGCGGGCCCGTCGATGTCCTGAGGGCCGAGTGGGAACACGGCACCGCGAAGTTTGGAGTGGTCGAAGCGATCGACCTCGCAATGGTCCAGGACACGATGAGCCTCTGGGGCCAAGTACCTGCCGCGCCTGCAGAAGGCGGTTGCACGAGTTTTGCGGAAGATCGCGCCGGGGCTGCGTCCTACATACATGAGTGCACGCGAGCCCGCGCGCGGACCCGCGTCGGAGGATCGCGGCCGGGGCCCTGCGGAGGCCACGGGGTTCGACGCGCTCGCGAGGCCAGCGCGCGTGGCGACAGCTCCGGACGCCGCAGGTGGCGCGCAGGCATCGCCGACGCCGGACTTCGCCGCCGACATGTTTGGTGACGCGATCGGGGCGGGCCTACATCCCGAAGGGTCGGGGTATGGGGCTGGCGATCCGAGGGGCCCGTCGCCGCATGCGCAGACTGGCCCACACACCGGCGTGCGCGCTGGGCGCGAGAACTTCGAGGTGCAGAGCTGGACGGCCGGCCGCAACACGGGCCTGGTGTCCGGATCGCTTCGCGGGATGGAGATCGGCGTGTCGTCGGGCGGCATCCGCGCGAGTGCGCAGGTGCATGCGCTGACGCCGGAGGCGCAGGGGTACTCGACCGGGTTCGTGCAGACGATGCACCACTCGACGCGGCGCGCGATCTACGCCGATGGCGGCGGTCGCGTCGTCAATGCCTACGTCGCGTCGCGCGGCACCGTGATCGATCAACGGACGGATCTCGGATCGCCGGCGCCCTGGTACAACTTCGGCGTTCATCTCGGCGCGGCGGCGCAGCAGCCATCGATGAGCGACAACCCGACGTGGGTCATTCCGACCTACAGCCCGGAGTTCGGGGAACCGACGCGGCTCGAAGGCAGCGAGTCCTTCACGACGTATCTGGTCGCGATGGTCGGCACCGATTCGTCGTCGATCATCTATCTCGGGAATGTTCACTGGAACGTCAACTGGCAGGGTCGGTTCGACGCCGATCGACACTTCCATGGGCACGATGCGCATGTCGGCCCCGCATCCTCGAGTGCAGAGGGCGGCGCCACTCTGTCGGGCCCCGCAGCGAACGCAGGCTCGATGGGCGCGTTCGAGGGGGGCGGCGGTTCACCGGCGCGTGGCGATGGCTCGCGACACGGCGGCGGCGTGCAGTCGATGTTCGGCGGCGAGGTGGACCAGGCGCACCTCCAGGAGCTGCGGACGGCGATCGACGCATCATGGCTACCGCTCCTCGCGACCGCCGAACGGGATATGTCGGACCCCGGCCTCGCTCGCTGGAAGGCAGTGGTGTATCGCCGCCTGGTCACCGAGCCGTCCGCACCGTCGACGTTGCCGGCGGTCCTCGCGTATCTCGGCGCAGACCCGACGAAGGTCGGCCTCGCGACCGCGGCCTCGAGTGCGCGCGAAGCTTCGACCGCTGACCGGCCGCGCATCGCGAGCTTGCGGACGGCGACGAATCAGTTCATCGGCGGTGGTGCAGCGACCGAGGCCTCGGTCGTCTTCATGGCCGAGTATCCGCACCTGTCGACGCCCGGTCGCGCGTTCGTTGGCGAGCAGCCGTGGGTCACGAGCCTGGAGACGTACGCGCACGCGAGCGCGCAGCGCGATGGCGAGCGGCTCGCGAGCGGTGGAGGCGCTGCGCGCACCACCAACGCGCAGGCACTGCTGAACATCCTCCATGGTCACGGTCCCGGCGCGTTTGCGACCGCACCCGACGCAGTGACGGTGCCGGTTGCGCCCGACGCGACGGGCGCGACGACGACCCGGCCTCCGCCGGCGCCCGGTGATCCCGACTATCCGCTGACGGAGGACCAGCAGACGCAGCTCGATGGCCTGCGGCGCCGGATCATCGCGTTGTGCCCGGATCCACCCGCGTCTCGCGAGGTCGACTACCCGCAGCTGCAGACGCTGACGAGCGATCTGACCGCTGCGGATCCCGCGGTGAAGGACCGGCTGACGGGCGACATCGCGCTCACGCACCGCATGCAAGCGGCGCTGACGGGCTGGAACATGCAGTCGCTGACCTCGGCGATGGACAGCGTGCAGGGCCTGCTCGCGGCGGTTCGCGGCACGCTGCCCGAGGGACGCACGCAGTACGATCTGATCCGGGACTACCTGAGCGCGCGTTGTGGCTCGGGCCCCGACGACGAGGCCGCGCGGACAGCGCGCATGCGGGTGGTGAACAACTCCGAGCTCGGCGCGATCATCGCCGGGCTGCAGGCGGCCGATCACCAGCGGATCCTGAGGCTCGCGATGCGCGGCACGCTCGACGCCGATCCGATCGATGCCGTCTACGACGCTGCGCGTGGTTCGGGCGATGCCGGTGACGCACTTCGCGGCCTCATGACGATGGCGAACAACCGCGCGCGACTCGACACGTTGCAATCGGATCCGCTGTTCCGTGATGCGATCCAGCGGCTGACGACGCCGGTCAGCGTCGACGGTCTCACGTGCTCGCCGTTTGATTACATGATGCGCCTGTGGGGGCTCAATCCGCGCGAGACGGCGGACCCGGCCGCCCCGCGTCCCGGAGAGGTCAACCCGGATGCGGGCGACGTCGCTCCCCTCGCGGAGAGCGACTGGCGCTCGATCGACACGCTGTTCACGAGGACGGTGAACAACCTCGTAGGCCCCCTCGGGCGCTCGGTGTTCTCGTTCGCAGACTCGTGGACGCACGACGCGCCGGTCGTCGCGGGGCTCAGCAACTTCGAGAACGAGTGCGCACAGGAGCCGATGCGGAGCCTCTTGCGCCGTGGTCACATCGTGCCGGGACAGGAGCTGACGCAGCGGGCGAATGCCGACGCGCGCATCGGCGACATCCGCGAGCGGCTCCACCGCTGCGTCGGCGAGGATGCACGCCAGACCTGCGAGCGCATCCTGAACATCCGGATCGACGCCGCGGCGGTCGGCCAGATCGGCGGCGCCGTACGAACCGCGCAGGATGGCCTCGGCGCGGCCGTTGGAACACGACAGGTGCCGATCGAGCAGGCGCTGCGTGAAGTGACCACCGGTGGTGTGACGGTGTCGCAGGTCGCGCGTACCTGCGCCGCCGCGATCGCCAGCGCGCTCGCGACCCACTGGTATCGCGCGACCCGGCGCGACGCGAGCGAGATCACGGGCGCGTGGCACGTGTACCGCACGAGCTTCAACGTCGCCAAGGCGGAGCTCGCGCAGCTCACCGGGATCGCCGCGGACGACCTCTACCCGATCGAGTTCCTCGTCAACGTGTTCCGCGAAGTTCCCGACGGCGGCGACCTCGCGACGCGCATCACGAACTGCGTTACCGAGACCCAGGTCGATGCCACGCTGAGTGACTTCGGGCTCACGCGCGCGCAGATCGATGGACGCGCGATGCGCCATGGCGCCGCACCGCCGGAGGCAACGCCCGCGGATCGCTTCGGTACCGCGGCGGCGCAGCTGTGGCAGGCGATCAGCAGCACGAACACGTCCAGCTCCAGCGAGTTCTCGTCGGTACCACTCGCGACCGTGGCGGCGAAGTACACGGCCGGCACGATGGTGGCCGGCCCGGCCGGTGCCGTGGCCGCTGCGCCCGCGGAGCCGCGCATGGTCGAGGGCGTGCTGCCGGGCGTGCCGATGGTGGCGCGTGTCGACGGCGCCGCCGATGCTCCGGCGACGTTCGCGTCCTTCTACCGGACCTCGTACGGCATCGATCCGGACCGTCACGTTGTCGAGCTCGGGCGCTCGTTCATCACGGCCGCGGCGGAGAAGCGGAACGCTCTTCTCCATCCGGCTGGCTCGCGCGACGCACCACGCGATCCGACCCCCGAGGAGCGCGCCGCTGCCGAGACCTGGAACCTGACGCCGCAGCAGATCGCCGGGTTCCTGCACGTCGATGCGGCACAGTTCACCGTCGCCGTCGCTGCTCCGGCGGCGCGCGCCGAGGTGACCGACGCGAATCGCGCAGAACTGCCCGTCGGCTATGCCGCGGGCGACGCGGAGACCGGCGCGCGCGTGATCTGGGATCAGCTCCAGGGCGCCGGCGACGTCGTGTTGATCCGCGATCAGATCAACGCGCGGCGCCCCGAGGAGCTCCGGCTCATCAACGTCGAGTTTCGCCGGCTCTCCGGAGGGATCGACATCGCGTTCTACCTGCGGCAAGCAGCGGAGCGAAGCGTTGGCCTCCAGGTTGGTGGCGACGGGGCCCGGGAAGCGGGACCGGCTGGAGCGCAGCACGCGCCCCACGTCCATGGCGACGTGGGCTCGATGACGGAGACCGCGGATCTCGCGCAGACGGGGCGCGTCGCCGTGTTGACGCGCATGCGGAACGCGCTCGGGCGCTCGGATCGCGGTGAGCTGTATCGCGTCGTCGGCGAGGCGTCGCCGGCAGAGAAGCGGCAGGTCCTCGGCGACGCCGCGATCATGGACTCGCTGCGCCAGCAGCTCTCCGGGATCGAGTTCGATCGCGTGTTCGCCGACCTGAACGGGACGCTCGACCTCGCCGGCGCACTCTGGTCGCATTCCTCCGAGGCGTCGTGGCGCGGGGCCACCGACGTCGAAGGCATGCGCGCCGACATCCGCGACTACGTGGCGCGGCGCCGCGAGTTCCATACGCGCGAGCTCGATCGCGGAGGAGAGGTCGACCAGGACGAGGTCGAACGCCGCGTTCGCGAGGATGCGCTGCGCGCCTACTCGAACCCGTCGGTGCGCACCGTGATCGAGACCGAGTGCCGCAGCCTGTTCCGCAGCGGCGCGAGCTCGGAGGCGCACAGCCTCACGGGTTCGATCATCAACGCCGGCACCGATCCGGGAACCAGCGGCCTCACCGGTGACAACTGGGCGAACGTCTCCGAGCTGCTGACCGGCATCCGCGCGATGGCGCCCGCGGCCCGCGCTCGCTGGCGCATCGATCCCGAATTCTGGCTGCGCGTCGATGCGCTCTCGCCCAGCAGTTCACAGCGTCAGGAGATCATCGCTGCGCTCAACGGCACCGAGGCGAGCGGCAGCGATCATCTCGCCACGATCCGCGCGGGGCTCGACAGCGGTACGCCCGACAGCGAGATCCACGAGGCGGTGGCGCACCTGTCCGTCGACGAGATCCATCGCCTGCAGGCCGATCCCGCGCTCGTCGCGCGCATCCAGAGCCGCTTCGCGTTCGACGAGGGAATGCGTGGCACCCTGAGCACGTTGCTCGGCGCTCGGCAGGGCACGGACGCGGCGACCGAGCTCGGCGCGCACCCGCGTCTGGATGCGGACGGCAATCCCATTCTCGACGCGAACCGCCAGCCGACGTACGAGCTGCCGGACCTGGACGGCTCGTTGCCGACGGGCGAGATCGAGAGACTCGCCGCGCTCGAGGCGAGCGCGATCGCTCGCATCCAGTACGGCACCTCGCGCAGCTGGGAGCAGCTGCTCCGCGAGGCCGTCGAGATCTATCGCATGGACTTCCACCCGCACGTCAGCGCGACGCCGCCGGCCGTTGGCGCGCCCGCGGCAGCAGCGCCGCGAGCTCCCGCGCGGACGACCGACACTGGCGGCTATCGCGCCCACGTGTGGCGTGCGGTGAGCGAGGTCATTCGCCCGCAGGCGAGCGACGACGCGAAGCATCACACGATCGAACAGGCGGTGATGGGCCAGCAGGATCCATCCACGACGCTCGTGGGCGAGTTCCTGGGAGCCAACGATGCCGAGAGCGACATCGAGGCGACGATCCGCGGTGCGTCAGCCGAGCTCATCGTCGATTCGTGGTCGAGCGTCGCGCACGTCAAGTACGTCGGCACCGACGGCGGGAACTTCTCGTTCCGTCATGTCTACAACCGGTACCAGGAGCTCCGCGATGCAGCGCAGCGGGCCGCCGCCGCACGGCCGGCGGACGGGGACGCTCCGCCGCGCACGCAGAGCGCCGAGCTCGAGACCGCGCGCCTCGAGTTCCAGCGCTATCGGATCGAGCCATCGGTGGAGTTCGAGACGCTCCTTCTATCCCACGCGGGCAACGATACGTTCGACGGAATCCTGGGCACCCCGGAGGCGCGGCGTGCGCGCGGAACGCGGGACGCGGAGCTGCATCGCGACAACCCCGAGTGGCACCACTGGCGCGATCTACTCCTCGAGCGGATCACGGGCCTATCGACCGACGACAAGCTGCGCGGCCTCCAGGCCGAAGGTGATGCCGATGCGCGTGCGATCGTCGGCGGGCGACTGTCGAGCGCCGAGCAGAGCTTCCAGCGCGCGCAGGAGGACCACGCGCATTCCCGCGGGGATGGCTACGGCTTCTTCGGTGACGAGGAGGGTCGCGAGCTCGATCGCGCGTTCGGTGAGTACGGCACGGCGGTCGGCCTGGGCGAGGACACCGTGCGCGCCGCGGAGGCGGAGACCGGTGCGGCGCAGGACATCACCGGCGCCCAAGCGGGTGCGCTCGGGCGGTTCGACGCGCACTACAGCGAGCGCTCGGCGGAATACACCCAGGCACGCCAGGAAGCGGCGCACTGGGCAGGTCTCATCGTCGCCGCCGTGATCGGTGCTGCGGTCACCGCGCTCACCGCCGGCGCAGGTTCGGTGGGGATGGTCGCGATGTGGGGCGCGCTGACCGGCGCCGCCGCGGCGACGGGCGACACGCTCACGCACGAGATGATCCTCGGTCGCACGTACGACGCGACTGGCGAGGGGCTACGCAACATCGCGACCGGTGCGCTCACGGGCGTGGTCGCGGCCGGCGCGCAGTTCTACGCGGGTCAGATCATGCGGTCGCTCTCGGGCGTCGCAGCCGAGACCGGAACGGCGCTGCAGCAAGCCGAGCGCGTGGCCGGTGTCGCCGAGCGAGCGGCGCCGACATGGGGATCGATGCTTCAGCAGGCCGGCCATGCCGGCGCCACCGCCGGTCTCGCGACGGGGCTCACCGGGTTCGCGAATGCGGCCGGCACGCTGATGTCGCCCGACATCTGGGTTCACGGCTGGGATGAGGGCTGGGTCCGCGCACAGCAGCGCATCAGCGCCGAGCTGCGCGCGATCCCGCTCGACGTGCTGCGCACCTCCGTGTCGACGATGGCCGCGGGCCTGCACATTCCCGGGGGGGCCGAGGCCGCCCACGGAGCGGTGCGTGTGGGCGAGCGCATCGGTGCCAGTCGCGTGCTCGCCGAGATCGCGTCGCAGCTGCCGACGAACCTGCGCCAGGGAGCGATCGATGCGGCCTTGCACGGCGGTGGTCTGGCCGAGATGGCGACCGGCGCAGCCGAGTCGGGGATCGGTGGTGTTCGCGACGTGGGCATGGGGATCCACGATGGATCCGCGACGCACGCACCGGCCGTGCGCTTCGCGCAGCGGGAGATCCTCGCGCACGCGAACGAATTCGCGAACCACGCAGAGGCAGAGCACTACATCGAGACGGTGATGAACGGATCGCAGATCGGCGCTCGCGAGTTCCTCGCCGCACGCGACGCGGTCGCGCGCGCGTACATGAATGGCAGTGGCGCGAGCCTGACCGAACCCCAGCAGCGCGCGTTCCTCCGCTGGTGCCGAGAGGCGCCATCGCCCGAGGAGTACCGCGAGCGCATGCACACGGCCCCGGCCGACGTCGAGGTCGTGCGCTCCGCAGGTACAACCCCCGCGCCGGTCGCGCCGCCGGGTGCAGTGGTCGCCGCCGCGCCGATCGATCCAGCATCTCCGACAGGACAGGCGCGTACGCACGCGACCGCCGCAGTCGACGCCGCCGAGCACGCGACCGGCGCCGCCGAGGCGGCGATGCGCGCCGAGGACGCGTACCACCTTGCTCGCTCGGCGGTGACCGGCGAGCGCGCGATCGCGGAGATCCAGAGCGCGATGCAGATCGCGGAGGAGCAGGTCGCGGCGGCCCAGCGCGCGGTCACGGCGCTCGAGGGCATGGTCGAAGGTGCGCCGGCCGAGAGCCGCACTGCGATCGAGGCGGAGCTCGCGCGCGCCCGCGAGGCGCTGCGCACCGCGCTCGCCCAGCGGACCTTGATTCGCCTCACGGGCGAGGCGGTCCGAGCGGAGGTCACCCCGGGTGCGGCCGAGCCTACCGTCGAGCCGGCGTCCCCGCGCCCCGTGCCGAGCGGTGGCGCACCCACCACCACCGCCGCGCACGTGGGCGGAACGCCGGAGCGGATGCCTCGCGCGGAGGAGATGACGGCGGAGCAGTGGATGCTCCTCGAGCACCTGCGTCGCGAGCACGGTGACGAGCGCGGTCTGCACGAGTGGCGCAACCTGCAAGAGGGGCGCTCGCCCGAGGGTGTCGAGATCAACGCGACGATCGTGCCGGGCAGTGACTTCATCGGCACGGGACGTCCGACGGCCGAGCCGGCGGCCGTGCTCGCGCGCGGCAATGCCGATATGCCGTCGCTGCTGAGTCTGTTCGCAGACCAGGTGACGGCCATCGCCGCGGGCGGCGCGGCCAACCGGTACATCGTCACGCTCACCGATGGCAGCACGATCCGGATCACCCTCGACACGACCCACTTGCCGTACGTGCAGGTCGCGCGCTCGCAGGTCAACACGCAGCGCGGCGAGCACACGATCTCGCTGTCGGAGCGGGTGGCGGACATCGAGATCCGTCGCGCGCTCGCTCACGAGCTCGGCGAGATCCTCGCCGAGACCCGGAGCGCACGGGCCGGCGCCTTACCGGTGCGACAGGATGCACTCCATGGCGGTGATCATACGGCGGGCCCGCTCTCGCCCCACGATTGGGGCCGCGTCGCGGAGTTGAACCTGCTCGCGGCAGATCTTGCTGCGCCCGGCATCGACGCCGCGCGCCGTGCGCACGTGCGCCGCGAGGTCGGTGCGCTGATCAACGAGCTCGGTCTCCGCGACGGTGCTACGGGCGCCGCGGAGCGTCGGGCCGCGCTCGCCGCCGAGGGTGCTCTCGGCCCCGAGGCGACACGTCTGATGTTCGACGCTGCAACCGGCCTCGGTCGCGAGAGCACCGCCCTCGATCTCGAGGATCAAGAGGCGCTGGAACGTATCGAGACCACGCGTACGACGCGTGATGAGGCGCTGCTGGATGCAGACGCGCGGCGCCGTGAGGCGGAGCTCGATCCGTTGACGCCGCGGCCTGAAGAGCTCGCCGGGGGCCGCGTTCCGTTGCCCGTGCAGATCGAGATCGCGCGCGCGGAGGCCGAAGCACGGCAGCGCAAGAGCGAGGAGACGCTGGCGTGGCTGCGCGGATTGCACGCCGCGCGTGCCCCAGGCACGGAGTGCGCAGAGGTCTCGAATCCGGTGTGGGTCGGCGGCGGCGGTGGCGTCACGGGGCTCACGGCCGAGACACTGTTCATCGATGCGCGCGGTCGGTGGCAGCTCGATGAGAGCCCCGAGCTCGCGCAGACCACGCAGCAGGTGCAGGGCCTCCATGCTGCCGGCATGGGCGAGCCTCACCACTTCGCGGGCCCGGACAGTCGTCTACCGATGGCGGCCGTGCGCGCGTTCGAGGATCACCTCGCGGCGCAGGCGCGGGTGGTCAACGGAACGGCGGAGATGACGCAAGGGCCCGATGGCCGGATGCGGCTGACGATCACGCCCGGCGAAGGTCACGCGGACCGCACGCCGATCGTGGTGATCATCGGCGGTCACATGACGATGTCGACGGGCGTACCGCGCGAGCGCCTCGCTGGCGAGGCCTTCGCGCAGCCCCCCCAGCAGTCGGTGCTGGTGCTGCGTGATCGGGCGCGGGCGCTCGGCCACGATCCCGACGTGCTGCTTGGCGCACATACGGGGGCGACTGACGCCGACGCAGCGCAGGTCGCACACCTGCTGCGCGAGGCGCTGCTTCGCGGCGATCCCGCCGCTCTCGCCCTTGCCAGCGATCCCGCCGCGGAGCTGGCGATGCAGAGCCTCGGCGCCGCCGAGACCTGGGACCGGGCCCGCGCGGCCGACACCGCGAGCGGGGGTACACGCGTGCTTCGTGGCGACGAAGCCTGCCGCACGGCGGATTTCAGGACGAACCCGGTCACCCAGTGGGTTATTGCCGGCACGGGCGGTGTCGCGATCAGCGCGGCCGAGGTGATCCTGGTGCAGACGGAGGGGCGCACCCCCCCTGTGACGGTGCGCATGATGGGTCGCGATAGCGCCGCAGGTCTCGCGGAGAACACGCAGTGGGTCGAGCTCCAGCGACGGTTCGGAGCTCGGCTCATCATCGAGCCGACACGTCACGTCGATGGTCTCGCGACCGACGCGGCGGGTAACGTGACCGGCTTGGAGGTGCGAACGGCAGATAGCGATCCTCAGCACACGGAGGCTGCCGGTGGCGTCGTGGTCGCGCTCGGTAGCCGCGGCCTCATGCCCGCCGTGATCGAGTCCGTCGTTCACCGCGCCCAGCAGGACCAGCTCGCCGGGGTGCCCGGCGTCACGGTGCGCGCGCAGACGATGTGGGGCCGCGATCACGCTCCCGTCGTCGGTTCTGTTCATCCGGGCGACGAATCTCCGGGCCAGTACCTCGGCTATCGGGTCATCGTCACGCGCAACGGTCACACCCAGGTGTTCGACGTGACCGGCGCGCAATCGCGCACGCTCCCGCCCGAGCTGTTTCCCGACCGCGACATGCAAGCGGTCGTCAACCGTGCGGGCACTGCCGACGCGGCGCCGACCAGTGGCAACTTCGCACCGGGCCTGGCGGCGACGGCGAGTCAGGCGCGCGCCTATCAGGAGCGCACCTCTGACGGTACGATGCACACCATGGATCCCGCGGGGCGATGGCTATGACCGGCGCCGAGTTGCTCGCTGCTGTGAGCGCCGCGCCCGACGACGATGCGCCGCGTCTCGCGTACGCCGAGTACATCCAGGGCAGCGATCCGGAATACGCCGAGTTCATCCGGCTGCAGATCGCACGCGTGACCGACGAACGCGCACGTCGTGCGCCGCGCGGCTGGATGAAGGGGCGCGAGCTGGAGCTGTGGCATCGCAACTACGCGAAGTGGGGCCACTACATCCAGCGCTACGTGCGCGACGCTCGCGACCCGAACGCTTACGATCAAGGCTGGGAGTTCGATCGTGGTTTCATCGCGTTTGCGCGGATGGAACCGGGGAACTTCGTCGCGCTCGGGCAGCGGCTGTTCGATCTGGCGCCGATCCAGCACGCGGATCTCTACGGAGGGAGCGAGCCGGTTGGTCCACTGTTCGCGTCGCCGTACCTCGCGCGCCTCGATTCGTTGAACCTGTCGCGCACCCAGCTGACCGACGACGACGCGGTCGCGATCGCGAACTGCGAGGCACTGAGCAGGGCGACCTGGCTCGATCTCCGGGACAACCAGATCGGCGAGCGTGGCGTGCGCGCGCTCGCCGAGTCGCCGTTCATGGCGAACAAGATCGTCCTCGATCTGCGCGGCAACCCGGCGGATCCCGGTGAGCAGGCCGCGTACGACCCGGATGGCTCGATCGCCGATCGGGGCCTTCCTCCGGTCGCGATCCGGATCGAGCAGGCGCTCGGCCGCGCGGTGCCGTGGTTTCGCACGGCGTTCGTCGAATCGATGCCGGATCGCTACCACACCAGGTGGTCGGGCTTTCCTCGGCGCTAGGCGAACCGCGCCCACACCCAGCCGGGCGGCGGATCGCTCGTGCCCCAGCCAATCGAGATCCCGCTGACCTGTGCGCCGTCGAGCGCGCCCTCGAACGTACCCACGCGACGCGCCG
>JBBRED010000179.1:0-16900 GCA_038203335.1 Haliangiales bacterium | reverse complement strand
GGGAACCGTCTTCGGCCAGGATCAGGCGAGCTGCACGACCTTCGAGACGCCGCGCGCGGCGCTCGCGGCCGGGGCGATCTCGAAGACCACGCCGCTCGCCGAGATCCCGAGGAGCCTCGCCAACTTGATCGCCGGGCGAAGCGAGGCGCAGACCTGATGCTTCGCGTGCTCGTTGCAGAGGACTCCGTCACGGCCAGGATGCTGCTTGTCTCGATCTACCGCCGCGATCCGGATATCGAGATCGTCGGTGAAGCGCGCGACGGCGTCGAGGCGGTCGCCATGTGCAAGGCGCTCCGGCCGGATGTCGTCTCGATGGATATCCAGATGCCGAGGCTCGACGGCATCGAGGCAACGCGTCAGATCATGGTGGAGCGCGCGACCCCGATCGTGATCGTGTCGAGCCTCGATGCCTCCGATGTCCGACGATCGATGCACGCGCTCAACGCCGGCGCCCTGATGGTGATGGCAAAACCCGCGGGGCCCGGGACCGCACGCTATGAACGCGAGAGCCACGATCTGATCGCGACGATCAGAGCGATGGCGCACGTCAAGCTTGTCCGCCGCTGGGCGTCGACCCCTCCGTACCAGGGACCGGCGTCGACCGCGGTCGTCCCGATGGGAGCCGCGAGCTCGGGAACGGTCGTCGGCATCGCCGCCTCGACCGGAGGGCCCAATGCCCTTCGCAAGGTGCTCGCCGATCTTCCGGCGGAGTTCGATCTGCCGATTCTCGTCGTGCAGCACATCGCGTCCGGATTTGCGGAAGGTCTGGCGACCTGGCTGTCGTCGGCGACCGGACGGTCCGTCGTGCTAGCGCGCCAGGGCGATGCTCTGCTCCCGGGCGTGTGTTACGTCGCTCCGGACGACAAGCATCTGGGCGTCTCGGGCGGAAAGGTCGCCCTCTCCGAGGGCCCTCCCGTGGAGGGTTTCCGACCGTCGGCCACGTTCTTGTTCGGATCGCTCGCGCGTTCCGTCGGTGCGTCCGCGATCGGTGTCATCCTGACCGGGATGGGCGCGGATGGTGTGGCCGGACTGCGCGACCTGAAGGATCACGGGGGAAGCGTGATCGTTCAGGACGAGGCCACGAGCGATGTCTGGGGGATGCCGGGCGCCGCGCTGCGCGCCGGACTCGCGACCTCCGGGACCGCGCTCGACGAGATCGCGGGACGCATCGTCCGCGCGACCACGGAGCGACGCTCGACATGACCGACGATCTGACCCACGAGCAGCGTGCGCGGATCGCCGCGGAGAACGAGCAGCGACGCCTCGGATATCTCTACGAGGCCACGAGCACGATGTTCGGCGAAGTGCTCGATGTCTCGCGCCGCCTGTTGCGCGTCGCGCAGCTCGTGGTTCCGGACATGGGCGATTGGTGCTGGATCGACCTCCTGGAAGGTGGCCAGCTCCGGCGCGCGATCACCCATCACTGGAATCCGGCCCTGCTCGCCGAGCTGGCCGCGGTACGGCCGCGCCGTCACGATGCGAGCGCGACGGCGGGACCGTCGCGGGTCCTCGAGACCGGCGAGCACGAGCTGCTCGTCGCCGTCACCCCGGATCCGGTGGATGCTCCGCGGTCGAACTTTCGATCGATCGTCCGCGTCGCGCTGCGCGATTCCGAGCGCGTGATCGGTGTGATCTCGCTCGGGTTCGCGGAGTCCAATCGCGAGCACACCGCCGGGGATCTCGCGCTCGTGACCGCGCTGGCGATCCGAGCGGGATGGGCGGTCCAGGCGGCGCAGCAGTACGAGGTCGCGAGACGGGCGATCACGGTGCGCGAGGACATCCTCGCCGTCGTCGCGCACGATCTGCGTGGGCCGCTCGGCACGATCATGCTCGCCGCGGAGCTGCTTCGCCCGGAGACCGGGTCCACGGTCGTCGACAGCATCGAGCGCGCGGGCGCGCGGATGGAGCGCTTGATCGCGGATCTGCTCGACTGGACGTCGCTCGAGAGCGGTCACCTGAGCGTCGCGATCGCCCCGGTCAGCGTGAGCTCGCTGCTGTCCGACGCAACCGACGGGTTCGCAACGCAAGCGAAAGCGCGGGATCTGGCGTTCGTGGCCACCGGCCCGGACCGCGACGTCGAGGTCCTGTGCGATCGCTCGCGCACGTTCCAGGTCATCGCGAACCTGGTCGGCAACGCCATCAAGTTCACGCCGAAGCATGGTCGCATCTCGCTGCGCGCGGAGATCGAGCCAACGTGCGTGCGGGTCACCGTCGAGGATGAAGGGCCCGGGATCGCGGTCGAGCATCTGCCGCATATCTTCGAGCGCTACTGGCAGGCGGAGCCCGGTACCGCGCGTCGACACGGGATTGGACTCGGGCTCGCGATCGCACGCGGCATCGTCACGGCGCAGGGCGGAACGATCTCGGTCGCGAGTAGCCCCGGCCGTGGGGCAACGTTCTCGTTCACGCTGCCGCGCGCGTGAGCGGTCGCTACGGCAGCCTGTGCTTCGCGACGAACGCGGCGAGCTGAAGCCCGAAGCGTTCGAGGAGCTGGCGCGTGGCCTCGTCGGTCAGCCGGCCGTCGGCGTCGAACCGCTCGTGCGCGCGCGGGATCAGGATCTCCGGCTGCAGCATGCACGGCGCATCGCTGTAGACGAGGATGTTGCGCATGTGAGCCTGCGCGCGGATCGTGCCGCTCATGCCGCTCGCGGCGCCGACGAGCGCGACCGGCTTGCCGCGCAGCGGTGACTTCGGCGGTGGGCGCGACACCCAGTCGAGCGCGTTCTTGAGGCCGCCGGGGATCGAGTAGTTGTACTCGGGCACCGCGAACACCACGCCGTCGGCGGCGGCGATCGCGGCCTTGAGCGCGATCACGGCGTCGGGCTCGCCGTGGTCGCTGTTGAAGATTGGAAGGTCGATGCCGCTTGCCGGATAGAGCTCCATCGAGCTGCCGTCGGGCAGGGTCTCGGCGACAGCGCGCAACAGGGCGCGATTGAGCGAGGCCTTGCGAAGGCTCCCGCAGATGCCGAGCAGGGCGACCATGCCGACCGTATATCACGCGCACCTGCCGGTCCGGGCAGGCCTCCGCGAAGGGGTAACCTCCGACGCTGCGAGCCGTATACTCCGCGTATGTTCTTCACCAGCAAGAAGTCACGGATGCCCCGCCCCGAGGAGGCACTGCCGGGCCGGCAGACGCCGGTGCGCGTGGAGGCGGATCACTTCGTCAACGGGCACACCATCTCCGCTCCGTTCCCGGCCGGTATGAAGCAGGCGATGTTCGGCATGGGCTGCTTCTGGGGCGCCGAGCGCGCGTTCTGGCAGGTGCCGGGCGTGTACTCGACCGCGGTCGGTTACGCGGCCGGCATCACGCCGAACCCGACCTACGAGGAAGTCTGCTCCGGCGGCACCGGGCACAACGAGGTCGTGCTCGTGGTCTACAACCCGGCCGAGGTCAGCTACGAGAAGCTCCTGTCCGTGTTCTGGGAGAGCCACGATCCCACGCAGGGCATGAAGCAGGGCAACGATGCCGGAACGCAGTATCGCTCGGGCATCTACGCGTTCGACGACGGGCAGAAGGAGGCGGCGCTCGCCAGCAAGGCAGCGTACGAGCCGCGCTTGATCGCCGCAGGACACGACCCGATCACGACCGAGATCATCGAGGCGCCGACGTTCTATTACGCCGAGGACTACCACCAGCAGTACCTGGGCAAGAACCCGCGCGGCTACTGCGGCCTCGGCGGCACGGGCGTGAGCTGCCCGATCGGCCTCTCAAAGTAGAACGGCGGTTCTACTTTTCGCGGTTTACATCGGTGGGGGCCCGCGGTACGACGCGGGCCATGGTGCGTGGAGCCCTGTTCACTATCTGCTGCCTTCTGGTCGCGTGCGGCGGCGACGACAAGCCGGGCGGCGGTGCCGACGCGAGGCTCGAAGGCTTCGACAAGCCCGAGCTCGTGTGCCCGGGTGGTCCTGGCTGCGCGAGCGCCGGCGATGGCGTGCTGAAGGTCGGCGTGGGGAAGCGGATCTACACGCCGCAGAACTTCGAGACGTACACCGACGAGAACATGGATCGGCAGTACCAGAGCTCCGAGCCGTACACGGACAAGAACGGCAACGGCAAGTTCGATGGAGTGTGGCTGTTCGGCGGTGGCCGCGCGGCGCAGGGCGTGAACACGGATGTCGAGGCGCGCGCGATGGCCTTCGTCGAAGGCGACATGACGTTCGTCATCCTCTATGTCGATGCCATCGGCCTCCTCTCCGGCGACATGGACATCATCCGCAAGGATCCGGCGCTCGCCGGTCTCGACATCGATCACATCCTGATCGGCGCCACGCACGCGCATGACGGTCCGGATACCGTCGGGCTGTGGGGCCCGACCGCGACGGCGACCGGGCGCCAGCCGTTCGTGCTGCAGAGCCTGTACACGGCGTCGGTCGCCGCGATCAAGGACGCCGTCACCACGGCGCAGCCGGCGCAGCTCGTGATCGCGTCGACGAAGCTGATCAACGATCCCGCGAATGCGATGAGCAAGACGGATGACTTCAACAAGGACATCCGCGATCCGGTGATCTTCGATCCCACGCTGACGATCGCGCGGTTCGTGAAGGTCGCTGCGCCGAACGAGACCATCGGAACCCTGGTCAACTGGGCGGACCACCCCGAGGTCTCGCACTTCGATGACTCCGTCGAGGCCAAGCTCACCGCGCACTACCCGCACTGGTTGCGCGACCACGTCGAGAACGGCGTGCTCACGACCGAGAGCAAGTACGCGCTGCAGAACCTCGCCGGCCTCGGCGGCGTGACGATCTTCGTGCAGGGTGCGCTCGGCGGGCAGATCGGTTCGATCCGCGGCACCCACCCGCCGGGGCCCGGCGGTGTGCCGATCACGATGGAGAGCTCGGCGATGGACGAGGCGCTCGGCACGAACGCGGCCGCGAAGGCGCTGACGGCGCTCCAGACCACGGGCGAATCGGTCAGCGAGCTCCCGCTTTCGTTCAAGAGCGCGACGTACGCGGCGCGCATCGAGAACACGTTCTTCCACGTCGCGTTCCTGATCTCGCTGCTCGGGCCGCACCCGCTCATCGGCTACGATCCGGATCAGGCGATCGACGAGGGCAACTACCCGTGGCTCCCGCTGCGCGCCACGTACGTGCAGGTCGGTCCGCTCGGCCTGGTCACCGCGCCGGGCGAGCTGCACCCCGAGCTGTGGGTCGGCGGCTATGACGGCAAGGACTGGACGTGGGGCTGGCCGCTGTTCGACGCCGCCAAGCCGAACCCGCCGAAGTTCGACGAGGCGCCGAAGCCGCCGTACATGCGCGACCTCGTGCTCGCGCATCCGGGAGTTCGGTTTCCGGTGCTCGCCGGTCTCGCCGAGGACTACGTCGGGTACATCGTCGCGTCGTACAACTACGCGCTCGATCCGAACGATCCGTACATCGTCGAGGCCGAAGGCGACCACTACGAGGAGGTCTACTCGCTGGGCCCGCTGTGCGAGCAGCACGTGGTGCACCCGATCCTCGAGCTGCTGCGCTATCGCTCTCCGTAGCGACTACTGCGGCGGCATCGGGCCGCGCTGCACGGCGAGCACGTAGCTGAACCGGATCGTCGCGCCGCGCGCGGAGACGCCGGCCTCGCTCATTGCCTCGCCGCTGTGGTTTGCCTGCGCGGCGCCGGTCTCGCGCGAGGAGATCAGCGCGCACTGCGCCTGCGCACCCTCGAGCTTGAGCGCCACGCGGTACTCGCTCGCGGGATCGAACAGCGCGTCCATGCTGTCGATCGCGCCGGCGATGCCGGTGTCGAGCGTCAGGCGATCCATCGTGCCCACGCGCGAGCCGCCGCAGGTGATCGTGGTGGCGCCCGCGGGACGGCGATCGACACCGATCACGGAGGCCGCGGACTCGGTCGCGCCGGTCGACACGCGATCGACCCGGTACTTCGCGAGGATCGCGATCTTCGTCGAGACCAGCGACAGTGGCGCGGTCAGCGTGGCGACATCGGTGGGCGAGACAGGATCGATCTTCGCCTCGCCACCCTGGAACGTCCATCCCGGCGTCGCCTTCCAGTTGGTCGGCAACGCGCCGCCGTTGAAGCCATCGAACACCACGATGCGATCGCCGGGCTGGCTCGCATCGGGATCGCACGGGCTATCGACCTCGTCGCCATCGGTGTCGGGCGTGGCCGGCGGCGGTGCGATCGGGCAACGATCGCAATCGTCGCCATAGCCATCCAGATCCTCGTCGAACGCGCCGCCCATCTGGTGCTGGCAGAAGTCCTTGCTGTTCGGAAGACCATCGCCGTCCTCGTCGCCATCGGCGTCGACACAGATCGGACCCATCTCCGCCGTGAAGTCGCAGACCGCGCCGTCCGCGCACAGATCGTTCGCGCTGCACGGTCCGCCGGTACTGCTCTCACAACCACCGAGGAGAATCGCGACGAGGAGGAGGCGCTGCACGCGTCCAGAGTACTAGGATTTCCGGCGGCCGAGATCGAGTCGAGGCAGCCCGGAGACCGTCGCCTCGGCGGCCCTCGGTGCGGGCGCCTCCTCGACCACCGGCGGTGCCATCGCTTCGCTCTCGACGGTCTCCGGCTCGGCCTGCTGCTCCTCGTCCTCGGCGCGCTTCGGCTTCGCCGCGGCGATCCGAGGGGC
Organism: Haliangiales bacterium; assembly: GCA_038203335.1. Classification (GTDB taxonomy): domain Bacteria; phylum Myxococcota_A; class Polyangia; order Haliangiales; family Haliangiaceae; genus JABFXX01. The sequence goes on along the minus strand of JBBRED010000179.1, from coordinate 10,316 downwards.
GACGACGGGCGCGAGCTCGTTGTCACGCCGGGCCCGTGGGGGGACCGCGGCCGTCAGCGTTCGCTTGCCGGCGGTGGGTTCCGCGCTGGCCGCCTCGGGGCCGGGTGCGGGACGCTTGCGCGAATCTCGCTCCATCCCGGCATCATACGCGACTAGCCGGTCAGTTCGGCGCGGTTGGAAACGGTGTCATCGCGGGAACTTCCGAGGTCACGGTCTGCTCCGTCGGGCTCGCCGCGACCTTCGCCGTCTTGCAGTAGACCCGGATGGTCTGCATGTTCTCCTGGATCCGCTGCATGAACGTCGGATCGCTCATCGAGCCCGTGATCGGGACCGTACAGACCGAATAGGTGCCCGCGACCAGCTCGTCGAACTTCGGCATCGGCATCGAGCCGCCGAGCCAGAACTTCATGCCCTGCGCGCCGCCCTGCAGGAAGCCATCGGTGAGCTGCTTGCCGTTCGCGAACGCGACCACGCCGGCGAACAGGAACACCTGCGCGGCATCGACCTTGTTGTTCGCCAGCGCCTTCACGCTGACCGTCACCGAGATCGTTCCGATCGGGATATCGATGACAACCTTCGACTCCTTGCCGGCGGTGACCACGACGTTCGCGGTCGCGGCCTTCATCGACATCATCTCGGTCTTCATCGCCTGCACCACGTGTGCGCCCTCGGGGACCTTCGCGAGCGTGAAGTTTCCTTCGTCATCGGTCTGCGCGAAGTTCGCGGCCGCGCCGCCGCCCTTCGAGGAATCGCTGACCGTGACGTGCGGCTGCGGCTTGCCCTTCGACGTCACCTTGCCGGTGATCGAGCCGAAGCCGCGGAGCGTGAGCGTCATCGGCGGCGGATCGTCGGTACCTTCCGGCACGGCGACCGCGAGCGAGCGGCCGGTCTCCGGGTGGTTGGCCATCGCGTTCATCGCCTTCTTCGGCACGCCGATGATCGTGAACTCGCCCGCCTGATCCGAGATCGCCACGCGCACGCCGCCCATCTGCTCGAACTGCTCCATCTGATCCTCGTTCCCTTCGGCAGAGAACAGCATCTCGCCGACCTTGATCTTCGCGCCCGCGACCGGCGTGCCGTTGTGGTCGACGACCTTGCCGGTGAGCTTCCGGCCCTTCGACACCACGACCTTGCCGAGGTCGGTGGTCTTGCCGGGCTCGATCTTCACATCGCGCTTCACGAACTCCGCGAACTCGGGGCTGCGAAACGTGACGTCGTAGGTGCCCGGCGTGACGTCCTTGATGTCGAACGCGCCGGCCTTCGCCGGCGTCGCCGGCTGCTGGCTGACCTGCACCATCGCGGCGATGGGGGCGCCCGCACCGTCGATCTCGACCGAGCCCTTCAGACCGCCCGGGGCTGGCAGCGTGATCTTCACGCCCTTGTCGCCGGTCTTTGCCGACGTGCCTTGCTGTCCCCACTCCTGCAGACCGGCACTCGCGCGCGCGGCCCACAGCTTGTACGCGCCATCGGGCAGGCCGTGGATCACGAAGCCACCCGCACCGTCGGTCGTCGTGTTGGACATCCCGGCGAGCGCGAGGCCTTCGCCGCTCGCACCGGCCATGATGTCGGGGAACGCGTTGACCGCGACCTCGGGCACCGGCTGGCCCTTGTCGTCGACGACGGTGCCCGCGATCGTGCCGCTGACGTCGAGCACCACCTCGAGGTTCGCGACCTCGCTCTTGGCCTCCAGATCGAGATCGACGATCTTGCTCGCGGCGACATCGGATTCGGCGCGCGCTTGCAGCTTCACGCGCGCCAGCCCGCGCAGCTCGAACGCGCCGTCCTTGTCGGTGGTGGCCTGACGAGCCGCGACCATCCACGCGTTCGCATCCTTGCCGGAGATCCGGACCGTCGCGAACGGCACGGTACGGCGATCCTTGTCGACCACCTTCCCTGCGACGCGACCGCCGGCCTTCATCGTGATCACGATGCCCGTGACCGCGTGATCCTTCACCGTGATCGGCGTGGAACGCGCGGGAGCGTGCTCGCCGTCGACGGCGGTCAGGGTGTGGCTACCGGCCGCGAGCGCGGCGATCGTGAACTGACCCTTGTCGTCGGTGGTCACGTCGTCCGCGGCGTTCTTGCCGAAGTCCCACATCCCCTCGCTCGAGTCCACGTTCGCCTTCGCGATCGGGGTGCCGGCCTCGTCGACGACCTTGCCCGAGACCGCGTAGCCCTTGTGAAGGGTCATGGTGATCTGGCCACTCGCGCCCGACGAGCCGAGCGTGGTGAACGCCGTGGCGGGAGCGTAGCCGTCGGCCTGCGCGTGCACGGCGACCCAGCCCGGCTCCACCGGCTCGAGCGTCGCCTTGCCCTGGGCGTCGGTCTTGGCGCTGTGCTCGACGTCGGACTTCACATCGGCGGCGGCGATCGGCTTCGCATCATCACCGTTCACGGTCACCACGATCGATGCGCCCTCGGTGAGCCGGATGACCACGGGGTCTCCCTTGTCGACGAGCTTGTAGGTCGCCGATCCGATCAGCTTTCCGCTCGACGCGCGAAGCTGGTACGTGCGGCCCGAGAGCTTCTCGAACGAGAACGATCCGTCCTCCTCCGAGGTCGCGGTGCGTGGCGGCACCGACGCGAGGCGCACCGACGCGCCGCCGACCGGCTTGCCATCGGGGCCAACAACCTGGCCCTCGAGCTGCAGCGGACCTTCGCGGTCCACATCGAGCGCCCACTTCGGGGCGACGCCGCGCGGCGCCGGTGACGCGTGGTCATCCTTGGTCGGCGTGGTGGTCGCGGTCGGCTTGATCTCCGCGGGCCGCACCGGCTCCGCGGTCTTCGCGCCGTCGTCGTGCTTGCCACGAAGGAACAGAAACCAGATCGCGACAGCCGCGACAGCGGCTGCGACCACGCCGCCGATCAACTTTCGATTCATATTTTCCCCGCGCATCATGGAGTTGACCCCGTCGTCTCACCAGGGGTGCGACGCGATGCGACCAGACGATTGGTCGCGTGCATCAGCTGGCGTGGACGCCAACTACCTGTAAGTCCTCGTACTGCGCGGTCGGCAACGATCATGGAGGCGTTCCTGTTCACCGCGTGTGCCGCTTCTGCGGCCGCCGGGGTCCGCCTGTGAACGTCAGGGCTTGTCGAGGAACGAGTAGCGCCAGTCAGTGGGCGACGACAGCGTCTCCTTGATCGTGCGGGCCGAGACGAATCTCAACAGATTCAGGTGCGAGCCCGCCTTGTCGTTGGTGCCCGAGGCGCGCGCGCCACCGAACGGCTGCTGCCCGACCACGGCGCCGGTCGGCTTGTCGTTGATGTAGAAGTTGCCGGCCGCGTCGCGCAGCGCGGTGCTGGCCTCGACGACGGCCCGGCGATCGCGCGCGAACACCGCGCCGGTCAGCGCGTACGGTGACGTGCGATCGACGAGCTCGAGGGTCTCCGCCCACGCGCCATCGGGGTAGACGTGCGCGGTCAGGATCGGGCCGAAGAACTCGTCGACCATGTGGCGGACGCTCGGGTTCTCGGTGGTGATCAGCGTGGGGCGGACGAACCAGCCCTCGCGGCCGTCGGTGGTGCCGCCGGCGACGACCTTCATGCCGGCGGTCGCCTTGGCCTCGGCGATCGCGGCGGTGTGCTTGTCGAACGCGCCCTGCTTGATCACGGCGCCCATGAAGTTCGTGAAGTCGGAGACGTCGCCGACCTTCAAGCTCTCGATCGTCTCGCACAGCTCCGGCTGGATCTGCTTCCACAGCGACTGCGGGATGTACGCGCGCGAAGCCGCCGAGCACTTCTGGCCCTGGTACTCGAACGCGCCGCGCACGAGGCCGGTGATCAGCGCCTTCGGATCCGCGGAGGGGTGCGCGATCACGAAGTCCTTGCCGCCGGTCTCGCCGACGAGCCGCGGGTAGGACTTGTACGTGTCGAGGTTCTCGCCGACGCGGCGCCACATCGCGCGGAACACGTCGGTCGAGCCGGTGAAGTGCATCGCGGCGAACGCCGGATGATCGAGGAGGAGGTTCGTGGAGCCGTGCGGGAGGCCCGGGATGAAGTTGATGACACCCGGCGGCAGACCGGCCTCCTCGAGGAGGAGATAGATCTGCCAGGCCGCGAGCACCTGGGTCTCGGCCGGCTTCCACACCACGGTGTTGCCCATCAGCGCGGGCGCGGTGGGCAGGTTGCCGGCGATCGCGGTGAAGTTGAACGGCGTGAGGGCGAACACGAAGCCCTCGAGGGCGCGCAGCTCCATCGAGTTCCACACGCCGGGCGAGCTGTTCGGCTGCTGGCGGTAGATCTCCTGCGCGTTGTGAACGTTGTACCGCCAGAAGTCGATCAGCTCGCAGGCCGAATCGATCTCGGCCTGGTGACAGGTCTTGCTCTGGCCGTGCATCGTGGCCGCGTTCATCCGCGCGCGCCACGGTCCGGCGAGCAGCTCGGCGGCGCGCAGCAGCACGGCGGCGCGAGACTCCCAGCGCATGTTGGACCAGTCGCGGCGCGCGGCGAGCGACGCCTTGATCGCGCGCTGGGCGACGTCATCGGTCGCGGCGTGAAACTTCGCCACCACGTGCTTGTGGCGGTGGGGCATGACCACGTCCCGGAGCTTGCCGGTGTGGATGCGCTCGCCGCCGACGACGCAGGGGATCTCGATGGCGGAGCTCTCGATCGCGGCGAGCTGTGCCTTCAGCTTCTCGCGCTCGGCACTGCCCGGCGCGTAGCCGAGCACGGGTTCGTTGAGCGGGTCGGGCACGCGGGCGATCGCGTCATGCATGCCATCCGTGTACCACGCGATCGTCCTCCGCATCGCGTCGCGATGCCCGAGCGTGGGATCAGCTCGCGAAGCGTTCGGCGAGCAGCGCGATCCGCTTGTGCAACACGGCCGCACCGGGCAGGTCGCTCATCAGGCCCTCGACGGAGAGCATGAACACGTCGGTGGCCTCCTTGCTGTCGAACAGCGCACGCGTGAGCTCGTAGAGCCGCTTCTCGTGCTTCGCGTGGATCTCCGGGATCACGCGCATGCACGCCTCGTAGAACTCCTTGGCCATCGGCGTCTCCATCACCATCGCCCACGTCTCCACGACGATCAGGTCGTAGATCCGGACGAGCTTGTCGCGCCTGCTGCCGCGGCCCTCGAGGACCTCCTTCGCGAGCGGATAGCGGGAGTCGAACACGTCGTCGTAGCAGGCGCCGAAGATGTCCTCCTTGTTCCGGTACTTGCGGTAGAGGAGCGGCCGCGACAGGTTCGCGCGCTTCGCGATGTCATCGAGCGAGGTCTTCGTGAAGCCGAACTGGAGAAAGCACGACAGGGCCGCGTCGAGGATCGCCCGGCGGCGAGCCCCATCGCGCTCCGTGTCACGCATCTCCATCGACGCACTATGACTGGTGTGACAAAAATCGTCAAGATGTCGCGCTGCGACGAGTTGACAAGTTCCGCATCAACTGTAACGTGTCCGCGTGCACAAGGTCTTCCTCGGCGCAGTGGTGGCGGCACTCCTCGTAGCTTCACCCCGGCACGCGGCGGCGGACGATCCGCCGTTCACCATCGGCTCGCAGCCGGTGTGGTTCCTCCTCGGAGGGGTGACGAGCGGCGGCACCGTGGCGCTCGCGGACCGGGGCGGCTACGTCGGCGCCGAGCTCAGCCTCGCGCGCGTGCGCCGCGGCAACTTCGTCGGCGTCTATGCGGATGCCTACTACGACTGGGGCGTCGACGGCACGTACGTCACCGGTGGCCTCGAGCTCGGCCACAAGTACTTCGGGCTCGATGGTGGCGGTGCGCTGCGGTTCGCGAACGGCGAGACCCAGAAGGGCGTCGCGGCGCGGTTCACGATCGGCCTCGGCGTCCTCGGCCTCTATGTCCGCTACTGCTACTTCGATGCGATGACCGATGACCACGTCATCCAGGTCGGCGCCGCGCTCAAGCTCCCGCTCCTGACCCTCGGAGACTAACCATGAAGCTGCAGGTCAACGGCAAGACGATCGATGTCGCGGCTCCCGCCCAGACGCCCCTTCTGTGGGTGCTGCGCGAGGAAGCGAACCTCACCGGGACGAAGTTCGGCTGCGGCAAGGCGCTGTGCGGCGCGTGCACCGTACACGTCGATGGCGCGCCGAAGCGGTCGTGCGTGACGGCCGCCGGCGACTGCGCCGACAAGCAGATCCTCACGATCGAGGGACTCTCGGCGGATCCGGCGCTGCACCCCGTGCAGCAGGCGTGGCTCGAGGAGAACGTCCCGCAGTGCGGGTACTGCCAGGCCGGTCAGATCATGACCGCCGTGGCGCTGCTCCGCGCGAAGCCACAGCCGACGGATGCGGAGATCGACGACGCGATGTCCGCGAACCTGTGCCGCTGCGGAACCTATCCGCGGATCCGGCGTGCGGTGCATCGCGCCGCGGAAGCGCTCGCGAAGGCGGGGGCCAGATGATGGACATGTCACGGCGCGGGTTCCTCGGCGGCGCGCTCGCCACCGGCGGGGCACTGACGCTCGCGGTCACGTTCGGCTGCGGTAACAAGACCGCCGCGCGCATCCACCACGCCGATGCGACCGGCGAGCTGACCGCGAACATGTACATCACCGTGATGCCCGATGGGCGCATCGCGCTGACCGTCAACAAGGCGGAGATCGGTCAGGGCGTCACCACCGGCTACGCCACGCTGTGCGCCGAGGAGATCGGGGTGCCGATCGATCGCATCGACGCCACGTACGCCGACTCCCATGCGGCGATGCGGGTCAGCTCGAATCTACAGATCACGGGCGGCTCGTCGAGCATGAAGGAAGGCTTCAAGACCGTGCGCCACGCCGCCGCTTCAGCGCGCGAGATGCTGGTCGCCGCCGCCGCGGGGCAGTGGAAGGTGCCCGTGAGCGAGTGCACGTTCGGCGACGGCAAGGTGATGCACGCGGCGTCGAAGCGCGAGGCGGGCTACGGCGACCTCACGAAGCTCGCGGCGCATCAGCCGGTGCCGAACAAGCCGAAGCTGACGGCGGTGAAGGACTTCACGCTGATCGGCAAGACCAACAACCGCGTCGACGCGCGCGGAAAGATCAATGGAACCGCGATCTACGGCATCGACGTCAACGTGCCCGGCATGGCGAGCGCGACGATGATCCACGGGCCGGTCTACGGTGCGAAGCCCGACACGGTTGACGATGCAGCGGCACGCAAGCACCCCGGCGTGATCGACATCTTCGCGACCAAGTACGGCGTGGCCGTGGTCGCCGAGAAGTACTGGCAGGCGATCGCCGCGGCGCGCGACGTGGTGGTGACCTGGCACAAGGGTGCGACCGCCGGGCTCGATACGACCAAGCTCGCGACCGCGATGCGCGCCTACGACGCCGAGGACGGTGCGGTGACGTTCGAGACGGGCAGCGCGGGCAAGGCGCTCGGCAAGGCCGCGACCAAGCTGACCGCGATCTACGAGGCGCCGTACCTCTGTCACGCTCCGATGGAGCCGCAGAACGCGACGGTCTCGGTCAACGGCAGCAAGGCCGAGGTGTGGGCGCCGACCCAGAGTCCGACGATCACGCAGGCGTTCGTCGCCGAGGCACTCGGGATCGATATGGACGACGTGCAGGTGCACGTCACGCTCGCGGGCGGAGGCTTCGGCCGGCGCGCGCTCGCCGACGTGGTCGCCCAGGCGGCGGTGTGCTCGAGGCGCGTGAAGCGCCCGGTCAAGCTCGTGTGGTCGCGTGAGAGCGACATGACACAGGGCTTCTACCGGCCGATCTACGCCATCAAGATGGACGGCGGCCTCGCTGCGGATGGCCACGCCACGGCGCTGCGCGCGCACGCGATCTCGCAGTTGATCGCGCTGTCCTCGCAGGAGCTGCTGGTCGCGGCGCTGCCCGGCATCCCGAACGCGATGAAGAACATGGTCGTGGACTCGCTGCTCGCGATGTTCTCCACGAGCTCCGTTGGTGACCTGTTCGCGACCGAGGGGCTCAAGAACACGCCGTACCAGATCCCCAACATCACGATCACCGCGTCGCCGGTGCGAACCAAGCTGCCGGTCGCGAGCTGGCGCTCCGTCGGCAACTCGGTCACGGGGTTTGCCGCCGAGAGCTTCATCGACGAGATGGCGTACGCCGCGAAGGCGGATCCGCTCGCGTTCCGCCGGAAGCACGTCAAGGAGGGCTCGCGCCAGGCGCGGGTGCTCGATGCGCTGGCGATCCTGTCGAAGTGGGGCAGCGCGCCGGCGACGGGCATCGGGCGCGGCATCGCGCGGCACTTCTCGTTCGAGACCGAGGTCGGCGAGGTCGCCGATGTCGAGATCGTCGACGGGCGGATCAAGGTTCGCCGCGTCTACTGCGTGGTCGACTGCGGCATCGCGGTCAACCCCGACGTGGTGCGCGCGCAGATGGAGGGCGGCATCATCTTCGGGCTGTCGGCCGCGCTCGATCAGGAGATCACGATCGTCGACGGCGTGGTGCAGCAGCGCAACTACGACACGTTCCCCGTGCTGCGCATGTTCGAAGCACCCGAGATCATCGTGCAGGTGCTCGACAGCGACGAGGATCCCACCGGCGTCGGCGAGCCGGGCCTGCCACCGATCGCCGCCGCCGTGGCGAACGCGATCTTCGCGCTGACTGGCAAGCGGCTGCGCAGGATGCCGCTCCAGCGCGCGCTCGACGAGGCCAAGGGCGATCCGCGCCCCGCCAGCCTGGCGACGGGAGGTGCGAAGTGAACAAGCTCGTCCTCGCGGCCGCTGGTCTCGCGTCGGTCGTCGTCGTGTCGGCGCTCGCCGTCGCCCAAGGCGGCGACAAGGCCGACGCCGCGAAGAAGGCGTTCGTCGATGTCGCGCGGGTGCTCCAGTCGCCGCGCTGCATGAACTGTCACCCGTCGGGCAACGCGCCGCTGCAGACCGACGCGAGCACGGCGCACAAGCAGAACATCTCGCGCGCCTCGGTCGCCGCCGGCGTGCCGTGCTCGACGTGCCACCAGGAGAAGAACTCCGAGGCCGTCGGCGTCGACGGCGGCCCGCCGGGCGGGAAGGGCTGGAACCTTCCCCCTGCGGAGATGCCGATGGTATTCCAGGGGAAGACCGTGACCGCCCTCTGCGAACAGCTCAAGGACCCCGAGCGAAACGGGCACCGCACGCTCGCGCAGCTCGTCGAGCACGTCGAGCACGAGCCGCTCGTACTGTGGGGCTGGGCGCCGGGTGGCAAGCGCACGCTGCCGCCGATGTCGCACGACGCGTTCGTCGACGCCGTGAAGACGTGGGTCGCCGGCGAGGGAGCGTGTCCCTAGATGCTCGATAGCGCCGAGCTGATCGCCGCGGCCTCCGAGCTGCGCGCCGCCGGCGAGCCGTTCGTGATCGCCACGGTCGTGCGCGTGCACGGCTCGTCGTACCGGCGCCCGGGCGCGCGCATGATCCTCTCGGCGCGCGGCCGCATCGCCGGCTCGGTGAGCGGCGGCTGCCTCGAGGGAAGCCTCGTGCGCACCGGTCTGTGGAAGACCGAGGACAGACCGGTGATCGTCACGTTCGATTCCACCGATCCCGATGATCCGGAGGCCGTGCTCGGCTGCGGCGGCGTGGTCGACATCCTGCTCGAGCGCGGTGGCCCCGGCGATCCGCTCGCGCTCGCCGCCGAGGTCCTCGCGACCGGCCGCGCCGCTGCGATCGCCACGATCCTCGCCGGTCCCGCGCTCGGCGCGCATCGCGTGGTCGAGCACACCGGTGGCGGCAAGCCGTGGCACGACGGCGACACGCTGGTCGAGCCGATCGTCCCACCGATCCAGCTCTACGTGTTCGGCGCGGGCCTCGATGCGGTGCCGCTCGTCGAGAGCGCCGCGCGTCTCGGCTGGACCGTCCACGTGTGGAGCGGCGCGCCGCGGTTCGAGCTCGCCGTGCGATTTCCGCAGGCCAAGCTCCTCGATCAGGATCTCGACGCCGTGCGCGCGCAGATCGACGCGAGCGACCGCGCCGTCGCGATCGTGATGAGCCACCACCAGCGCCGGGATCAGGCCGCGCTCGCGATGCTCGTCGCGTCGCGCGCGGCGTACATCGGCGTGCTCGGGCCGCGCCACCGTACCGTCGAGATCGCCGCCCCCGGCGCGCTCGAGGATCCGCGCGTTCACGCCCCGGTCGGTCTCGACCTCGGCGCCGAGACGCCCGGCGAGATCGCGCTCTCCGTGATCGCCGAGGCGCTCGCCGCGATCCGCGGCACCACCGCCGCGCGCCTCCGCACGCGGCCCACGATCCACACGCGATGACCGTCGTCGGCGCGATCTTCGCCGCCGGCAGCTCGTCGCGCCTCGGTCGCCCGAAGCAGCTCGTGGCCGTCGCGGGCGAGCCGCTGCTCCGGCGCACCGCGAGGCTCGCGCTCGCCACGCGGTCTCCGATCGCAGTGATCGTCGGTGCGAGCGCGGCCGCGGTG